>NZ_JBFBAH010000006.1:276927-472115 GCF_040682115.1 Streptomyces sp. NPDC051364 | reverse complement strand
ACTGCAGGGGGGACCCTGTGGGAGAGTAGGACGCCGCCGAACAATCATTGTAGAAAGCCCCGTACCGGGTATCCGGTACGGGGCTTTTCTGCGTTTACGGGCATCTTTTGCATAGGGTCGGGGTCATGGGCTACGACCTCGTCATCTTCGACAACGACGGCGTGCTGGTGGACAGCGAGCCGGTCGCCAACAGCATCCTCGCCGGGTACCTGACCGAGCTGGGGCACCCCACCTCGTACGAGGACTCGATCCGCGACTACATGGGTGCTGCCGTGCACCGAGTGCACGATCTCGTACTCGAGCGGACCGGGGAGCGGCTGCCCGCCGCGTTCGATGCGACCCTGCACGCGCGGACGTTCGCCGCGTTCGAGCGGGAGTTGACGCCCGTCGCCGGCGTGGTGGACGTACTTGGAGCGCTGACCGCCCACGGGGTGCCGTACTGCCTGGCCTCCTCCGGGAGCCACGAGCGGATCCGGGTCGGGCACCGGGCGGCCGGGCTCGACGGGTGGTTCGAAGAGGAGTGGATCTTCAGCTCGCAGGACGTGGGCAAGGGGAAGCCCGCTCCCGATCTGTTCCTGCACGCGGCCCGGGCCATGGGCGTCGAGCCGTCGCGGTGCGTGGTGATCGAGGACAGCCCGCTCGGGGTGCAGGCCGCCGTCGCCGCCGGGATGGACGTGTACGGGTTCACCGGGATGATGCCTGCCGAGCGGCTGGCCGGGGCCACCGGTTTCTTCGGGGAGATGAAGGAGCTGACGGGGCTTCTGGAACTGCCTGTGTGATCTCTCTACCCACGGGTAGCCCACGGGCCTACGCTGTGCCGCCATGACAGAAGACGTACGGCTGCGCCGGGGCCGGGGCTCCCTGGGGTTCAGCTTCTTCGTGCAGGGCGTGACCTTCGCCCTCCTCGTGACGCGGATCCCCGCCATCCAGGACCGGTACGGGATATCCGACGGGCTGCTGCCGGCATTCCTCGCCGCCGTGCCGGTTCTCGCCGGGGTCTCCAGCGTCGCCACCGAGCACCTCGTGAAGCGGGTCGGGCCCGCCGCCGTACTGCGGTGGGCGCAGCCGCTGGTCCTGCTCTCCCTGCTGGGGGTCGGGGCCGGCAGCACGATGTGGCATGTGGCGGTGGCCCTGGGGGCGTTCGGGCTGTCCGTCGGCGCGCTGGACGCCTCGATGAACATGCTCGGGGTCAGCCTGCAGCGGGCGTACGGGCGCAGCATCATGCTCGGCTTCCACGCCGCGTACAGCCTCGGCGGGATCGTCGGGGCGTCCGCGGCCTGGGCCGGGGCGCACTGGCATCTGTCGCTGTTCTCCTCGTACCTGCCGGCGGTGGTGGTGCTGCTGCCGCTCGCCTTCTACGGGAGCCGGTTCTACGTCGGCCGGAGCGGCGAGGGGGAAGTCCCGGATAAGGGGCTGGGGGCCGGCGGGTTCAAGCTGCTGCTGCCGCTGTGCCTGGTGATGGCGTGTGCGTACATCGGGGACTCGACCGTCTCGAACTGGAGCGCCAAGTACCTCCAGGACGTGCTGGGGAGCTCGGAGCAGCTGGCGACGGTCCCGTACAACGTGTACATGGTGACCACGCTGATCGGGCGGGCCGTCGGGGACCTGGGTGTGCGGCGCTTCGGGGCGGTGACCGTCGTACGGATCGGGACGCTGGTCGCGGCCGCCGGGTTCGCGGTGGTGGCGGCGGCGCCCGGGGCGTGGGCGGGGATGCTCGGGTTCACGCTGCTGGGGATCGGGCTGTGCGTGATCGTGCCGCAGACCTTCGCGGCCGCGGGGCGCCTCTTCCCGGGGGCTTCCGATACGGCCATCGCGCGGCTGAACATCTTCAACTACGTCGGCTTCCTGATCGGATCGCCGCTCGTCGGCGGGATCGGGGACGCCTGGAGCTACCGGGGCGCGATGCTCGTGCCGATGGCGCTGGTGCTGGTGACACTCTTCCACGCCCGTTCGTTCGGCTCGGAGGGCGCCCGATACGGTGTCGGGCATGAGCGGCCGCGGGTTGTTGATGTGGGACGAGGCGGTAACGAGGTATGACTTCGGACCGAGCCATCCGATGGACCCGGTGCGCCTGGCGCTGACCATGGGCCTGGTGCGTGCCTTCGGGCTGGACCGGGAGATGGAGGTACGGGCGGCCCGCGCGGCGGGGGACTCCACGCTGCGGCTGGTCCACCGGGAGGACTACGTGGCCGCGGTGCGCGTGGTGTCCGCGGATCCGGAGGTGGCCGACGGGTCGTACGGGCTGGGGACGATGGACGATCCGGCCTTCCACGGGATGCACGAGGCGTCGGCGCTGATCGCGGGCCAGTCGGTGGCGGCCGCGGAGGCGGTCTGGCACGGAGAGGCCGAGCACGCGGTGAACTTCGCGGGCGGGCTGCACCATGCGATGCCGGGTGGGGCCGCCGGGTTCTGCGTGTACAACGACGCGGCGCTGGCGATTGCGCGGCTGCTGGAGCTGGGGGCCGAGCGGGTCGCGTACGTGGATGTGGACGTGCACCACGGGGACGGGGTCCAGGCGGCGTTCTGGGACGACCCGCGGGTGCTGACGGTCTCGCTGCACGAGCATCCGCGGACGCTGTTCCCGCAGACCGGCTGGCCGGAGGAGACGGGCGGGCCGGCCGCGGCGGGCTCGGCGGTGAATGTGGCGCTGCCCGCCGGGACCGGGGACGAGGGGTGGCTTCGGGCCTTCCATGCGACGGTGCCCGAGCTGCTGGAGGACTTCCGGCCACAGGTGCTGGTGACCCAGCACGGGGCGGACACGCATTTCGAGGACCCCCTGGCGCATCTCGCGGTGTCGCTGGATGCGCAGCGGGCGGTGCAGGAGGCGTGTCACCGGCTCGCGCACGAGCATGCGGGGGGCCGTTGGCTGGCGCTGGGCGGCGGCGGGTACGCGGTCGTGGACGTCGTACCGCGGTCGTGGACGCATCTGGTGGGCATCGCGGCGCACCATCCGGTCGATCCGGAGTCGGCGGTGCCGGAGGCGTGGCGGGACGAGGTGTACGCGCGGACGCGGCAGCCGGCGCCGGCCCGGATGACGGACGGGCGGGCGGTCGCGTGGCGGGACTGGGAGGCTGGCTACGATCCGGCCGACCGGATCGATCAGGCCGTTCTGGCGACCCGGCGGGCGGTGTTCCCGTTGCGTGGCCTGCTCACGTAAAGCGGCTGGAAGGCCTGGGAGCGGTGATGCGTCGTTACGCCAGGTGTTACGCCAAGTGTGGGGCTGTTCGCCGGAATTGATGATCCGCCAGGTCGGGTGCGGCAGCATCGGAGGGTGTTGAGCACCGGCGCGCTGCGTGCGCATCTGCTGGCCGCCCGGTTGGCCGGGCCCGTCGCCACCTCGCGGGAGGAGAGCCTGCGCAGTTACCGGCTGTTCGCGGCGCGGGATCCGCGGGTGCTGCTGGGGCTGGAACCGGAGTGGGGCTGGGGCGAGGGTGACCTGCTGAGGCTGATGGCGGACAAGTGCGGGGTCTCGGCGGATCCTGCGCACGTCAGCGGGCCGGACGTGATCGATCCGGAGCTGACGCTGGCGGCGTTGGAGGCGTTCGCGGAGCGGCTGCGCGAGGCGGCCGGGGCGCGGTCGCCGGTGTTGTTCGGGACGGGACATCCGCACCGTCTCCTGGGGTTCTACGCCAGTTTGGCGCGGGCCCTGTCGGCGGTGGGATGTGTTGTGCTCACTCCGGCGCAGGGGGCGGGTGTCGACATGGCGACCCGGTTCGGCGTACGCAGGCACAGCATCGATTACGTACGGGGAGTCGCGTTGGTGCGGGAACCCGGCGCGCGGCCGCCGGGGAGTGCAACCGGCGTGCACAGCCATTCACCCCTGCCGGTTCGGATCGCGCTCGGGGCGCTCGCGGAGGCCGGCGGGCCGTTGCCGGAATTGGTGGTGGGTGATCACGGGTGGGTCTGCGGCGCAGGTCAGCTCGGTGTGGAGGCGATCGGGCTGGCGGATACGGACGACCCGGCGCTGTTCGTCGGCGAGGCGGAGGGGCGGGTGGCGGTGGCTGTTCCGCTTGATGACGCGGTGCGCGCGGACTACTACAGACCGCTCATTCGGTATCTACTCGATCGGGCGAGTCTGCCGGGTGCGCAGGAGTGGCCGTAGCTCCTCTTCCCCACTCGTATCACACGCCCCTACTCTGGGAGTGAGCGTGCGACGACGAGGAGTAACCGGAGGGGAAGCCGGTGCCCGTCATGCGCGGAAGGTCAAGGTGTGTCATGGCTGCTGGCGAGAGGCCTCTCAGTGAGGTTCAGTTCCTGACCGTGGCGGAGGTCGCCTCGGTGATGCGAGTGTCGAAGATGACCGTGTACCGCCTGGTGCACAACGGTCATCTGCCCGCAATCCGGGTGGGCCGGTCCTTCCGGGTCCCCGAGAACGCGGTTCACGAGTACCTCCGAGAGTCCTATGTGGGGGTGGAGTCGGCCTGAGACTGAAGCTCCGGCGAACTCTCCGAACCCCTCGGATTACAGGCTAAGAGCTCGGACGGGTAGGCTAGGCCGACGTAGGTCGTGTGGGCCCAGACGCCCCGCACCGTTCCCCGCTGACGCGGGGATGTTCCGAGAAGTGAGCGAGGGTAGTCGTGGGCTCTGTTATCAAGAAGCGGCGTAAGCGGATGGCTAAGAAGAAGCACCGCAAGCTGCTCAAGCGCACCCGCGTCCAGCGCCGTAACAAGAAGTAAACGGCAGCTGTACGTGTTCTCCGCAGCCCCTCCACCATTCTTTGGTGGAGGGGCTGCGGTGTAGCCGGGGACGACGAGGAAGGCGCTGAGCTCGTGGGGAAGGTCGTGCTCGTTACCGGGGCAGCCCGGCAGCTGGGGGGCCGCTTCGTGCGGCGGGTCCAGCGTGATCCTGAGGTCGAGCGGGTCATCGCGGTCGACGCGGTCGCGCCGCCGCACCGGCTGGGCTCGGCGGAGTTCGTCCGTACGGACATCCGGCAGTCGTCCATCGCCCGGGTGCTCGCCGAGCACGCCGTGGACACGGTGGTCCATCTCGCCGTGACCGGGAGCGGAGCAGGGCCGGGCGGCACGGGGAGCGCCGTCAAGGAGACCAACGTCATCGGGACGATGCAGCTGCTGGGGGCCTGCCAGAAGTCGCCGACGGTACGGCGGCTGGTGGTGAAGTCCAGTACGAGCGTGTACGGGGGCGCCTCGCGGGATCCGGCCGTTTTCACGGAGACCACGCACCCCAAGTCGCTGCCGGCGGCAGGCTTCGCCAAGGACGCCGTCGAGGTCGAGTCGTACGTACGGGGCTTCGCGCGCAGGCGGCCCGACGTGGCGGTGTGCGTGCTGCGGTTCGCGAACATCCTGGGGCCGTACGCGGATTCCTCGCTCGCCGAGTACTTCTCGATGTCCGTGATGCCGACGGTGCTGGGGTACGACCCGCGGCTGCAGTTCGTCCACGAGGACGACGTGCTGGACGTGCTGCGGCTGGCGGCGGCGGAGCCCCAGCGCGGGACGCTGAACAGCGGGACCTTCAACATCGCGGGTGACGGGGTGCTGCTGCTGTCGCAGTGCGCCCGGCGGCTGGGGCGGCCGACGGTGCCGCTGCTGCTGCCCGCGGTGACGTGGGTGGGGTCGGTGCTGCGGGCGGTGGGGGTCACCGATTTCTCGCCGGAGCAGATCAGACTCCTCACGCACGGGCGGGTCGTGGAGACGTCCCAGATGCGGGAGGTGCTGGGATTCAAGCCTATGTACACGACCGCCGAGACCTTCGCCGATTTCGCGCGCAGCCGGGGGAACGGGCTGCTGCCGCCGGAGCGCGCGGGGCAGGCCGTGGACCGGGTTGCCGGAATGTTGAACGTGAACGTCGGGGTTGCCGGATCCGAAGAGGGAGCGCAGCGATAGTGGCGGACGCCAAGGTCATTCCGTTCGACGAGGACCGGCCCCGCCGGCGGGGCGCCGGGACCCGGAGAGTACGGGCGGTGCCCGCGCCGGAGCCGGTGGCCGAGGCCGCGGAGGCGGCCGTGCCGGAGTCCGCTCCCGTGAAGTCCGGCGGCGCCGCATGGGACCGGCGGATCGCCGGCGGGCTGGCGTTCCTGCGGCGGCGGGTCACCGGGGACTACGAGGTCGACGAGTTCGGCTACGACAAGGAGCTGACGGACCAGGTCCTGATGTCCCTGATGCGGCCGCTGTTCGACAAGTACTTCCGGGTCGAGGTCAAGGGCATCGAGAACATCCCGGCCGAGGGCGGGGCGCTGATCGTGGCGAACCACTCCGGGACGCTGCCGCTGGACGGGCTGATGATGCAGGTGGCGGTCCACGACCACCACCCGGCGCAGCGGCACCTTCGGCTGCTGGCGGCGGACCTGGTGTTCATGCTGCCGGTGGTGAACGAGCTGGCGCGCAAGGCCGGGCACACGCTGGCGTGCTCGGAGGACGCGCAGCGGCTGCTCGAGGCGGGGGAACTGGTCGGGGTGATGCCGGAGGGCTTCAAGGGGATAGGGAAGCCGTTCGGAGACCGGTACAAGCTCCAGCGGTTCGGGCGGGGCGGGTTCGTGTCGACGGCGCTGCGGGCGGGGACGCCGATCGTGCCGTGCTCGATCGTGGGGGCGGAGGAGATCTACCCGATGGTCGGCAACGCGAAGACGCTGGCGCGGCTGCTGGGGGTTCCGTACTTCCCGATCACGCCGACGTTCCCGTGGCTGGGGCCGCTGGGCGCGGTGCCGCTGCCGACGAAGTGGACGATCCAGTTCGGCGAGCCGATCGCGACGGACGCGTATCCGCCGGAGGCGGCGGAGGACCCGATGCTGATGTTCAACCTGACGGACGAGGTCCGCGAGCAGATCCAGCACACGCTGTACAAGCTGCTGGTGCAGCGGCGGTCCGTGTTCTTCTGAGTGGGTTGAGCTGCGGGCGTGATGCCGCCCGGGCGTAGCCGGCGGACGGAGTCCGGCGCAGTCGGCCGAAGCCCGCGGAGCGGTGCGTGGCCGGCAGGCGGAGGGGCCAAGCTGCTGGTGCAGCGGCGGTCCGTGTTCTTCTGAGTTCGTTTCATGGTGCAGGCCCTCACCCCGTTCGGGGGTGAGGGCCTGCGGCCGTTCCGGGTCCTACTTGGAGTCCTCCGCCTTCAGGCCCAGGCCCGGCAGGAGGCCTGGGAGCAGGGGCGGCAGGGTGATGTCCGGCTGTACGTGCTCCGGGGAGGACGATGCCCCTGGGGTGTTCTGACCCGCGGGCGGTTGCAGGAGGTCGCCCGTGCCGCCCAGGAGGCCGCCGCCGGGAGCCGGTGAAGGCTTGGCGCCGGTGGTCGTGGGCGCGGTCGGGCTGGCCGATGGCGCGCCCGCCGCCGGTGCGGACTGGTGCTGCCCACCCGGAGCGCTCGGCTTGGCCGGGGTACCGGAGACGCCGCGGGTCTGCTCCGGGGCCTTCGGGAGCAGGCTCTGGAGGGGCGCCACGTCATCGTCTATGGCCTGGAAGACCGACTCGACCTCCCCGCCCACGTCGGTGAGCTGCGCCGGGAGCTTCTCCCGGAGCCGGCCCCACGCGTCGCGGTGCGAGCGGGAGAACGACGACAGCGCCTGGATCGGGCCGAGCGAGCCGTCCCGTTGGTAGGCCGCCTGGAGGAGCCGGTGGCCCTCCGCCGCGTCGTGCTTCATGCCCGCGAGGGCCCGGCGGATCTCGCCGAGCGACTCGTGGTCCAGTACGCCCGTCCGGCCGCGCTCCATCAGCCTGCGGGCTTCCGACAGGCGGTTGGAGGCCTGGTCGAGGTAGAGCTCGCCGCGGTCCGAGTCCTCGCCGGCCATGCCGAGCTTCAGGTCCTCCATGCCCCGTTTGATCGGGTAGAGGGAGTCACCGGGCAGGGCGTCCGTGCTGGCAGCGGCCACGCCGCTGAAGGCCCCCGCGGCCACACCTACGGTGAGGCCGCCCGCTGCGATGCCCTTGGACCAGCGGGAGCGGGGTCGCAATTTCCGGAGCGAGGTCGCCCGGTGGGCGCCGCGGCCGGTCCGCTGCTCGGGCACTTGAGGGTCCGAGGCGGCACGGCCCCCGGCCCTCTCTTCCATCACCATGGCCTCCATGGCGGCAACGAGCTGGGCTCGTTGCACCACTTTGACCTCGGGGTCCAGCACCGGGCGCGGCATTCTTTCGCCGAACACGCTCGCCAGGGCCAACAACCGGTCGTGGTCGGCAGGTTCGGCAGGTGCCTCGGACTGCTCGGCCGCCGGGTCCGGTTCCGAAAGGTCGGATGGGGTCCGATCCTCCAGGGCCTGGGCGAAGGCGTTCGCCCGCCGGTGCGGAGTCACGTTCGCGATCACTGGCGGCACCTCCTCTCGTCATGACGATCGACTCCCCTAGGTGTCCGGAAGGTTGCCTTCCTTGAGCACATCCACACTTTCGAGTGAGCGGCTTCGGGTAAGGCGTGTCCACAGGGAGCCTGCATTCCGCACAACGAGCGGCGCGGCACTTGGGTTACGGACGAAGGATGATCGGACCACAGCGTCATCGAGGGGTCACCGGTTGTGTGGATTGTCAGGAGGGTCGGAAGGCGCGGGGGGTCTGCGGGGTGTGGGGGGAGTCGCAGGGTGAGGCACCGGGCGGCGGTGCGGGGCCGGGCGGAGGTCAGCGGGCGTCGTCCGGGAGCAGGCGGGCCAGGGTGCGGACCGCCCGGTACTGGAGCGTCTTGATGGCGCCCTCGTTCTTCCCCATCACCCGGGCGGTCTCGGCGACCGACAGGCCTTGGAGGAACCGCAGGGTCACGCACTCCTGCTGCTGGGGATTGAGCTTGCGTACGGCTTCCAGCAGGGCGGCGTTGGAGAGGGACTCCAGGACCGAGTCCTCGGGGGATCGTTCCACCTCGTTCGCGTCCAGCATCTCGCCCGTGGTCACTTCCAGACGGAAGCGGCTGGACTTGAAGTGGTCCGCGACCAGGTTGCGGGCGATCGTGACGAGCCAGGCGCCGAAGTCGCGGCCCTGCCAGGTGAAGGTGGAGATGCGGCGCAGCGCGCGCAGGAAGGTCTCACTGGTGAGATCCTCCGCGGTCGCCTTGCCGCCGACGCGGTAGTAGATGTAGCGGTAGACCGTGTCGCTGTACTGGTCGTACAGCCGGCCGAAGGCCTCGGCCTCGCCGGCCTGGGCGCGTTCGACCAGGTCCATCATGCGGGCCTGGTCGCTGTCCGCGGTGGGGCGGCGTGCGGCGGGCGCGCTCGTACCGGCGGCGCCGGTGCCTCCCCCCGTGCGACCGCGTCTGCCCACCGTCGCGCCGCCGTCGGTCAGGGCATAGCAAGGACCGGCCGGGCCGAGGCCGGCAGGGACCGCGGCGGCGAAGGCGGGGACGGCGTACGCGGTGGGGACGAAGCCGCGCAGGTGGTCGAGGACCGTTGCGCGCAGCGTAGCCAGGCCCGAGGCGTCAACCCCGACAGGTGGGTACACGGGACTCCCAGAGGCAGAGCTTCCATCACGTGCAGTGCGAAACCGTTCACCCGTCGTGGCGACAGATGGGCGGTGGCATGCGTTTGAGGAGAATAACGCTTCGTACAGGCAGCGCTACACCCAGTTGCTCAAATCACCGATTCCGACACTTCTGTTGCGTGTCGAAGGCATATTCAGTCGCAGTTGGTGATCGATTCTTGATCGGTTGAATACGCGGAATGGACGCTTCCACGCTGGCTCGCGACCGAGTCGGGCATGTGGGAGTGCCGCGCGGGGCGCGGGGGTAGAAGTGGGGGAATGCCTGCGGCGCAGCGGGCCGAGAGCCCGCGGGGCGAGGCCCCGGCGGGCCGCAGGGCGGCTCCGGCGCAGGCGGAAGCCGGGCTGCGGCCGGGCGGCGGGGCGGCTGCGGCTACTTGCGGCGGCGGTGCAGGGCGATGGCGGCGGCTGCGCCGCCCGCGATCGCGCCGACGCCGGCGGCGGCCGGGACGCCGACCTTCACGGCCTTGCGGCCGGTCCGATAGTCGCGCAGCCGCCAGTCGTGTGCCCGGGCATGCTTGCGCAGTTTTGTGTCGGGATTGATCGCGTACGGATGCCCGACCAGCGACAGCATCGGAATGTCGTTGTGCGAATCGGAGTACGCCGCGCAGCGTTCGAGGTCGAGGCCTTCGGCGGCGGCCAGCGCGCGGACCGCCTCGGCCTTCGCGGGTCCGTGGAGCGGCTCGCCGACGAGCCGGCCGGTGTAGATGCCGTCGACCGACTCGGCGACCGTGCCGAGCGCACCGGTCAGGCCGAGCCGGCGGGCGATGATCGTGGCGGTCTCCACGGGCGCGGCCGTGACGAGCCAGACCTTCTGGCCGGCGTCGAGGTGGGCCTGGGCGAGGGCGCGGGTGCCCGGCCAGATCCGCTCGGCCATGTACTCGTCGTAGATCTCCTCGCCGATCGCCATGAGTTCGCAGACCTTGTGGCCCTTGACGATGGAGAGGGCGCTGTCGCGGGCGTCCTGCATGTGCTCGGGGTCCTCGACCCCGGCGAGCCGGAACCAGGCCTGCTGCCAGGCGAAGCGGGCGAGTTCGCGGCGGTGGAAGAACTCCCGCTTGTAGAGGCCGCGGCCGAAGTGGAAGATCGCGGCGCCCTGCATGACGGTGTTGTCGAGGTCGAAGAAGGCGGCGGCGAGGTCGTCGCCGGCGACGGGGAACTCGGGCTCGGCCGGTTCCGCTTCCTCGGCTGCCTGCGCCGCGGTCTCCTCGGGGTCGGCCGGCCTTCCGGCCTCCGCCTCGAGGGCCTGCGCGGTCTTGCGGGCGGCTTCGGCCGAGGCCTCGCCTGCCAGCACGCTCCGCGCGGTGGCGGAGCGCCTACGGGGGGTGAGCCATCCCAGAGCGGCCATGACGCGAGCATAGCCATTGTGTTCGGGAGTTCCCGAACCGATGGGGTGCCGGGGGCGTGAACTCTTCGGTGCCGTGGTGTTACGTGGTGGCGCGGGAGAATGGGGGGCATGAGCCCTTTGCTGCGTCGTAAGGAAAAGAAGCGTCCCGGCGAGCGGGTGGTCACGCTCATCGGGAAGCCGGGGTGCCATCTGTGCGATGACGCCCAAGAGGTGATCGAGAAGGTCTGCGCGGAAGTCGGAGCACAGTGGGTGAAGAAGGACATCTCGCAGGACGCGGAGCTCTACCGGCTGCACTGGGAGCAGATCCCGGTGGTGCTGGTGGACGGCGAACAGCACACCTTCTGGAGGGTGAACCCGGACCGGCTGCGTCGCGCATTGGAGGGCTGACCCTCCGGCCGGTTACCATCATGGGCGATTTGTGGGGTCTCGGGGGCGTATCGATGAGGAGTGTGTACCGCTTTGCACCCCTCGGGATTTGAACGGGTTCGGCGTGTTGTGGGTTCCCGTCCTACAGGCCCGAGCCGCGTGACCCCGGTCACTTTGCTCGGACAAAGCGGACACAATCTTTGTGCACGCGTTCACAAAGACATAGCCTGCATTCGACGGGGCGGTCTTGGGACAAGTGACCGCCTGCAGCCCCGCTCATCCCGCAGGAGCATCGTGGCAACTGGCCGAACTCACCGACCGGCGACCCGCAGCCGAGGTATTCCCGAGGCCACTGTCGCCCGGCTTCCGCTGTACTTGCGCGCACTCACCGCGCTCTCCGAGCGATCGGTGCCCACGGTGTCCTCCGAGGAGCTCGCGGCAGCCGCCGGAGTCAACTCCGCGAAGCTGCGCAAAGACTTCTCGTACCTCGGTTCCTACGGGACGCGCGGCGTCGGCTACGACGTCGAGTACCTCGTCTACCAGATCTCCCGCGAGCTGGGCCTGACCCAGGACTGGCCGGTTGTCATCGTCGGCATCGGTAACCTCGGCGCCGCCCTGGCCAACTATGGCGGCTTCTCCGCGCGCGGATTCCGCGTCGCGGCGCTCATCGACGCCGACCCGGCGATGGCCGGCAAGCCGGTCGCGGGCATGCCCGTGCAGCACACCGATGATCTGGAGAAGATCATCTCGGAGAACGGCGTCTCGATCGGCGTGATCGCGACCCCCGCGGGCGCGGCGCAGCAGGTCAGCGAGCGCCTGATCGCCGCCGGCGTCACCTCCATCCTGAACTTCGCGCCGACCGTGCTGTCCGTGCCGGACGGTGTGGACGTGCGCAAGGTCGACCTGTCGATCGAGCTGCAGATCCTGGCGTTCCACGAGCAGCGCAAGGCCGGGGAGGAAGCGGCGGCCAACGCCACGCCCTCCTCTTCCTCCTCCGCTGATACCTCCGCGTCCGGTGACATCGCCGAGACCGCCGCCGGTTCCGGCGCGGCCCCCGCCGCGGCCGTCGAGCCGCCCGCCGGACGGCCCGCCGCCGTCGCACGCAAGAACGGCCCCGAGGGCGACGTTCCGGCGGTGATGCCGGCATGAGTCTGCTCGTCGTAGGGCTGAGCCACCGCAGCGCGCCGGTGAGCGTGCTCGAACGTGCCTCCCTGTCGGCCGACGCCAAGGTCAAGCTGGTGCACGACACCCTCGCCGCGGAGCCGGCGACGGAGGCGACGGTGCTCGCCACGTGCAACCGGATCGAGCTGTACGCGGACGTGGACAAGTTCCACGCCGGTGTGGCCGAGCTGTCGACCTTGCTCGCGCAGCACAGTGGGGTGGCTCTGGAGGAACTCACTCCGTACCTGTACGTCCACTACGAGGACCGGGCCGTCCACCACCTGTTCTCGGTGGCGTGCGGGCTGGACTCGATGGTGATCGGCGAGGGCCAGATCCTCGGGCAGATCAAGGACGCGCTGGCGCTGGGGCAGGAGCTCCACAGCGCAGGCCGCCTGATCAACGACCTGTTCCAGCAGGCGCTGCGCGTCGGCAAGCGGGCGCACTCCGAGACCGGGATCGACCGCGCCGGGCAGTCGCTGGTGACCTTCGGGCTCGAGCAGCTGACCGCCGGGCGCGAGCCGGTGGACGTGTGGGCCAAGGACAAGCGGGCGCTGGTGATCGGTGCCGGGTCGATGTCCTCGCTGGCCGCGGCCACGCTGGCGCGGGTGGGCGTCGCCGAGATCGTCGTCGCGAACCGCACCGCAGAGCGGGCGGACCGTTTGGTCGAGATTCTGGTTGCCTCAGGCACTGGGGTGGTGGCCAGGCCGCTGGCGATGGCTGAGGTTGCGGCCGAGCTGACACGAGTCGACGTCGTCGTGTCCTGTACCGGGGCCACCGGGCTGGTGCTGACCGGGGAGGACGTGGCCGCGGCCGTGGTGGGGGGCCCTGCGGGGCTCGTCCCCTCCCCGCCCCTTCCCGATTCCCGGGGGCTCCGCCCCCAGACCCCGGCGCCTCAAACGCCGGCGGGGCTGGATTCGGTCCTGGCGCGGCTCGTTGCCGCCGCCGAGGCCGGGATGCGGCTCGCCGATGGCGGGGTGGCGCGGACCATCGTGCCCGGGGCCGACCGTGACGGGTGTCCCGTCGACGTGCCGGCCGGCGACGGGCGGGCCGCACTCACCGGAGTCGACGCCAGCTCCCTCGAACTGCACGGCACATGGGCCGACCAGGGCGAGGCCGCCGCGCAGCGGCAGCCCCGCAAGGGCGCCCGCAGCCAGATCGACGTGGCGCCCGTACGGCTGGCCCTGCTGGACCTGGCCATGCCGCGCGACATCGACGCCGCCGTGCACCGGATCCCGGGCGTGCGGCTCGTCGACATCGAATCGCTCGCCGAAGCATCGGCCGACGCGCCGATGGCGGCCGACGTGGACGCCGTACGCGGCATCGTCGCCGAAGAGGTGGCAGCCTTCGGCGCGGCGCAGCGGGCCGCACACATCACGCCGACCGTCGTCGCCCTGCGGGCGATGGCCGCCGAGGTCGTGGCCATGGAAGTGGCACGGCTCGACGGGCGGCTCCCGGACTTGGACGAGCGGCAGCGGGCCGAGGTCACCCAGACCGTGCGCCGCGTCGTCGACAAGCTCCTCCACGCGCCGACCGTGCGCGTCAAGCAGCTCGCCAGCGAGCCCGGGGGCGCCGGGTACGCAGAGGCGCTGCGCGAACTCTTCGACCTCGACCCGCAGACGGTGGCCTCCGTCAGCCGGGCGGACGCGGCCGGTCAGGCCGGACAGGTCGACCAGGCCGGACAGGTCGGACAGGCCGACACGGCTGACAAGAACGACGACTCAGGACGGGCATCATGAATCCACGTCTCGACCAGCCTCTCCGGCTCGGCACGCGGCGCAGCAAGCTGGCCATGTCCCAGTCCGGCCATGTCGCCGACGCGGTAAGGGCGATCACCGGCCGGCCCGTCGAGCTCGTGGAGATCACGACCTACGGTGACGTGTCCCGTGAGAACCTCGCGCAGATCGGCGGCACCGGCGTGTTCGTCACCGCGCTCCGCGACGCGCTGGTGCGCGGCGAGGTCGACTTCGCCGTCCACTCGCTGAAGGACCTGCCGACCGCGCAGCCCGAGGAGCTCGTGATCGCGGCCATGCCGCTGCGCGAGGACCCGCGCGACGCGCTCGTCGCCCGCGACGGCCTGACCTTCGAGCAGCTGCCCGACGGCGCCCGGATCGGTACCGGGTCGCCGCGCCGCATGGCGCAGCTCAACCACTACGCGCGGACCCTCGGGAAGCGCATCGAGACCGTCGCCATCCGGGGGAACGTCGACACCCGGATCGGCTTCGTGCGCGACGGCGAGCTGGATGCCGTCGTCCTTGCCGCCGCCGGGCTGAACCGGATCGGCCGCAGCGCCGAGGCGACCGACCTCCTGTCGGTCGACAACGTGCTGCCCGCTCCCGGCCAGGGCGCCCTGGCCGTGGAGTGCCTCGCGTCCGACGCGGAGCTCATCGCTTCGCTCGCCGAGCTCGACGACCCGCACACCCGGGCCGCCGTGACCGCCGAGCGTTCCCTGCTCGCCGCCCTGGAGGCCGGCTGCAGTGCACCTGTGGGTGCGCTCGCCGATCTCCTGGCCGACGGCCAGGTTGTCAATGAAATGCGCCTGCGCGGCGTCGTCGGTACCCTCGACGGCTCGACGCTCGTGCAGCTGTCCACCACCGGTCCCGTGCCCCAGTCGTACGACGAGGCCATGGCGCTCGGCCGCGAACTCGCGGACGAGATGCTGGCCAAGGGCGCGGCCGGTCTGATGGGGGAGCGATCGCTTTGAACCCCTCACGTCCAACCACCTCCGCTTTTCCGGTCGTCGCCGCGCACGGGCACGTCACCTTCCTCGGTGCCGGCCCCGGTGACCCGGGTCTGCTGACGCTCCGCGCCGTCGAGGCGCTCGCGGCCGCGGACGTACTGATCGCGGAGCCCGAGGTGCTCGAGGTCGTACGCACGCATGCGCGCGCGGGAGTGGACACGCCACAGCTGACGATTGCTGACGAAGTGTCAGCAGCCGCCGGTGTCCCGGTGATCCGGGATGCGGCCAATCTTGTCATGGAGGCCGCGCGCTCCGGCAGGCGGGTCGTTCGTGCCGTCACCGGCGACCCCGGGCTCGACGGCAACGCGGCCGACGAGATGCTCGCCTGCGCCACCGGCGGCATCCCCTTCGAGGTGGTGCCCGGTGTCGCGACCGCCGTCGGCGTGCCCGCGTACGCAGGTGTGCCGCTGCGCGGCGGCCAGGGTGCCGATGTGCGGTTCGTGGACGCGCGCAACGCCTCCGCGCGCTGTTGGAGCGAGGTCGGGGCCAGCGATGGCACCGTCGTCGTCTCCGCGACGCTGGAGACCGTATCGAGCGCCGCCGCCGAGCTGGTGTCCGCCGGGCGCAAGCCCGACACCCCGCTCACGGTGACGGTCGCCGGTACGACGACCCGCCAGCGGACGTGGAACGCCACCCTCGGGACCATCGCCCAGGTGTTCAAGCAGGGCAAGGTGCTCCCGTCGCCCGAGGGCGCCCGGCCGGTCATAGCCGTGGTCGGTGAGCACGGCGCCGCCGCGCGGCGCGAGGAGCTGGCCTGGTTCGAGTCGAAGCCGCTGTTCGGCTGGCGGGTCCTCGTACCGCGTACCAAGGAGCAGGCCGCTTCGCTCTCCGACCAGCTGCGTTCGTACGGCGCGGTGCCGCACGAGGTGCCGACCATCGCCGTGGAGCCGCCGCGCACCCCGCAGCAGATGGAGCGCGCGGTCAAGGGCCTGGTGACGGGCCGCTACGAGTGGATCGCCTTCACCAGCGTGAACGCGGTGAAGGCCGTCCGGGAGAAGTTCGAGGAGTACGGGCTCGACGCCCGTGCCTTCGCGGGCATCAAGGTCGCCGCCGTGGGCGAGCAGACCGCCGCCGCGCTCGTCGAGTTCGGCGTCAAGCCGGACCTGGTGCCGAGCGGCGAGCAGTCCGCGGCCGGGCTGCTGGAGGACTGGCCGCCGTACGACCCGGTCTTCGACCCGATCGACCGCGTCTTCCTGCCGCGCGCCGACATCGCCACCGAGACCCTGGTGGCCGGGCTGATAGAGCTGGGCTGGGAGGTCGACGACGTCACGGCCTACCGGACCGTGCGCGCGTCGCCGCCGCCGGCGGACACGCGCGAGGCGATCAAGGGCGGCGGCTTCGACGCCGTTCTCTTCACGTCGTCCTCGACGGTGCGCAACCTCGTCGGCATCGCCGGCAAGCCGCACAACGTGACCGTCATCGCCTGCATCGGGCCGGCCACGGCCAAGACGGCGGAGGAGCACGGCCTGCGGGTCGACGTCCTGTCGCCGGAGCCGAGCGTGAGCAAGCTGGCGGAGGCCCTGGCCGAGTACGGCGCGGCGCGCCGCGAGGCGGCCAAGGAGGCCGGCGAGTCGGTGTCCCGCCCGAGCGAGCGCCGGCCGGGGGCGCGCAGGCGCCGTACCACCTGACCGGCGGGCAGAGTCCGATCCCAGGGCCCGGACGCAGCCGCGTCCGGGCCCTGCGGCGTGTGCGGCGCGGGACCGGCTGAGGGCGTGCTTCATCGCGAGGGGTCCTCGTGCACGATGACACGCGTACGGACCCCCGGATGGCGCGGCGGCCTAGGCGGCGACCCAGCGGGTGAGGCCGGTCCAGGCGGCGGGGGCGAGGGCGAGCGTCGGGCCGTCGGTGACCTTGGAGTCCCGGACGTGGACGGTGTCGGCGCAGGAGCAGGAGGCAACCTCGACGCAGGCGCCGCCTTCGTCGCCGCTGTAGGAGGACTTCCGCCAGGAGATGGCGACTTCCAGGCAGGCGCCGCCCTCGCTCCCGCTGTAGCTGGACTTGAACCACGTCAGGGGGGTGTTCATGTCTCTCCTAGCAGCCGGTCCAACAGGTCCTTCGTCTCTGTGAAGTTGAGGGCCTGTGACCGCAGCATCGCATATTTCTGAGTGAGGATGCTGACCTCGTTCGGGTCGCGAACGAGGAAGCTGCCGCGCTGCGTTTCGGAGTACGCGAGGTGCTGGAACTCGGGTGTTTCCAGCAGGATGAACGGGCCGTCGAGACCCGCGTGAGCGGTGATGCCCAGGGGCAGCACCTGGAGCGAGACGGTCGGCCGGTCGGCGCAGGTGCGCAGGTGGCGCAGTTGCTCCCGGTAGATCTCGACGCCGCCGATGCGGTCCCGGAGGGGCGCCTCCCAGACGATGAAGCTGAGGGTCGGGGGGACCGGGCGGGTGAGGATCTTCTGGCGCTGGATGCGGTGGGCGGTCTGCCGCTCTATCTTCTCCTCGCCGACGAAGGGGACGCGGCAGCCGAGCACCGCCCGGGCGTAGTTCTCGGTCTGGAGCAGACCCGGCACGGTGAGGGTGTCGTACCAGGACAGGGCGAGGGCCTCCGCCTCGCGCTCCATGTACTCCTCCGCCCAGGCCGGGATCATGTCGACCTCCGGCATCTTGTTGGACGCGACCGTCAGCAGACCCGGCAGGCCGAGGATCCGGTCCATCTTCTCGGCGACGTTGGGCATGAGGGTCCGTCGGCCCTGCTCGATCGAGGCGATGGTCTCCACGTCCATGTGCAGTGCCTCCGCGAAGGTGCGCTGCGTCATGCCTTTGGCGACGCGGGCGGCGGCGACCAGGGCGCCGACCATCTTCATCGCGGTTTCGTTGGGCCGGGGCCTCTTGCGTGGTGGCATGCCTGTGAACTCCCCGAGTACGCACGAGAGATACCGGTACCAACCCGTACTCCTGAGGGAGTACGGGTTACCGGTCTCGCCCACGCTAGTCACGCACCGCGACGATCGCCCCGTGAACGTGGAAATCCATCCGGCCCTGCTGCGCGAGCGGTACTTCCCCCGCAGCCGCCAATCCATCTGCTCTGCCAGGGAGTTCACGGCGGAGACACTTCACGCGTGGGGTGTCACATGCCGCCGGGACGACCTGTTGCTCTGCGTGAGCGAGCTGGCGACCAACGCCCTGCTGCACGGCGTGCCGCCCGGCCGCTACTACCGGCTTCGGCTGGTGCTCTTCGAGGGCCTGGTCCGGGTCGAGGTGGCCGACAGCGGGGGCGGCCGGCCGCGCGTGGCGGACCGGGACGTGGGCGCCGAGGGAGGGCGGGGGCTGCTGCTGGTGGCCGCGCTCGCCGAACGGTGGGGGGTCGGCCCGCGCAGGCCCGGGAAGGTGGTGTGGTGCGAGCTCGCCGTGGGGGCTGCGGGGGCCGCGCCGCCCGGGCTCTAGGCTTGAGGCGACTGCTGTCCAGGCTCGAAGAGGCGACTGAAGATGAGCGCGTACGGATCCTTTCCCGGCTCGCGGCCCCGCCGGCTGCGCACCACCCCGGCGATGCGGCGGATGGTCGCGGAGAACCGGCTGCACCCCTCGGACCTGATCCTCCCGGCGTTCGTACGGGAGGGCATCAGCGAGCCCCTCGCGATCTCGGCGATGCCGGGCGTGGTCCAGCACACGCGGGACACGCTGCGCAAGGCCGCGGTGGAGGCCGTGGAGGCGGGCGTCGCGGGGATCATGCTCTTCGGGGTTCCGGCGGACGAGAACAAGGACGCGCTGGGCACGGCGGGCACGGAGCCGGACGGGATCCTGCAGCTCGCGATCCGCGACGTGAAGGCGGAGGTGGGCGACGATCTGGTGATCATGTCCGACCTCTGCCTGGACGAGTACACCGACCACGGCCACTGCGGCGTACTGGACGAGCACGGGCGCGTCGACAACGACGCGACGCTGGAGCGGTACGCGGAGATGGCCCAGGTCCAGGCCGACGCGGGCGTCCACGTGGTCGGACCGAGCGGCATGATGGACGGCCAGGTCGGCGTCATCCGCGACGCGCTCGACGAGACCGGGCACGAGGACGTCTCGATCCTGGCGTACACGGCGAAGTACTCCTCGGCCTTCTACGGCCCGTTCCGCGAGGCCGTCGCCTCCTCGCTGCAGGGCGACCGCAAGACGTACCAGCAGGACCCGGCGAACGCCCGGGAGTCCCTGCGGGAGCTGGCGCTCGACCTGGAGGAGGGCGCCGACATGGTCATGGTCAAGCCGGCCGGCCCGTACCTGGACATCCTGTACCGGGTCGCGCAGGCCGTGGACGTCCCGGTGGCCGCGTACCAGATCAGCGGCGAGTTCGCGATGATCGAGGCGGCGGCGGAGAAGGGCTGGATCGAGCGCGACCGGGCCATCCTGGAGACCCTGCTGGGCATCAAGCGGGCCGGCGCGGACACGATCCTGACGTACTGGGCGACGGAGGTCGCGGGCTGGCTGCGCGAGGCGCGCTGACCCTTGCCGGTGGGCCCCCGCCGGTCAGCGCAGCGGCCACACGTGCCGCTCGGACCCGGCGGGCGGCCCGGCTCGCCAGACCCGCCACCACGCCCACCACTGCCCCGGCTTCGGTCGCCGCGCTCTGCCCATGCGGGGAGCGTAGGCGGGGCGGGTCGAGCCCTCATGGGGCGGGGACCGAGTACGTCAGCTTGCTTGCCGGCTTGCCGGCTTGCCCGCTTGCCCGCTTGCCCGCTTGCTCAGGTCAGGGTCAGTCGATGATCCCGGCGAACACGATGTAGTCGAGGACGACGGCCGCCGGGGCGAGCAGGGCGAACGTGATGCGGCGGGCGGAGTTCCGGCGCTGCCAGGGGAGCGCCCAACTGGTCACGAGCACCACGAGGACGAGCAGCAGGCCGGTGCCGAAGACGGGGAAGGCGATGCCGAACGAGGCGTCGAACCGGTCGCTCGCGGCCTCCCCGCAGGAGTCGCAGGCCATGGGGGAGAGCCCGGCGAAGAAGAGCGCGACGAGGGCCATCGGCAGCGTCAGCAGGGTGGAGACGAGCGGCGCGACGAAGGCGCGCTTGTCGCGCGAGGTGTCCTGATCCATGGCATCAGTCAACTGCCCCGGCGGGAGAGGCACATGAGTGCCCGTACTCAGGCCGGGATGGGGTTGACGCCCAGGATGGTGTTGCGGCCCCTGAGGTGGAGTGCGCCCGCGCCCCGGAGGGTGACCATGGCGGTGCAGACGGGGTCGAGGCTGTCGACGACGTGCTGGTAGAAGAGGATGGGGGTCAGCCCCCGTCCTCCGACCCGTCCCCGCTCGCGTTCCCGTCCCCCCAGGCGCACCCTGGAGGCAGGGTGACCCCCCTGGAGGTGATGCACCATGCCCACACTCGTCGGGTGGCACGTGGAGCTCGAGTTCACCGAGGAAGGCCACCGCACCAGTGCGGCGGCCATGGTCAGACTCGGCGACGGCTCCGAGATCAGGGCGCACGGCTACGCCATGCGTCACCCCTCCGACCCGGAGCAGCTGCGGGTCGGGGAAGAGATCGCCGGCGCTCGCGCGCTCATGGATCTCGCTTCCCAGATGTTGCAGAAGGCCCACTCGGAGATCGATGAGGCGACGGGCCGGCACTCCTATCCGCTGAACCAGTGAGTGAGCTGCGACCACGCGGTGGGAGTGAGGGCGAGGGAAGGGCCGTGAGGGACTTTCGAGTCCCTCACGTGCATCCGAGGAGGGCGGGGACGGCCGTGGCAGGGCCGGGTCGCCGGTCTCCGGGGTGTGGGCGGGCTTCGGCCTGGCAAGGTGGGTGGGGTGCGAGTGCCGAACGGGCCTTGCTGACATGCGCAGTTGGGGGACGTGCTCACGTGTCGGATCAGGAACACCGAATGACGCGCGGACAGGTGGGCTGCCTGATCGCCCCGTCGGCCGGAGTGGGCACGGGGGTGCTCGGGGCGGGGCTGCTGAATGCCGCGTGGCGGGCCTGCGACGTGGGGGTCAATGGGGCGGCCAACGGCCTCGCCCTCCTCTTCTACGGGGCGCTGCTGGCACTGCTCGCGACAGCCTGGTGGGGGGTGCTCGTCGGGTACGTCGGGCGGTGGAACCCGGCGGCCGGGTTGTTCGGGGGCCTGGCCGGGGCAACGGTGATGGTGTGGGTGTTCGTGGCGCTGTTGCAGGTGCCCGACGGGTATCGCTGCTAGTGCCGCGTCTGGCAACGTTTGCCCGTCAAGGAGCGGCGTCCGGTGCGTGCTCTCGGCGTGCCGGCCGCAAGCGCTCGTACTGGACGTACTTGAGTTTTCGGCCGGTGCGGCGAGAGTGCGTGCCGGGCGTCGCGACGGGGCGAACGCTGCCTGACGCGGCACTAGCTTCAGAGGTTCGGTTCATTTACCCGTGCCTCGAGCGCGGACCGTGCCGGGGAGCCGCCCCGGCGCCGGTCAGCGCTCTCAGCGCGGCGCGCGCCAGGTGTACACCCTGCGAACCGTTCACGATCGGCCTCCCCTGCCGTCAGGACGGGAAGGCCGATCGTACGGAGCCGCGCGCCCCGCGAACGGGGTCAGAGACGCTCGGGCGTGCGGATGCCCAGGAGGGACATGCCCTTCGTGAGCGTCCGGGCGGTCAGGTCGCACAGGAACAGGCGGTTCTCGCCGACGACGAGCTCCGGCTCCGGCTTCACGACCGGGCACTCGGTGTAGAACGTCGTGTACAGCGAGGCAAGCTGGTACAGGTACGCGGCCAGCTTGTGCGGGGCGTGCTCCGCGGCCGCCTCGGCGATCAGCTCGCCGAAGCCGTCCAGGTGCAGGCCCAGCGCCCGCTCGGCCGGCGCCAGCGCCAGCTCCGGGTGGGCCACCGGGGAACGGTCGCCCGCGTTGCGCAGGATGGACCGGATCCGGGCGTACGCGTACTGGAGGTACACGGACGTGTCACCGGTCAGCGAGACCATCTGGTCCAGGTCGAACTTGTAGTCGCGCGCGGCGGAGGTGGAGAGGTCCGCGTACTTGACCGCGCCGATGCCGACCTGGAGGCCGTTCTCGACGATCTCCCGCTCGGTGAGCAGGCCACGGTCCTTGTCCTTCTCCCGGACCACGGTGGTCGCCCGCTCCACCGCTTCGTCCAGCAGGTCGACCAGCCGCACCGTCTCGCCCTCGCGGGTCTTGAACGGCTTGCCGTCCTTGCCGAGGACCGTGCCGAAGGCCAGCTGCACGGCCTTGACCTCGTCGTTCAGCCAGCCGGCGCGGCGGGCCGTCTCGAAGACCATCTTGAAGTGGAGCGCCTGCCGCGCGTCCACCACGTAGATGAGGCTGTTCGCCTTCAGGTTGCCGACGCGGTCCCGGATCGCCGACAGGTCGGTCGCGGCGTAGCCGAAGCCGCCGTCCGACTTCTGGACGATCAGCGGGGTCGGGTTGCCGTCCGGGCCCTTGTACTCGTCGAAGAACACGCACAGCGCGCCGTTGGAGCGGACGGCGACGCCCGACTCCTCCAGCAGCTTGCACGTCTCGACCAGCATGTCGTTGTAGCCGGACTCGCCGACGACGTCCGGGTCCTGGATGTCCATGTCGAGCTTGTCGAAGACGGAGTAGAAGTAGATCTTCGACTCGTCGACGAACCGCTGCCACATCGCGAGGGTCTCCGCCTCGCCCGCCTGGAGGTCGACGACCCGCGCCCGGGCCCGCGTCTTGAACTCCTCGTTCGAGTCGAAGAGCGCCCGCGAGGCCTTGTACAGGCGGTTCAGGTTGGACATGGCCTCCTCGCCGGAGACCTCCGCCGACGCGCCCGCGGCCTTGTGGTCCAGCTCGTGCGGGTGCTCGATCAGGTACTGGATGAGCATGCCGAACTGGGTGCCCCAGTCGCCGATGTGGTGGCGCCGGACCACCTTCTCGCCCGTGAACTCCAGGATCTCGACCATCGCCGCGCCGATGACCGCCGACCGCAGGTGGCCGACGTGCATCTCCTTCGCGACGTTCGGCTGCGCGTAGTCGACCACCGTCGTGCCCGCGTTCGCCGCGTACGGGACACCGAGCCGGTCGTCGCCGGCGCGCGCCGCCAGGGTCTCGATGATCGCCCGGTCGGAGACCGTGATGTTGAGGAAGCCGGGGCCCGAGACCTCGATCTCGCTGATCAGGTCGGCATCGGGGCCTGCGGGGATGGACGCGACCACGGTCGTCGCGAGCTCGCGCGGGTTGGCCTTCGCCTTTTTCGCGAGCGCCAGGATGCCGTTGGCCTGGAAGTCGGCCCGGTCGCTTCGTCGCAGCAGCGGGTCGGCGCCACCGGCCTCCGGCAGGGCCGAGGCGAGGGCGTCCGCGACGCGCTGATTGACGGAAGAAGCGAGGGAAGGGACCGAGGCCATGAGCTGCCGTTCCTGTGAGGTCGTGCCTGAAGGTGCACTTGGTTGTTCCGACAAGTGCCGAGTATCCCACGCGGGGACCGTCCGATGCCCGGGATAAAGGGGGCCCGCAGGCAACCCCGGAGCGTCCGCTTCCGTCTGGGAGAATGGCTGAAGCCAGCATTCGAGATAGAAGGACGTGTCGTGGCTCAGAGCAGCACCGAGACCGACTGGGTCTCCCGTTTCGCGGACGAGGTCATCGCCGAGGCGGAGCGCCGAGCACCCGGCAAACCTGTCGTCGTCGCGTCCGGACTCTCCCCCTCCGGCCCGATCCACCTGGGCAACCTCCGCGAGGTCATGACCCCGCACCTGGTCGCCGACGAGATCCGCCGCCGCGGCATCGAGGTCCGGCACGTCCTGTCCTGGGACGACTACGACCGCTACCGCAAGGTGCCGGCCGGCATCCCCGGCGTCGACCCCGAGACCTACGGCCAGTACATCGGCATGCCGCTGACCTCCGTCCCGGCCCCGGCCGGATCGGCGTACGCGACCTGGGCCGAGCACTTCAAGGCCGCCATGGTCGAGGCCCTGGCCGAGCTGGGCGTCGAGTACGACCCGATCAGCCAGACCGAGCAGTACACCTCCGGCGCGTACCGCGAGCAGGTCCTGTTCGCGATGAAGCACCGCGGCGACATCGACGCCGTCCTGGACCAGTACCGCACGAAGCAGAAGCCGGGCGGCAAGAAGCCCCAGCAGAAGCAGGTCGACGAGGCCGAGCTGGAGGCCGCCGAGGGCTCCGGCGCGGCCGCCGAGGACGACGGCAGCAGCGCCGAAGGCGGGTACTTCCCGTACAAGCCCTACTGCGGCCGGTGCGGCAAGGACTTCACCAAGGTGACGTCCTACAACGACGAGACGACCGAGCTGGTCTACGTCTGCACCGAGGACGAGTTCACCGAGACCGTCAAGCTCAGCGAGTTCAACCGCGGCAAGCTGGTCTGGAAGGTCGACTGGCCGATGCGCTGGGCCTTCGAGGGCGTGATCTTCGAGCCCTCGGGCGTCGACCACTCCTCGCCCGGCTCGTCGTTCCAGGTCGGCGGCCAGGTCGTGCACATCTTCGGCGGCGAGCAGCCGATCGGACCGATGTACGCGTTCGTCGGCATCAGCGGCATGGCCAAGATGTCTTCGTCGAAGGGCGGGGTCCCGACCCCGGCCGACGCGCTGAAGATCATGGAGCCGCAGCTCCTGCGCTGGCTGTACGCCCGCCGCAGGCCGAACCAGTCCTTCAAGATCGCCTTCGACCAGGAGATCCAGCGGCTCTACGACGAGTGGGACAAGCTCGAGGCCAAGGTCGCCGACGGCTCCGTGCTGCCGGCCGACGCCGCCGCGCACACCCGCGCCGTACGCGTCGCCTCGCACGAGCTGCCGCGCACCCCGCGCCCGCTCCCGTACCGGACCCTCGCGTCGGTCGTCGACATCACCGCCGGGCACGACGAGCAGACCCTGCGCATCCTGACCGACCTGGACCCGTCGCAGCCGCTGACCTCCCTCGACGAGGTACGGCCGCGCCTGGACCGCGCCGAGAACTGGATCACCACCCAGGTCCCGGCCGACCAGCGGACCCTCGTACGCGAGGAGCCCGACACCGAGCTGCTGTCCTCGCTGGACGACGAGGGCCGCGAGTCGCTGCGGCTGCTCGTGGACGGGCTGGACTCGCACTGGTCGCTCGACGGGCTCACCACGCTCGTCTACGGCGTCCCGAAGGTGATGGCGGGCCTTGAGCCCGACGCCAAGCCCACCCCCGAGCTCAAGGTCGCACAGCGTTCGTTCTTCGCGCTGCTGTACCGCCTGCTCGTGACCCGGGAGACCGGGCCGCGCCTGCCCACGCTGCTCCTCGCCGTGGGCGCGGACCGGGTGCGCAAGCTGCTCGCCGCCTGAGGCAGACGCCGAAGGGCCCGCATCCCCTCGGGGGTGCGGGCCCTTCGCATGTGGGTACAGCTTCCGGCTCAGGCGATGTGCTCGTTCTCCAGCTCGCGCTGGTAGCGCAGCTTCAGGCCCGGCATGAGCTTGCGGATCATCGAGGAGCTGCGCGGGTGGTCGATCCCGTGGCGGTCCGAGAGGTGTATGTCCACCTGCTCCGGGGTCGGGAAGTCGGAGTGCTCGTCGAGGTAGGAGCGGAACACCTCGTAGGCCGCCTCGTTGAACTTGACCTGGTCGAAGCCGGAGTCGGCGTCGGAGTCATCGTCATCGGCGGCGGGCGGTACGGGGAGCTGCTCCTGGTGCGGAACGTCCTCGTCCGGGCCGGTCGGGGGCATGACCGGGGTCGGCTCCAGGCCCTCGACGTACTGCGGGTTGTACCCGCCCTCGTACGCGGCCTGCGGGGCCAGCGGTGCGGCGAACCAGGCGCTGTCGTGGGCCGCGGGCATGGCCGTCGGGTCGACCGCGAAGGGGGGCGGGGTGTGGCCCTGCGGGGCTGCTCCCCCACCCGCCCCTTCCCGAAACTGGGGCTCCGCCCCAGACCCCGGCGCCTGCGGCGCGGCCTGGCCCGCGGGGCCGGCGGCTCCGCCGGACAGGCCCGGCCGGCCGGGGATGCCCGCGGCCGCACCGGCAACGCCCGGCTGGCCCGAGGCTCCGCCCGGCAGGCCCGGCCGGCCGGGTATGCCCGCGGCCGCACCGGCAAGGCCCGGCTGGCCCGGCAGGCCTGCGGTGACCGCCTGGCCCGGGATGCCTGCCGCGCCGGAGCCCAGGCCCGCCGCGCCGTGGCCCGCCTCCAAGGCCGGAGCCGATGACGCCGATAGCGCCGCACCCGTCGCGATGGCCGCGGCCGCCGGAGGCAGCAGCATCGGGTCGATGCCCGCCGCCGCCAGGCCCTCCGGCGCCGTCTGGGAGAGGGGGACGCC
This sequence comes from Streptomyces sp. NPDC051364, assembly GCF_040682115.1. NCBI lineage: Bacteria > Bacillati > Actinomycetota > Actinomycetes > Kitasatosporales > Streptomycetaceae > Streptomyces > Streptomyces sp. NPDC051364. The sequence continues at coordinate 445,981 of NZ_JBFBAH010000006.1, read as the reverse complement.
GATCCGGGCCAGCCGGAGCGGCATCAGCGCATCCACCGGAGCCTTGCGGCGCCAGGCCCGCCCGTACCGGGCCTGCAGCCGCGCCTGGTAGATCAGCCGGTCCTGCTCCATGCCGACGGCCTGCTCGTACGACCGCAGCTCCCACAGCTTCATCCGGCGCCACAGCTTGAACGTCGGGAGGGGGGAGAGCAGCCACCGCGTGATGCGGACGCCCTCCATGTGCCGGTCCGCGGTGATGTCCGCGATCCGGCCCACCGCGTGCCGGGCCGCCTCCACCGTGACCACGAACAGGATCGGGATCACGGCGTGCATGCCCACACCCAGCGGGTCCGGCCAGGCCGCCGCGCCGTTGAACGCGATCGTCGCCGCGGTCAGCAGCCACGCCGTCTGGCGCAGCAGCGGGAACGGGATCCGGATCCACGTCAGCAGCAGGTCCAGCGCCAGCAGCACACAGATGCCCATGTCGATGCCGATCGGGAACACCAGCGAGAAGTTCCCGAACCCCTTCTGCAGGGCGAGCGCGCGGACCGCGGCGTACGAGCCCGCGAAACCGATCCCCGCGATGACCACGGCTCCTGCGACCACGACGCCGATGAGTATCCGGTGCGTACGAGTCAGCTGCATCGCGGCCACCCGCGATCCCCTCCCCTTGTCGAGCTACGGCAGGCACAGCGTACGGGTGACTGCACAGGTGACTGAATGTCAGCCTCCTGTTAAGCGCCCGACAAGCCGCCCGGATCCGCCGACGCCTACTGCGCAGAGGGAGAAGCCTGCTGCTCAGGCTGCTTCTGCTGCTGGTTGGCGGTGCCGACCGAGGCCACCGTCTCCTTCGCCGCCGCGATCGCGTTCTCGAGCAGCTTGGCCTGATCCGGAGCGCCGGCACCCTCGTACGCCGCACCGTTGTAGTCGAGCGTGATCACGATGTTCTGCGTGCGCGCCACGATCGTCGTGTTGAAGAAGTCGACGTCCTTCTTCACGCCGTACACGACCGACGACGCCTGGTCGCCGATGCCGGCCGCCTGCTCGACCTTCACGTCGTGCGCGCCCTCCGCCGTCTTCGCGGTCTCGACCTGCTTGTTGAACTGATCCTCGGCGCGCTTGTTCGCGCCGCCGAGCGAGGCGTGCGACTCGTAGCGGACCAGGGAGATCGACAGCCAGCGGTACTGCGAGCCCTTCAGGCCGTCCTCGTCCAGGCCGTTCCAGGAGCAGCTGGCGCGGGAGGTCAGGTCGTTCGACTTGGTCGCGGTGCCGTTCTTGTCCTTCGCCTCGGGGACGAGGGTCTCGACCGTCTTCGTCTGGATCGACTTGCACGGGTCGGGCAGCGTCGCGAACGCCGCCTTCTCCAGCTCGGCCGACGGCTTGCCGCTCGGCTTGGCGGACGAGGACGCGCCGGGCTTCTTGTCGCCGCCCGAACCCGAGTCCTTGCCCGAGTCGGACGAACAGCCGGCGACGGTGAGGATCACCGGGACGGCTGCGCAGGCGAGAACGCGAGTGAGGCGCGAGGCTGATCGGTGCATGGTTCCTTCAGTACGTTGTGAGGCGCGTTCTGTGGACGCGGTACGGACGCGGTACGGACGCGGTACGGACGCGGTACGGGCGTGGTGCGGGTGTGGCGCGGGCGCGGGACCCGAGCAACGGTAGCCCGACCCGGCGCGCGCCTGCTGTGCGCGCCGTCACGCCGAGCCCCCCGCGCCCGCTCCCGGTCGCCCTCTCAGTCGTTGAAACGCTCGACGAGAGCCTGCGCCAACTGCCGTGCCTTGTCCTGGGTTTCGGGGCTCGCCGGGACCGTACCGGGCAGCGCGGGCTGCACGCTGTACTCGACGGTGACGATGACGTTCGAGGTGCGGAACACAATCCGCACGGTCCGCGCCTGCGCCGCGCTGGCCCCGGCCGTGCTCAGCTTGTCCTCGAGGAACGCCTCGGTCCCGAGCCCTTCGATGACCCGGGAACCGAGCTCGGGCGGCGGCGCGGAGGGGCTGCCGGCGCCGGGGGACGGCGACTGCCCGGCCGGCGGGGGAGCGCTTGCGGCCGGCGGGGCGCTGGGGGCGGTGCTGGGAGCGGTGCTGGCACCCGTACTCGTACTGGGGCTCGGCGTGGGGCCGGGGAAGGGCAGGTGCGCATCCGTCAGCCGGCGCACGTACACCTGCCGCGCCTTGTCGTCGTCGCTCATGGTGGTCCGGTCGTACGAGACGACGCGCTCGAAGCCGACCGACAGCAGCCGCGTCTCCTCGGGCGTCTGCGCCGTCCAGCGGCAGCCGACGTGCCGGTCGCCGTCGTACGAGGTGTCCGCGGCGCCGGCGTACAGCTGCGCGCGCTGCTCGTCGGTGAGGCTGTCCGCGGCCGGGAGCATGGCCTTCAGGCGCTTGCCGTCGGCGGCCCTGCACGGCGCGGGCAGGCTGCGGTACTTGCCGGCCGGTGCGGGTGCGGGGCTGCTGTCGCCCGCCTTGGAGTCGGTGTCGTCCCCGACGCCGTTGCCGCTGGTGCACCCGGTCAGGCCGGTCAGGCCGGCCATGAGTGCGGTCAGCATCGCGATGCCCGGCAGGACTCGTCGCCGTACCGCCTTGCGCTGCACGTCCACTGGCTCCCTTCGACCGGCCGGCGGCCCGGCGGTCAGGAAAATATGTTGCCGCGCTTTCGACGCGGATGAACACAATGTCTATCGCACACGCTGGTGCTGGCGCCGGTCCCCTGTCTGGTTTGGGGCTAAGAGCGAGGCTTTTTGCGTATAACGAATTTTCTATGCTTCTCGGGGGATTGAAGCCGTATGTCGTATGTAGAGGTACCGGGAGCGAAGGTCCCGATCCGGATGTGGACCGACCCGGCGTCGGTCGAGGCCGGCGCGATGCAGCAGCTGCACAACGTCGCCACCCTTCCGTGGATCAAGGGCCTGGCGGTCATGCCGGACGTCCACTACGGCAAGGGCGCCACGGTCGGCTCGGTGATCGCGATGAAGGACGCGGTGTGCCCGGCGGCGGTGGGGGTGGACATCGGCTGCGGCATGTCGGCGGTGAAGACGTCCCTGACGGCGAACGACCTCCCGGGGGACCTGTCCAAGCTCCGCTCGAAGATCGAGCAGGCGATCCCGGTGGGCATGGGCCTCCACAAGGAGGCGGTGGACCCGTCGCGGCTGTACGGCTTCTCGGAGGCAGGGTACGAGGACCTCTGGGCGCGCTTCGATTACCTCACCGATGCGGTCAAGTTCCGTCAGGAGCGTGCCACGAAGCAGATCGGAACGCTCGGAAGCGGCAACCACTTCATCGAGTTCTGTCTCGATGAGACGGGTTCGGTCTGGCTGATGCTGCACTCCGGGTCCCGGAACATCGGCAACGAGCTCGCCGCGCACCACATCGGCGTGGCCCGCGGCCTGGACCACAACCAGAACCTGGTCGACCGGGACCTGGCGGTGTTCCTGTCCGCGACACCGGAGATGGGGGCGTACCGCAACGACCTCTTCTGGGCGCAGGAGTACGCCAAGTACAACCGCGCGGCGATGATGAGTCTCTTCAAGGAGGTCGTGCGCAAGGAGTTCCGCAAGGCGAAGGTCTCCTTCGACCGGGAGATCAGCTGCCACCACAACTACGTGGCGGAGGAGCGGTACGACGGCATGGACCTGCTGGTCACCCGCAAGGGCGCGATCCGCGCCGGCAGCGGTGACTACGGGATCATCCCGGGCTCCATGGGGACGGGCTCGTACATCGTGAAGGGCCTCGGCAACGAGAAGTCGTTCAACTCCGCCTCGCACGGCGCGGGCCGGAAGATGAGCCGGACAGCGGCGAAGAAGCGCTTCTCTGCGCGGGATCTGGCGGAGCAGACCAAGGGTGTGGAGTGCCGCAAGGACTCGGGCGTCGTCGACGAGATCCCGGGCGCGTACAAGTCGATCGAGCAGGTCATCGACCAGCAGACGGACCTCGTCGAGGTCGTGGCCAAGCTCAAGCAGGTCATCTGCGTGAAGGGCTGAGGCCCGGGCGCAGCTGTCGGGGGAGTGGAGGGGCCCGGACCGATCACGATCGGTCCGGGCCCCTCCGCGTGGACCGGTCAGTCGAGCACGGGGTGAAGGCGCTGGTCACGAGGACGTACGACTTCACGACCTGGGGCGAGACCCCGCCGACTCCGCAGCTGAGGGCCGGGGACATCGTGCTGCTGCACTTCACGCCGACGCCGGCCGCGGATCTGGAGCGGGCCCTGGATGCGGCGAAGGCCGCCGGGTTGAAGCCGGCGGCCCTCATGCCGCATCTGAACGCGGCGGGAATCGTCTAGAGGTCGCGGTGGACCTTCGTGTTCGAGGCCTGGGCGCGGGGGCGGACCACCAGGAGGTCGATGTTGACGTGGCTGGGGCGGGTCACGGCCCAGGTGATGGTGTCGGCCACGTCGTCGGCGGTGAGGGGGGCCGCGACGCCCGCGTAGACCTTCTCGGCCTTCTCCGCGTCGCCGCGGAAGCGGGTCTTGGCGAATTCCTCGGTCTTCACCATGCCCGGGGCGATCTCGATGACGCGGACGGGCTGGCCGACGATCTCCAGGCGGAGGGTCTCGGCCAGGACGCGGGCGCCGTTCTTGGCGGCGACGTAGCCGGCGCCGCCCTCGTACGTGGAGTGGCCGGCGGTGGAGGACAGGACCACGACCGTGCCGTCGCCGGAGGCGACGAGGGCGGGGAGGAGGGCCTGGGTGACGTTGAGCGTGCCGATGACGTTGACCTCGTACATGGTGCGCCAGTCGGCGGGGTCGCCGGTGGCGACGGGCTCGGCTCCGATGGCGCCGCCGGCGTTGTTGACGAGTACGTCGCAGCGGTCGAGGGAGGCCGCGAAGGCGTCGACGGCGGGCCGGTCGGTGACGTCGAGGGCGTGGGCCGCGGCGGAGTGGCCGGCTGCCGTGAGCTCCGCGGCGAGGGCCTCGATGCGGTCCTTGCGGCGGGCCGTGAGGACGACGTGGTAGCCGGCGTCGGCGAGCTGCCGGGCGGTGGCCGCGCCGATGCCGCTGCTCGCGCCGGTGACTACGGCGGTTCGGGTGGCCGTGCTCATGTGCGGGGCTCCTCGGGCGTTCGGTCGTTCGTACGGGCGAATACCCGCCAGCATAGGCGGGGGGTCAGCGGCCGCGCGGGGCGTACATGATCACCGCCATGCCGGCGAGGCAGACGAGGGCGCCGGCAATGTCCCAGCGGTCGGGGCGGTAGCCGTCGGCGGCCATGCCCCACACGAGGGAGCCGGCGACGAAGACTCCGCCGTACGCGGCGAGGACGCGGGCGAAGTCGCCCTGGGGCTGGAGGGTGGCGACGAAGCCGTAGAGGCCGAGGGCGATGACGCCGGCGCCGATCCAGGCCCAGCCCTTGTGCTCGCGGACGCCCTGCCAGACGAGCCACGCGCCGCCGATCTCGAGGAGGGCGGCGAGGGCGAACAGGGCGGCGGAGCGGGCGATCGGCATGGCTCGAAGCGTACGCAGGCGGGCCCGGGCCGCCGCCCGCCGGTTGGGCGAGGGCTCGCCCTCGTTCGTGTGATGGTCCGACCGGACGGGGGCGGTGCTGGCTAGCCTCCGCGCGTGGAGGTGGTGGCGGTGCGCCGTGGTGCCGTACGGAGTGTGGTGGTGGCGGGCTTGCTGGTGCTCGGGGTCTCCGGGGTCTCCGGGGTGCCGGGGATGTCCGGGAGCGCCGAGGCGTGGAGCGGACCCGAGGCGGACTTGGCGTACCACGGGCGGGTGTCCCTGTCGCAGGGGCGGCTGCGGGTGTGGGTGGTGCCGCAGAACGAAGGGCCGGCCGCGCTGCCGAACGCGACGCTCCGGGTCCGGCTGTCGGCGGAGCTCGCGGACCGGCAGGAGCTGGCGGAGGGCTGCGCGCGGGCCGGACTGCGCGAGGTGATGTGCGAGACGGGCGCGCTGCCGCTGCACGGGCGGGGCCGGCACATCGGGCTGCTGCTGGAGCTGAAGGAGCGGGTGCCGGAGGTCGTGGTCCGGATCGACACGTGGTGGAACGGCGGGGCGTCCGACCGGGACCTGTCCAACAACCAGCACGCGGTGCTGGCGCTGGACACGGGCGACGCCTACGCCTTCTGAGCCGGGGGCGGGGCCGACCGGCTACGGGGTGGCCACGCCGCCGAACTCCTCGACGGCCTCGCTGACGATCCGCTCCAGGCGGGCGTGGTGGGCGCCGCGCCAGTAGACGCGCTCGCACGCCGTGCACTGGGCGAAGACGTCGTACGAGCGGTGCGTGCCGCTCTCGAGGCGGTCGCCGACGCTGTCCTTGTCGGCGCTGCGGAGGGGCCCGTTGCACGCGGTGCAGCGGGTCCAGGGGGCGAGCGCGGGGGCGAACCGGCCGAGGACGTCGCGCAGTTGCTCGTCGGGGTTGTCGCTGTAGACGTACGCGCCGGCGAAGAGCTCGCGGCGGCGCAGCAGCCCGCGGTCGCGGGAGAGCAGGACGCGCTGCTCGGCGGCGGAGCGGGTGGCGAGGGCGGGGTCGCCGATGTCCTCGTTCTCGTACGCGGCGTCCACGCCGAGCAGGCGCAGGCGGCGGGCGAGGGTGCCGAGGTGGACGTCGAGGAGGAAGCGCAGCGGGGCGCCGGGGATGTGCTGGGGTCGCTCGACGCCGAAGACCTCGACGGACTGGCCGGCGCTGGGCACGTACGAGACGGGCACTTCGTGGCCGTCGACGAGGAGCCGGCCGACCTCGGTGAGCGGGACGCCTGCCGATTCCACGACGTGGCCGAGGCTGGAGGCGCCGTCGGTGGCGGTCGGTACGCGTTCGGCCCGCCGGCTGGGCGGGGCGAACAGGCGTAGTTCGGGGGCGAGGGTGAGCTGAATGCCGGTTCCGTTCACGCTGTCAGCATGCCATCGGGGCCGTGGCGGCGCGGCCGAATTTACGGTGTCGCCGCAGGCGGGCCGCCCGGGGGCCCGGGCCACAGTGGAACCGGGCGTAGCCGGTGGGGTCTCCCGGCATCTGCCAGGCGAAGCCCTGGAGGAAGAAGCCGGCGCAAGCGGTCTACGGCTGGCCTGCCCGGCACCGCGGTGGAACACTCGGGGGAGAGCGGCGACGAGCCGCCGGGAGTGTCCCATGGGTACCTCGACTGTGCCGGTCCGGCTGGACGACTCCGCGTACCACGAGCTGGCGCGGTCCTTCCGGGGGAGCCTGGTGCGGGCCGGGGACGCCCCGTACGAGGAGCGCCGGCGGATCTGGAACGGTTCGATCGACCGGCATCCCGCCCTGATCGCCCCCTGCACCGGTTCGGCCGATGTGGTGGCGGCGCTGAAGTGGGCGGTGGAGACGGGTGCGCCGGTCGCGGTGCGCAGCGGCGGGCACAGCTTCCCCGGGCATTCGGTCTGCGACGGTGGCGTGGTGATCGACCTGTCGGGGATGAAGGAGGTCCGGGTGGACCCCGAGGCCCGTACGGTCCGGGTCCAGGCGGGGGTGCTGCTGGGCGAGCTGGACGCGGCGACGCAGCCGTTCGGGCTGGCGGTGCCGTCGGGGATCGTGACGCACACGGGGGTCGCGGGGCTCACCCTGGGCGGCGGGATCGGCTGGCTGAGCCGCAAGTACGGGCTGAGCGTGGACCAGCTGCTGTCGGTGGACCTGGTCACCGCGGGCGGGGACCGGTTCACGGCGAGTGCCTCGCACGAGCCGGAGCTGTTCTGGGGGATGCGCGGGGCGGGCGGCAATTTCGGGATCGTCACGGAGTTCACGTTCCGGCTGAACCCGGTCGGCCCGACCGTCCTCGCCGGGCCGGTGATGTGGCCGGTGGAGGATTCGGCACAGGTGCTCGGCCGCTACCGGGAGTGGATCGCGGGGGTGCCCGACGAGCTGACGACGATCGTGGTTCACCGCAAGGTCCCGCCGCTGCCGGCGATCCCGCCGGAGCTGTACGGACGGCGCGTGGTGATGGTGATCGGCTGCTGGGTGGGGGAGGTGGAGGCCGGTGAGGAAGTGATGAGGCCGATGCGGGAGTTCGGGCGGCCGCTGCTCGATCTGTGCCGGCCCAAGCCGTACCTGGCGCACCAGGCGATGTTCGACCCGTCGTTCCCGCACGGCTGGTGGTACTACTTCCGGGGCTGCGGCCTCGACCGGCTCGCCGACGGGGCCGTGGAGACGATGGCCGAGTACGCGGCGCGGATCGCCTCTCCGCAGAGCGGGTTCCCGCTGTTCCAGCTGGGCGGTGCGGTGGCCCGGGTCGGCGAGGACGACACGGCGGTCGGCGGGCGGGGCCTGGGCCACATGCTCAACATCAACGGGATCCGGAAGACGGCGGAGGGTTTCGCCGAGGAGTGCCGGTGGGTCCGGGAGTTCTGGTCCGCGCTGGAGCCGTACCACGCGGGTGTGTACGTGAACTTCCTGATGGACGAGGGCGAGCAGCGGATCCGCCAGGCCTACGGTGCGCGGGAGCGGAAGCTGGACCGGCTGCGGGCGCTGAAGGCCGAGTGGGACCCGGGGAACGTGTTCCGCCTCAACCAGAACATCCCGCCGGCGGCCCGGACCGCCGCGTAGCCGAAGCCCGCCGCCGGCCCGCCTCCAGCCCTGCCCGCCTCCAGCCCTGCCCGCCTCCAGCCCTGCCCGCCTCCGGCGCGGCTACGGGCACTCGCGCGGCGGCATGGCCAGGCTGGGTGGGGAGACCAGAGGCCACCACCGAGCCGGAGGCACAGATGAACCAGGCCGTACCGTTCGCGACCGCCGAGACCAGCGGACTGCACGACGCGCTGCGCGAGATCGTCGCCGACGGCGCCACCCCGGGCGGGGTCGTCGTCTGCGGTACGGCGGCCGGGGACCGCACCGTCCGGTCGGCCGGCGTCGTCTCCCCGTTCACGGGCCCCGGCACTCCCGACGCGGACACCGTCTACGACATCGCGTCCCTGACGAAGGTCACCGCCACCTGGCCGCTCGTCGGCCGTGCCGTCGATGCGGGCCTGCTCGGGCTCGACACCCCCGTCCGGGAGTTCCTGCCGGTCATGGACGGGCCGATGCCGAGCGCGGAGGCCACCGTGCGACAGCTGCTCTCGCACACCTCCGGCCTGCAGGCCGCCACCCGGCTCGACCTCTGCGACCTGACCGAGCGGCCCCTGCACGAGCTGATCTGCCGTGAGCTCATGGAGAGCCTGCCGGGCACCCACCGCTACATCAACCGCGGCTACATCCTCCTCGGCCTCGCGCTCGCCCACGTCCACCGGCAGCCGCTGGACGAGCTCGCCGCCGTCCTGTGGGCCGAGCTGGGCATGGAGGACACCGCGTACGGGCCCGTCGAGCAGTCGCCCCGGGTCGCGCCGACCGAGCGGCACGACGGCCACGACCGGTTCTGGGGTGCCGTCCACGACGGGAACGCGGCGGTCATGGGCGGCGTCGCGGGCCACGCCGGGGTCTTCGCGCCGGCCGCCGACCTCGCCACGTACGCCGAGCACCTGCTCGCCGGGGACGGGAGCCCGCTGGGCCGGTGGTTCCGCGCCGGCCTCGTCCCGCAGGCCGAGATCGAGCCGGGTCTGCAGCGGGGCCTGGGCTGGATCCTCGCCGCCGGAGGCGCGGTGGCCTACCACCACGGTTTCACCGGTACGAGTCTCCACCTCGCTCCCGCCACCGGCCGGTACGTGGTGATCGTCAGCAACGCCGTCCACAACGGCGCCGCCGCCCGCATCCGGATCACCCCGCTGCGCGAGCTTGCCCTCAAGACCCTCGCGGCCGGCTGACCGGGCGAAGGGGAGCCGTCACGGCCAGACCAGGCAGTACGGCTGGTGGCCCGCCTCGTGCAGGCGGTGGCTGAAGTCCTGCCACTCGTGGAGCAGCTGGTAGACGTTGAAGGCGTCGCGCGGGCCGCCGCGGTCCGGGACCGTGGACCAGATGAACGCCGCGGCGCCGACCGACTCCTCGCCGATGCCGCGCAGCGGGTCGACCACCGTCATCGGGAGCTTGACCACCGCGTAGTCGGGGTGGAGGACGACCAGCTCCAGCGGGGGCACCTTGTGCAGGGGTATGCCCTCGATGCCGGTCAGGACCATCGCGGCCACCGTCTCCGGCTTGATCTTGGTGAACAGGCCGCCCATGCCGAGCTCGTCGCCGCCGAGCTCCTCCGGCCGCATCGTGACCGGGACCCGGGCCGCCGTCGCGCCGTCGGGCGCGCCGAAGTACTTGTACGTCACTCCCATGCCGCGGCCCTTGGGCAGGCCGTCGGGGAGCTCGAGGGCTCCGGGTACCGGATCGGCCGCGTCCGCTGCCCGGCGCCGGTGCTTGCCGCGGCGGCGGGCTTCGCGCGCCTCGCGGGCGCGCTGCGGGTCGAGGCCGTCCGTACCCTCGCCCGGTCCACCACCGCGTTGCATATCTCCACCCGACTGGTCTTGCCTGCCCCGGCCCCGCGGCCCCCGCCACGCAGCCTGATCATCATGGCAGTGACCTCCCCAGGGGCGGCGCGGTGAAACGCCCGTCCGCAAGTCAGTCGCGGCCTGATGAGACCATGGCTGGTGTGAGCTACCCGTACCCGTATGAAGCCAAAGTCTCGCAGACTCTCTTTGACCGCGCGTCCCTCGTGACGCCTGGCGGCGTGAACTCTCCCGTGCGCGCCTTCCGCGCCGTGGGCGGAACGCCCAGGTTCATGGTGTCCGGTACCGGTCCGTACCTGACCGATGCCGACGGCCGCGAGTACGTCGACCTGGTCTGCTCGTGGGGGCCGATGATTCTCGGCCACGCCCACCCGGCCGTGGTGGAGGCCATCCAGGCCGCCGTCGTCCGCGGCACCTCCTTCGGCACGCCCGGTGAGGGCGAGGTCGCGCTCGCCGAGGAGATCGTCGAGCGCATCGAGCCCGTCGAGCAGGTCCGCCTGGTGTCCTCGGGCACCGAGGCGACCATGTCGGCGATCCGGCTGGCGCGCGGCTTCACGGGCCGGGCCAAGGTCGTGAAGTTCGCCGGCTGCTACCACGGTCATGTGGACGCGCTGCTGGCCGCCGCCGGTTCCGGGCTCGCGACCTTCGCGCTGCCGGACACCCCCGGGGTGACGGGGGCGCAGGCCGGCGACACGATCGTGCTGCCGTACAACGACCTGGAAGCGGTACGGGCGGCGTTCGCCGCGCACCCCGGCGAGATCGCCTGCGTGATCACCGAGGCCGCGCCCGGCAACATGGGCGTCGTGACCCCGGCCGAAGGGTTCAACCAGGGGCTCGCCGACCTGTGCCGGGAGAACGGCGCGCTGTACATCTCCGACGAGGTGATGACCGGTTTCCGTACCTCCCGCGCCGGCTGGTACGGCGTCGACGGGGTCAGGCCCGACCTGATGACCTTCGGCAAGGTCATGGGCGGCGGTTTCCCGGCCGCGGCGTTCGGCGGCCGCGCCGACGTGATGGGGTACCTGGCCCCGGCGGGCCCGGTCTACCAGGCGGGCACGCTCTCCGGTAACCCGATCGCCACCGCTGCCGGCCTCGCGCAGCTGCGGCTGCTCGACGAGGCCGCGTACGAGAAGGTCGACGCGGTCTCCGCGCAGATCCAGGGCCTGGTCACGGACGCGCTCGCCAAGGAGGGCGTGGCGCACCGGCTGCAGACCGCGTCCAACATGTTCTCCGTCTTCTTCACCGAGGACGAGGTGAAGAACTACGACGACGCCAAGAAGCAGGAGTCCTTCCGCTTCAACGGCTTCTTCCACTCGATGCTGTCGCAGGGCGTGTACCTGCCGCCGTCGGCCTTCGAGTCGTGGTTCGTCTCCACCGCCCACGACGAGCAGGCGGTCGAGCGCATCGCGGCTGCGCTGCCCGCCGCCGCCCGCGCCGCCGCGCAAGCCACCCCGGAGGGGACCGCATGAGCAGCAGCGAGATCACCGTCGTCCACCTGATGCGGCACGGCGAGGTGCACAACCCGGACGGGGTGCTCTACGGGCGCCGTTCCGGCTACCACCTCTCCGAGCTGGGCCGGGAGATGGCCGAGCGCGTCGCCGAGCACCTGCAGAACCGTGACATCACGTACGTGGTCTCCTCCCCGCTGGAGCGGGCGCAGGAGACGGCGGCGCCGGTCGCCAAGGGCCACGGCCTGGACGTGGCGACGGACGCGCGGCTGCTGGAGGCGGAGAACGTCTTCGAGGGCAAGACCTTCGGTGTCGGGGACGGCGCGCTGCGCAAGCCCGCCAACTGGAAGCACCTGACGAACCCGTTCAAGCCGTCCTGGGGCGAGCCGTACGTGGAGCAGGTCGTCCGGATGACGAGCGCCGTCGAGGCGGCGCGTGATGCGGCCCGCGGCCACGAGGCGGTGGCGGTCAGCCACCAGCTGCCGATCTGGATCGTGCGCAGCTTCGCGGAGAAGCGCCGGCTGTGGCACGACCCGCGGCGCCGGCAGTGCACGCTGGCCTCGCTCACGTCGTTCACGTACCGGGGCGACCGGCTGGTGTCGGTGGGCTACAGCGAGCCGGCCCGGGACCTGGTCCCGGCGCATCTCCTCGCGGGGGCGAAGCCGGTGAAGGGCAAGTCGAAGGCCTTCGGCGCCTAAAAGTTCATACAAGTCCTGTCGAATCGCCGCGCGGAGCCTCGACTTCATTGAAAAGTCCGTTTATGTGACTATTCATGAGCGAAGCGAAGCGCGACTTCACCCGAAGGGGACTGCTCGGGCTCGGCGCAGCCGCGGTGGCGGCCGGGGTCGTCGGCTGCGGCGCCGACGACCACCCGGCCCGTCCCGGACCCGGCGGCTCAGGCCCGTCCGGGTCCGCGGCCGCGGTCCGGCCGATCGGCGACGGCTCCACCGCAGACTCCGGCCCGCAGCCCCGGCAGCCGGGCAAGCCCGTACCGCTCCAGCCGGGCGAGACCCCGCCGCAGTTCGTGGTGTTCAGCTGGGACGGCGCGGGGGAGATCGGCAACGGGCTCTTCCCGCGCTTCCTCAAGCTCGCCAAGGACCACGGCGCGGCCATGACGTTCTTCCTCTCCGGCATCTACCTCTTGCCCGAGTCGAAGAAGGACCTCTACACGCCGCCGAACAACCCGGCCGGGGCCTCCGACATCGGCTACCTCAAGGACGAGAACGTCCGCAACACCCTGAAGTGCGTCCGCGAGGCGTGGCTCGACGGCCACGAGGTCGGGACCCACTTCAACGGCCACTTCTGCGCCGGCTCCGGCTCCGTGGCCCACTGGACCCCGGACGACTGGCAGAGCGAGATCGACCAGGCCGTGGCCTTCGTCACCAGCTGGCGCACCAACACCGGCTTCACCGACCTCGAGCCCCTGCCCTTCGACTACCGCAAGGAACTGGTCGGCGGCCGCACCCCCTGCCTGCTCGGCCGGGACGGCATGCTGCCGGTCGCGCAGAAGCTGGGCTGGCGCTACGACGCCTCCTCGCCCGGCGGCCTCCAGGTGTGGCCGGGGAAGAAGTCGGGCATCTGGGACCTGCCGCTGCAGTCCATGCCGTTCCCCGGGCACTCCTTCGAGGTGCTGTCGATGGACTACAACATCCTCGCCAACCAGTCGAAGAACACCACCCGGGGCATGCCCTCCAACTACCCCGCCTGGCGCACCCAGGCCATCGCCACCTACCTCGGCGGCTTCCGGCGCGCGTACGAGACGAACCGCGCACCGCTCTTCATCGGCAACCACTTCGAGGAATGGAACGGCGGCATCTACATGGACGCCGTCGAGGAAGCCCTCAAGGGCATGTCGGACAAAAAGGACGTACGGCTGCTCTCCTTCCGGCAGTTCGCCGACTGGCTCGACGTCCAGGACCCCAAGCTGCTCGCCCGGCTCCAGGAGCTGGCCCCGGGTCAGTCGCCGGCCGGCGGCTGGGGCACGTACCTCTCCGCCGCCTGACCGGCCGGCCGGCCGACCGGCTGACCAGCGGCTCGGTACACCTCCGGGGGGCGGGAAAGATCCGCAAATCGCTCATGCGAAACTTTTCACATGAGAATTGGCCGTGCTCTCCTGCTCACCGCGGTGACCCTCGCGAGCGCCGTGACCCTGTCGGCGTGCGACGACGGCGGCAAGCCGAACGGCTCCGCCGGCGGCAACTACGTGACCGGCGCCGCCGGCATCTCCACCGTCGCCCAGGGCTCGCGCACCGAGGCACCCAAGCTCGACGGCGAGACCGTCGACGGCAAGACCCTCGACGTCACCAGCCTCAAGGGCAAGGTCGTCGTCCTCAACGTGTGGGGCTCCTGGTGCCCGCCGTGCCGCAACGAGGCCAAGTACTTCGCGCAGGTGTCCAAGGAGCTCGCCGACGGCGGCAAGGACGTCGCCTTCGTCGGAATCAACACCCGCGACAACAGCAAGCAGAACGCCATCGCGTTCGAGGAGAACTTCGGGATCACCTACCCGAGCCTCTACGACCCGGACGGGAAGCTGATGCTCCGCTTCCCCGCGGGCACCCTGAACCCGCAGGCCATCCCCTCCACGATCGTCCTCGACAAGCAGGGCCGGATCGCCGCCCGCACCCTCGTCGCGATCAACGACCAGCAGCTGCGCTCCATGATCGACCCCGTTCTCGCGGAGCAGTGACCTCGTGGTCTCCGAGCTCCTCACCCTGGCCGCCGAGCCGACCGGCGTGAACACGACGGTCCTCGACGGGGCCCTGATGCTGGCGCTGCCCATCTCGGTCCTCGCCGGACTCGTCTCGTTCTTCTCGCCCTGCGTGCTGCCGCTGGTCCCCGGCTACCTCTCGTACGTCACCGGCATCGGCGGGGCCGACCTCGCCGAGGCCCGGCGCGGCCGGATGCTGGCCGGCGCGAGCCTGTTCATCGTCGGCTTCACGGCCGTGTTCGTCTCCACCGGCGCGCTCTTCGGGTACTTCGGCGGCACGCTCCAGGCGAACAGGGAGATCATCTCCCGGATCCTCGGCGGTCTGGTGATCGTCCTCGGCCTCTTCTTCATGGGCCTGATCCCGGGCCTGACGATGCGGGAGTTCCGCTTCCACAAGAAGCCGGCCGCGGGCCTGATCGGCGCGCCGCTGCTCGGCGTCCTGTTCGGTGTCGGCTGGACCCCCTGCATGGGCCCGACCCTCGCCGCGGTGAGCACGCTCTCCCTCGACCAGGCGAGCGCCGGCCGGGGCGCGCTGCTGACCGTCGCCTACTGTCTGGGCCTGGGCCTGCCCTTCATCCTCGCCGCGATCGCCTTCCGCAAGGCGCTCGGTGCTTTCGGCTGGGTGAAGCAGCACTATGCATGGGTGATGCGGATCGGCGGCGGCATGCTGGTCCTGACCGGGCTGCTGCTCGTCACAGGTTTGTGGGCCGGCATCGTCGACGACATGCGGATTTGGACCCAAGGCTTCACGGTGGGGATCTGAGGACTACATACACATGAGTACGACAGACAAGGCGTCCACCGAGGCGCCGAACCCGTCCGAGGAAGCCGCGGATTCCGCCGAGGCCCGCGAGAACGCAGCCGAGGAAGCCGCCGGCGCGCAGCTGTCCACCGCCCCCGCGGAGGACACCGGCGGCCCCGTCGGCATCGGCGTGATCGGCTGGATCCGCTGGTTCTGGCGGCAGCTCACCTCCATGCGTGTGGCGCTGATCCTCCTCTTCCTGCTTTCCCTGGGCTCCATCCCGGGCTCGCTCGTCCCGCAGAACCAGGTCGACGCGATGAAGGTGGCCCAGTGGAAGAAGGACCACTCCTTCTGGGTCCCGCTCGCCGAGAAGCTCCAGCTCTTCGACGTGTACAGCTCGGTGTGGTTCTCCGCGATCTACCTGCTGCTGTTCATCTCGCTGATCGGCTGCATCGTCCCGCGCAGCTGGCAGTTCGTCGGCCAGCTCACCGGCCGCCCGCCCGGCGCCCCCAAGCGGCTGGACCGGCTGCCCGCGTACGCGACGTGGCGTACGGAGAAGGCCCCCGACGAGGTGCTCGCACACGCGAAGTCGGTCCTCGGCGGGCGGCGTTTTCGCACCGAGGCCGGAGCGGCCTCCGTCGCCGCCGAGAAGGGCTACCTCCGCGAGGCCGGGAACCTGGCCTTCCACATCGCCCTGATCGTGATGCTGGTCGCGTTCGCCTGGGGCCAGCTGTTCAAGTCCGAGGGCGGCAAGCTCGTGCTGCGCGGCAAGGGCTTCGCGAACACGCTGACCCAGTACGACGACTTCAAGTACGGCAGCTTCTTCAGCCCCGACGACCTGGCGCCCTTCTCCTTCACGCTCGACAGGTTCGACGCCACGTACGAGGAGAGCGGCCCGCAGAAGGGCACCGCGCGCGACTTCAAGGCGTACGTCACCTTCAGCGACGGCGCGGACGGCGCACCGCAGAAGCGCG
This sequence comes from Streptomyces sp. NPDC051364, assembly GCF_040682115.1. Classification (NCBI taxonomy): domain Bacteria; kingdom Bacillati; phylum Actinomycetota; class Actinomycetes; order Kitasatosporales; family Streptomycetaceae; genus Streptomyces; species Streptomyces sp. NPDC051364. The sequence goes on along the minus strand of NZ_JBFBAH010000006.1, from coordinate 429,838 downwards.
AGATCCAGGTCAACAAGCCCATGGAGGTCGACGGCTCCAAGGTCTACCTGCTCGGCCACGGCTACGCGCCGATCGTCTCGGTGACCGACCCGACCGGCAAGGTGGTCTTCAAGGACGCCGTGCCGATGCTGCCCTTCGACGCGAACCTCAGCTCCTCCGGCGCCGTGAAGGTCCCGGACGGCTACAGCGACAAGGACGGCAAGAAGGAGCAGCTCGGCTTCAACGCCATGTTCGTGCCGACCTTCGCCGGTGAGGGCAAGGGCACGATGCTCTCCCAGTTCCCGGACCTGAAGTTCCCCGTCCTCGCGCTGAGCGCCTACCACGGCAGCCTGGGCGTGGACGCGGGCCTGCCGCAGAACGTGTACCAGCTGAACACCTCCAAGATGCAGGAGTTCAAGGACGCCGACGGGCAGCTGTTCAAGAAGCGGCTGCTGCCCGGCGAGGCGATGGAGCTGCCGAACGGCGCGGGCACCGTGAAGTTCGAGGGCGTCGAGCGCTGGGCCACCTTCTCGATCACCCGGCAGCCGGGCAGCGGCCTCGCCCTCTCGGGCGCGATCGCCGCGATCGGCGGCCTGGCCGCGTCGCTGTTCATCCAGCGCCGCCGGGTCTGGGTGCGCGCGGTGGCCGGCAAGGACGGCGTGACCGTCGTCGAGATGGCGGGCCTCGGCCGCAGCGAGTCGGCCAAGCTCCCGGAGGAGCTGGGACAGCTCGCCGCCGCCCTCCACCAGCAGGCGCCCACGGCGCCCGACCAACCTGTCAAGGAAACTGTTGAAGGGGAGCGCGGATGACGCCGCTCGCAGCCGAAGTCAACGAGAATTTGGCTCAGATCAGTAACTACCTGGTCTATTCGTCGATGGCGGTCTACATGCTCGCCTTCTTCGCCCACATCGCCGAGTGGACCTTCGGCAGCCGCAGCAAGGTGGGCCGTACGGCCGCCGCGCTGACCGCCGCCAAGGCCGTCAAGGCCGGGGCCGCCGACGCTCCCGCCGTCCAGGTGCGCGGCAAGGGGGGCACGGCCGTCCTCGACAAGCCGAAGGTCGTCACGCGCTCCGCCGCCGGCGCCCGCGACGTCCCGGACGGCCCCGGCGCGGCCGGCGGCACCGAGAACGGCGACCTGTACGGCCGGATCGCGGTCTCGCTGACCGCGCTCGGCTTCCTCATCGAGGCGGGCGGCGTGGTCACCCGCGCGATGTCCGTGCAGCGGGCCCCCTGGGGCAACATGTACGAGTTCTCGGTGACCTTCTCCGCCGTCGCCGTCGGCGCCTACCTGCTGCTCCTGGCGCTGAAGAAGAACGTCCGCTGGCTCGGCCTGATCCTGGTCACCACCGTCCTGCTGGACCTCGGCATCGCCACCACCTGGCTCTACACCGACAGCGACCAGCTGGTCCCGGCCCTGCACTCGTACTGGCTGTGGATCCACGTCTCCACCGCGATCTTCTGCGGCGCGGTCTTCTACATCGGCGCGGCCGGCGCGGTGCTCTACCTCTTCCGCGACTCCTACGAGAGCCACCTGGAGCAGGGCCGCACGCCGGGCCGCTTCCGCTCCTCGGTGCTGGAGCGGCTGCCCTCGGCCGCCTCGCTCGACAAGTTCTCGTACCGGATCAACGCGGCCGTGTTCCCGCTGTGGACCTTCACCATCGTCGCGGGCGCGATCTGGGCGGGCGACGCCTGGGGCCGCTACTGGGGCTGGGACCCCAAGGAGGTCTGGTCCTTCGTGACCTGGGTGGCGTACGCCTGCTACCTGCACGCCCGCGCCACCGCAGGCTGGAAGGGCCGCAAGGCCGCGTACCTCGCACTCTTCGCCTTCGCCTGCTGGATCTGGAACTACTACGGCGTGAACATCCTGCTCAGCGGCAAGCACTCGTACGCAGGCGTCTGACCCGCGGGAGTGGGACGCTGGTGGCATGGCACCTGTGAGTCATGCCACCAGTGAGAGCCGCGGCGGGAACCGCTGGCTGCTGCGCTTCGAGGTCCACGTGCCGAGTGCATACGAGACCGTGTGGCCCGCCCTGACCACACCGGACGGGCTGCGCGGCTGGCTGGCCGCGGCGGACGTCCTGGAGCGCAGGCTCGGCGGGGTCGTCACGCTGCACTGGCTGAACGGCGGGACGACGGTCTCCGGCCACGTCACGGCCTGGGACGTCGAGCGGGTCGTGGAGTACACGGTGAGCGAGCACGGCCGGATCCGCTTCCACCTGGAGGCGGTGGGGACGGACTCGACCGTGATCCGCTTCCTGAACGAGCGGGCCGGCTCCGACGAGGACCGCCTCGACTCCCTCGCCGGCTGGCACCACCACTTCGAGCTGCTGGAATCCGCACTGCAAGGCCATCCGGCGGACTGGTCCCGGTGGACCGACGCCCGCTGGGCGGAGCTGCGCGCGTCCTACGCGTCCTTCTCCAGGACGTAGGCGCTGCGCGCGCCCGGATCGCCGAGGAAGAAGTACAGCTCGAGGGTCTGCCGGTGGTCGCGGCGCAGCTCGAAGGTCCACTTGTACCGTGCGGGCGCGGCCTGCCGGTCCGGTGCGCCGCCCCTGGCCCCGGCGAAGGCCGGGGCGGGCAGGTGGAGGCGGACGTGCTGGCCGTAGTTCCAGCCGGCGGGCTCCCGGCTGATCAGCTTCCAGGTTCCGGAGCCGGAGAGCCGCCAGCCGTGGTCGTAGTCGCGCTCCTGCCCGTCGAGGAGGGTGACGGTGGCGCTCCCGTCGGCCCGGAAGACGACCTCGGTGCCCCCGACGCAGCGCCAGGTGCCGACGATCTCGTCGCTGCGCGCGTCGTAGACGGCCGGGGCGGCGTGGTGGGTGTGCGGATTGCCGCCGGCCATGGCGAGCAGGGCGGCGACGGCGACCCCGTACGCGAGCAGATTGCGCAGGATCGTGTCGACGACCCGCGGCCCTCCGCAGTTCTCCGGCATCCGCCCATTGTTGCAGTCGTCTTGAACGCGTTCAATTGTGCGCTGCGCCACACGGAGGAGCCGCGGCGCTCAGTCCTTGTCGGTGTCCCGGTTCGTGTCCCGGTCCTTGTTCTTGTCGTGCTCCTCGCCGAGCGACCGCAGGAACTCCGGGTTGTCGTCGGGCGCGACCCACTGCGTCCGGCGCGCCCGGCCGCCGCCGACCACGGACCGCTGCCTGCCCGCGAACAGCCACACCACCGGCCCGACGATCGAGAAGAGCAGGATGATGATCACCCAGACCACCTTGGGGAGGTGCTTGACCTCCTCTTCGGGGGTGTTCAGGCAGTCGATGAAGGCGTAGATGGTCAGTGCGATGATCAGCAGGAACGGCAGGTAGCGCAGCACGGTGTGGGACCGACTCCCCAGCAGTGACGGGGGACCCGCCTCGGGCCCCGGTGACGCTCCCAGGTTAGTCGGTGACGGATACTGGCCCCTATGGCTTACGACGATCTCCGCTCGCTGCTCCGGGCTCTGGAGCGGGAGGGCGACCTCAAGCGCATCAAGGCCGAAGTCGACCCGTACCTCGAGGTCGGGGAGATCGTCGACAGAGTGAACAAGGCGGGAGGCCCCGCCCTCCTCTTCGAGAACGTCAAGGGCTCGGCGATGCCGCTGGCCATGAACGTCTTCGGGACCGACCGCCGCCTCCTGAAGGCCCTCGGTCTCACGTCGTACGGCGAGATCAGCGAGAAGATCGGCGGCCTGCTCAAGCCGGAGCTGCCGCAGGGCTTCATCGGGGTCCGCGAGGCGTTCGGCAAGCTCGGCTCGATGGTGCACGTGCCGCCGAAGAAGGTGAAGGGCGACGCCGCCCCCGTCCAGGAGGTCGTCCTCACCGGCGACGACGTCGACCTGGACCAGCTCCCCGCGCTCTTCACCTGGCCCAAGGACGGCGGGTCCTTCTTCAACCTCGGCCTCACCCACACCAAGCACCCCGAGACGGGCGTGCGCAACCTCGGCCTCTACCGCCTCCAGCGCCACGACAAGCGCACCATCGGCATGCACTGGCAGATCCACAAGGACAGCCGCAACCACTACGCGGTCGCCGCCAAGCGCGGCGAGCGGCTGCCGGTCGCGATCGCCTTCGGCTGCCCGCCGGCCGTGACGTACGCGTCGACCGCGCCGCTGCCCGGCGACATCGACGAGTACCTCTTCGCCGGGTTCGTCGCGGGCAAGCGGATCGAGATGGTCGACTGCAAGACCGTCCCGCTCCAGGTCCCGGCCAACGCCGAAGTCGTCATCGAGGGCTGGCTGGAGCCGGGGGAGATGCTGCCGGAGGGTCCCTTCGGCGACCACACCGGCTTCTACACCCCGCAGGAGCCGTTCCCCGCGCTGAAGATCGACTGCGTGACGATGCGCAAGCGCCCGCTGCTCCAGTCGATCGTGGTCGGCCGGCCGCCGACGGAGGACGGCCCGCTGGGCCGCGCCACGGAGCGCTTCTTCCTCCCGCTCCTGAAGATCATCGTGCCGGACATCGTGGACTACCACCTGCCCGAGTCGGGCGGCTTCCACAACTGCGCGATCGTCTCGATCGACAAGAAGTACCCGAAGCACGCCCAGAAGGTCATGCACGCCATCTGGGGCGCGCACATGATGTCGCTGACCAAGCTGATCATCGTGGTGGACGCCGACTGCGACGTCCACGACCTGCACGAGGTGTCCTGGCGGGCGCTCGGCAACACGGACTACTCCCGCGACCTCACGGTGGTGGAGGGTCCGGTCGACCACCTCGACCACGCCTCGTACCAGCAGTTCTGGGGCGGCAAGGCGGGCATCGACGCCACGAAGAAGCTCCCCGAGGAGGGTTACACCCGCGACGGCGGCTGGCCCGACATGGTGGAGTCCGACCCGGCGACGGCGGCACTGGTGAACCGCCGCTGGAAGGAGTACGGCCTGTGAGCCCGATCGCGGTTGGCGGTCCCGAGCTCGTCCTCGGCACCGACGACGTCTACGTGGCCCTGCTGCGCCCGGAGATCGACCCGGCGGACCCGGGCGTCCGGCTGGCAGCCGAACAAGCCGGCGTCTCGCCGGAGGAGTTCGCGGGGCCCGGCAACATCTGGGCGCTGATGCTCGACGAGGACGGCGAGGGGGACGGCTTCGAGCTGCCCGGCGCGCGGGACGTCGAGGCGGACGACTTCGCGGAGCAGCTCCAGCAGGCCCTGGCGGCCGGCGAGCCGTTCACCGCCGAGGCCGGGAACTTCCTCCGCCTCGACGCGCGCCCGGCTGCCGACACCTGGCAGGTCACTGCGTACGTCACCCCGCCGGAGGGCCACGACGGCGTCCCCCACACCCTGGAGCTCGGCGCGCTCCCGGCGGCGGAACTGCTGGCCGACCTCGAAGACTTCCGGAGAGCCCTCGCATGATGACGACCGCCGACGGGGTGATCGGGCCGGGCCCGGCGCCGCAGCCGACCGGCAAGGTGAAGGCGTTCCTCCGGCTCGTGATGATCGAGCACTCGGTCTTCGCGCTGCCGTTCGCCTACATCGCGGCGCTGACGGCCATGTTCCGGCTCGACCGGACCATGCACTGGGCCGAGCTGCTGCTCGTCACCGTCTGCATGGTGGGGCTGCGGACCTTCGCAATGGCCGCGAACCGGATCATCGACCGGGAGATCGACGCGCGGAACCCGCGTACCGCCGGGCGCGAGCTCGTCACGGGGGCCGTGTCCGTACGGTCGGCCTGGACCGGGGCCGGCATCGCGCTGGCCGTGTTCCTCGGCTCGGCGGCGCTGCTGAACCCGCTGTGCCTGGCGCTGGCGCCGGTCGCGGTGATCCCGATGGTGGTGTACCCGTACGGCAAGCGGTTCACGGACTTCCCGCACGCCATCCTGGGCCTGGCCCAGGCGATGGGGCCGGTCGGGGCGTGGCTGGCGATCACCGGCGAGTGGTCCTGGGACGCGGTGATCCTGGGCCTGGCGGTGGGTGTCTGGATCGGCGGCTTCGACCTGATCTTCGCCTGCCAGGACGTGGCCGCGGACCGCGCGGACGGCGTCAAGTCCGTCCCGGCGCGGTTCGGTGTCCCGGCGGCCCTGTGGGGCGCGCGAGGCGCGCATGTCATGACCACGGCCCTGCTGGCGTGGTACGCACTCGCGACGGACGCGGGCCCGTTCTTCTGGTTCGGCCTGCTGGTGGTGGTCGGTGCCTTCCTCTACGAGCACACGATCGTGAAGCCGCACGACCTGTCCCGCCTGAACCGCGCCTTCTTCACGGTGAACGGCTTCATCGGCATGGCGCTCTTCGTCTGCGCCCTGTCCGACCTGGTGGCCCGGGGCCTGACCCTGTAACTCGATGGTGCCGGGCGCGACCGCCCCGCAGGCCCTACCCCCGGGCGGTCCGGCGGCCGAACAGGAAAGCCGCGGTGACGCCCGTCAGGAGGCCGAAGAGGTGGCCCTGCCAGCTGACCGTGGTGTTCGTCGGCAGGATGCCGGTCAGGATCCCCGCCCCCCAGTACGCGGCGATCACGACGCCGACCAGCACCCCCAGCACCCGCCGCTCCACGAACCCGCGGACCAGCAGATAGCCGAAGAGCCCGAAGACCAGCCCCGAAGCCCCGGCCGTGACGGTGTTCGACGCGGAAACCAGCCACACCCCGAGCCCGTCCACGAGCACGACCACCGCGCACAGCACGAGAAACCGTCGAATCCCGCTCAACGCGGCGACGAACCCGAGCGCGAGCAGCGGCACGCTGTTGGACGCCACATGGCCGAAGCCGAAGTGGAGGAATGGGGAAAGGGGAATCCCGGTCAGTCCGTCGGCGGTGCGCGGGATGATCCCGTACGCGTCCAGCGCGTGCCCGGTGGCCAGGTCCACCACCTCGATCAGCCACAGCAGGGCCACCCAGCCCAGCATCAGCTTCCCGGCGGCCTTGGCCCGTTCGGCCTGGCTCCACTCTTCGGGGCGCATCTCGGCCATGTCCTGATCCCCCTGCCCGCCGACCACCCGTCGACGCTCAGGTCACCTTACTCAGCGTCGTTTTGGAGTGGCCGGATAGTCTCGGAGCTATGACTGACGGCAAGCGCACCCCGTGGGTGGTCGGGGTTTCCGGGGCGTCCGGGACGCCGTACGCGGCCGCGGTGATCCGCGGACTGCTGGCGGCGGGGGAGAGCGTGGACCTGGTGGTCAGCCGGGCCTCGCGGCTGACCCTGCTGGACGAGACCGGGATCGCCTTCCGCGATGCGCACTGGCGCGACGATCTCGGCGCCTGGCTCGAGCACGGGGCGGACGGCAAGCCCGCGACCTTCGCCCGGCCGGAACTGGGCGACGTCCGCTACTGGGGCGCCGGCGACCTGGCCGCCGGGCCGAGCTCGGGCTCGTACCCCGTGAAGGGGATGCTGATCGTGCCGGCGTCCACGGCCTGTGTGGCGGGGGTGGCGCTCGGACTGTCGAAGGACCTGCTCCAGCGCGTCGCGAGCGTGACGCTCAAGGAGCGGCGCCGGCTGGTGGTCGCGGTGCGGGAGACCCCGCTGAACGGGCAGACGCTGCGGCATCTGGTGGCGCTGGACGAGGCGGGCGCAGTGGTGCTGCCCGCCTCTCCGGCGTTCTATGCGGGTGCGACGCACATCCAGGACCTGGTGGATTTCGTCGCGGGGCGGGTGCTTGATGCGGCAGGGGTGCCGCACAAGCTGTACCGCCGGTGGGAGGGGGAGCTCGGTGGCTCCCGCCCCCCGGGAGGCAAGCCGTGACTAGCGCTTCTTCGCCGTGCTCGGCTTGCGGGTCCGGTCGACGCGGTGGGCGGCGGCGGGCTGGTCGGTGCGGGATCGGTTGGCCAGCTCCTGGAGCTGTCGCATGTGCGCGTAGGCCATCTCGATCGTGTACACGGTGAACCACTCCTGATGTCGTCAGATCAGCGAGATCATCGCCAATCTGTTGAAAGATTCACAGGGTGTTGACCCTGTGTGCCTTTGATTCTATACGTAAACTTGCGGGATCGCCGAATAATGGAAGGCTCCAGGTATATGGACGCGGTGGATAGGCAGCTCATCCAGGCACTCCGGGAGAACGGACGTGCCTCGTACGCGGAGCTGGGCCGGCTCGTGGGCCTCTCCGGCCCCAGCGTCACCGACCGGATCAACCGGCTCGAGTCGGCCGGCGTGATCACCGGCTACCGCGCGACCGTCGACGCGGCCTCGCTCGGCCTCGGCGTCACGGCGCTGATCGGCATCTCCCTCTCCGACGCCGCGGACCACGAGGACGTGGCCCGCCGGCTGCGCGACCTGGCGGAGATCGAGGACTGCTGGTTCATCGCCGGCGACGACTCGTACATGCTCAAGGTGCGCGCCGGCGACGTGGACGGGCTGGAGCGGATCATCCGCAAGCTCTCCAGCACCAAGGGCGTCTCCCGTACCCGTACCACCATCGTGCTCTCCACCAAGTGGGAGAACCGGGTCGGGGACCTGCCCGAGGAGCGCTAAGAGTACGGTGGGTGGCGGTTTGCAGGCAGGACGGGACGCGTAGAGGAGACGACCGGGATGACCGGAATGGACGCTGGGCTCAAGCGCGAGCTGGAGGAGAAGGTCCGCTCCGGCGAGCGGCTGACCCGTGAGGACGGCATCGCCCTCTACGAGTCCGACGACCTGGCCTGGCTGGGCGGCCTCGCCCACGAGGTCCGCATGCGCAAGAACGGCGACGTCGTCCACTTCAACGTCAACCGCCACCTCAACATGACGAACGTGTGCACCGCGTCGTGCGCCTACTGCTCGTTCCAGCGCAAGCCGGGCGAGAAGGACGCGTACACGATGCGCATCGAGGAGGCCGTGCGCCTGGCCAAGGCCATGGAGAACGAGAACCTCACCGAGCTGCACATCGTCAACGGCCTGCACCCGAGCCTGCCGTGGCGGTACTACCCGCGCTCGCTCTCCGCGCTGAAGGAGGCGCTGCCGAACGTCTCGCTGAAGGCGTTCACGGCGACCGAGATCCACCACTTCGAGACGATCTCCGGAATGTCGGCCTCCGACATCCTGGACGAGCTGATCGAGGCCGGTCTGGAGTCGCTGACCGGCGGCGGCGCGGAGATCTTCGACTGGGAGGTCCGCCAGCACATCGTCGACCACCGCACCCACTGGGAGGACTGGTCGCGCATCCACCGGCTCGCGCACGAGAAGGGTCTCAAGACCCCGAGCACGATGCTGTACGGGCACATCGAGGAGCCGCGCCACCGCGTGGACCACGTGCTGCGGCTGCGCGAGCTCCAGGACGAGACCGGCGGCTTCCAGGTCTTCATCCCGCTGCGCTACCAGCACGACTTCGTGGACATGCAGGACGGCAAGGTCCGCAACAAGCTCCAGGCGCGGACGACGATGGCGACGGGCGCGGAGGCGCTGAAGACCTTCGCCGTCTCGCGACTGCTGTTCGACAACGTGCCGCACGTCAAGGTGTTCTGGGTGATGCACGGCGTGCAGACCGCCCAGCTGGCGCTGCTGCACGGCGCGGACGACATGGACGGCTCGGTCGTCGAGTACAAGATCACGCACGACGCGGACAACTACGGCACGCCGAACAAGCTCGGCCGTGACGATCTGCTCGAGCTGATCCGCGAGGCGGGCTTCCGCCCGGTCGAGCGGAACACGCGCTACGAGATCATCCGCGAGTACCCCGGCCCGGACGCAGCCCTGCGCGAGACCCCGCAGGCGATGCGCGTCTGAGGCGCTCCGTTGCTCGAACGGCCCTGGTCCCACGAGGACCGGGGCCGTTCGCATGTCGGCGCGCTCTTTCGTTGCCGAGACTGCCGGTAATAGATAATCTGCCTCCATGGCCCTTACTTTCACGGTCGACCCGGTTGTCGACCCCGCGCTGCGCGACGGCGTCGCCGAACTCTGGACCGAGGTCTCCAACGCCGGCGGCGCGGTCGGATTCGTGCCGCCCGTCACCGCCGAGGACATCCGGCCCGAGCTGGTGAAGCACCTCGTCGCGATGGCCGAGGGGCGCCACCGGCTGGTCGTCGGCCGTGATGCGCACGGGCGGGTACAGGCCGCCGCCGTCCTCGCGTTCAACACGCACCGGTTGCAGACGCACTGGGTCTGGGCCTACACCGTCATGGTCAGCCCCGGCCTCCAGGGGCAGGGCGCCGGCCGGGCGCTGATGGAGGCCGTCGCCGACGCCGCGCGCTCGTTCGACGGCATCGAGGCGATCCGGCTCGGCTGCCGCGGCGGCATGGGCCTGGAGCACTTCTACGCGGCCTGCGGCTACAAGGAGGTCGGCCGCGTCCCGGACGCCATCCGGGTGGCCCCGGGCGACGACCGCGACGACATCACGATGCTGCTGCCGCTGCATTGACCCCCGGAGGGTTTGTCCGTAGCTGCGGCGTGCTTCACTGGACGGGCACCTGACGACGTACCGACGAGAGAGAAGGGGTCACCGTGTCCCTCAAGCCGAGCGCAACGATCCGCTACACCGCGATGCGCCTGGGCATCTTCGTCGGATGCCTCGTCCTGGTCTCCGTCCTGGTCAACGTGGGCTGGGTGCCCGCCGGCCTCGGCGACGCCAACCCCGCCTGGGTCGTGCTGCTCGCCCTCGTCATCTCCGCGCCGGTGTCCTTCGTACTCCTGCGCAAGCAGCGCGACGAGATGTCCACGCAGATCTCCGGACGCGTCGCGGGCGCGAAGGAGCGGCTCGCCGCGAACCGCTCCCAGGAGGACGCGGCCGACGACGCCGCCCGCGCGTAAGTTCCCGCACATGCGTTAGCTGCGTCACAGCCCAAAGCGCACCGAACCGCCCCAGCACCGGGAACTTCCCCTGCGTGCTGGGGCGGTTCGGCGTTTTCGGGGTGCCCATGTCTCAAAGTGCACCTTTGAGATCCTCAAAGGGAAAGTGTTAGCGTGTTAAACATGTTGACCACAGTTGCGCATGAAATGACCACGGGTGTCCTGCTCGTGGCGCGCCTGCACGTCGACCTCTGCCGCCGCGTGTCCGCGGCCTGTTGTGGCTGTCGCTGAGTCCACGCCGTTCTTCCGTCCCCACTTTCTTTGCGCATCACCCCCGGAGTGTGTCCGTGTCCGCGACCCCTCAGGCCCCCGCCAAGGCCTCTTTCAAGTTCCCCTTCTGGGCCCAGATCGTCACCGGCCTCGTGCTCGGTGTCCTGTTCGGCTGGCTCGCCCGCAGCCAGGACGTCAGCTGGCTCGCCAAGACTCTCGAGCAGATCGGCGACATCTTCGTCCAGCTGCTGAAGCTGGCCGTGGCCCCCCTCGTCTTCTTCGCGATCCTGGTGTCCATCACCAACCTGCGGAAGGTGAACAACGCCGCCCGCCTCGCCTCGCGCACCCTGCTCTGGTTCATGATCACCTCGCTGATCGCCGTCGGCATCGGCCTCGCGATCGGCCTGCTGACCAACCCGGGCGCCGGCACCGGCCTCACCCCGCAGGACGGCAAGCTCCCCAAGCGCACCGGCTCCTGGCTCGACTTCCTGACCGGCATCGTCCCGAAGGACGTCATCACGCCGTTCACCGAGCTGAACGTGCTTCAGATCGTCTTCCTGGCCGCCGTCGCCGGTATCGCCGCCCTCCAGCTCGGCAACAAGGCGCAGCCGCTCCTGAACGTCGCCGAATCGGTCCTGGAGCTGCTCCAGAAGGCCCTGTGGTGGGTCATCCGCCTCGCCCCGATCGGCACCGTCGGCCTGATCGGCACCGCGATCGCCTCGTACGGCTGGGAACTCATCGGCAAGTACGCGACCTTCACCGCCGACGTGTACATCGGCTCGGCGCTCGTGATGTTCGGCGTCTACCCGCTGCTCCTCGCGACGGTCGCCAAGGTCAACCCGATCCAGTTCTTCAAGGGCGCCTGGCCCGCGATCCAGCTGGCCTTCGTCTCCCGCTCCTCGGTCGGCACCATGCCGGTCACCCAGAAGGTCACCGAGCGCCTCGGCGTCCCGAAGGAGTACGCCTCCTTCGCCGTCCCGTTCGGCGCCACCACGAAGATGGACGGCTGCGCCGCGATCTACCCGGCGCTCGCCGCGATCTTCATCGCGCAGATCTTCGACGTCCAGCTGACGATCACCGACTACCTGCTGATCGCCTTCGTCTCGGTCGTCGGCTCGGCCGCCACGGCCGGCCTGACGGGCGCCACGGTCATGCTGACGCTGACCCTCTCCACCCTGGGCCTGCCCCTGGAGGGCGTCGGCCTGCTGATGGCGATCGACCCGATCCTGGACATGATGCGCACCGCCACGAACGTCGCGGGGCAAGCCCTGGTCCCGGTCGTGGTCGCGGCCCGCGAGGGAATCCTGGACAAGAAGGCCTACGAGGCCGCCTCGTCCTCCCCGCTGGACGACCCCACCGCGGTCCCCGTCCCGGCCTGACCGTCCCACCACCCCGCAGCCCCCGCCCCCGTCCGGGCGGGGGCTGCGGTGCGTTCACAGGGCCGTCGCGGCGAAGTGGGCGAGCGTGGCGAGGACCAGCGGGACGGCGTACCACCAGCGGTTCATCGTCCGGCGGTAGACCGGGAGGAGGGAGAGGAGCAGGCCGGCGAAGCTGAGGCACAGGGCTACAGCGCCCATCGCGTGGGCGTCGTCGCGCGTGCGCTGGTCCTCAGCCGCAATCGGGTCGGCCACCAGCAGGAGGACGCAGATGTACACCGCGGGCAGGTAGATGAGGGCGAGGGGGACGCCGAGGACCCACTGGAGGCAGCCCCGGTCCTCGGGCAGGTCGATGCTCTCGCGCCCGCTCCCGTACGTCATTGCATTGCCTTCTTCACGTTGCCGAGGTTGTTCCGGAAATCATCGCCGTAGTCCTGGGCCTTCTTCGACTCCCAGTACGGGCCGCCGTTGTAGCGGGCGGCGATCTCCTGCATCTGGGCCTCGGTCAGCTGGTCCGCCGGGATGTTCGCGTAGCCGGTCTCCTCCTTGATCTGCGCCAGGAAGCCGGCGGCTATGAAGGCGTTCTGCTTCGGGTCCTGGAGCGCGGACTTCACCACGTTGCGCTGCTGGTCCGTGAGGTTCTCCGGGTCGTAGCCCAGTACCTCCGCCCCGCGCCGCAGCTGGACCGCGATCGGGCCGAAGGAGGTCTCGTCCGGCTTGCCGCCCGCGCGGTCCGGCAGGTTCTCGGCCGTGACCGGGCTCAGGCCCCACGGGGCGTCCGCCGCCTGGCGGAAGAAGTCCACGCCGTCGTCGAAGATGCCCGGCTGGCCGCCGACCTCCTTCCACGCGATGCCCGCGACCATCTCCTCCGGTAGCCCCGCCCGCTGCGCGGCCGCGCGCAGGATCTCCTTGTTGTTGCGGATCCACTCGGCCCGGCCCTCGTCCGACTGCGGCGGGTCCCAGTAGTTGTCGTCCGCCTCCGGCAGCCCCGCCACCCGCATCCGGATGTCGCGCAGCTCGGGTGAGACGGGCTCGTTCCCGAACGGGCCGGTCATCTCCTTCTTCGGGCCGCTGCCCGGCAGGTGCGTCAGGGGGTTCGTACGGGCCTCCGCCGCCTCGCGGCGGATGTCGGCCATCGCCGCGTACACGTCGACCCCGCCCCCGCCGCCCTTGACCTTGAACTCGGGCAGCAGCTCGTACGCCTGCTTCATCGCGTGGACGCACACGCTCCGAGCCTCCTGCTCGGCCGTCTTCGCCAGGTGGAAACTGCCGCCCGCGTCATCGTGCAGCCGGTTCGCCTCCTCGCGGATGTCGTCCACGTCCATCGTCAGCTCGGCGAAGAAGTCCATGACCCCGGTCGTCGCCCGCATGTCCTCCCACTGGCACATCGGCTCCGCCTCCTGCGCCGTGCGCGTGATCGCCGTACCCTTCGTGGCGATGAGCGCCGCGAGCTTGCGCTCGGTGCGCTTGCCGTTCGAGTAGTGCGACTTGGCGGTCGTCAGGGCCGCCGCGTACGCGTGCAGGGCGCTTGCCGCCTTGTCGTACCCCTCGGCCATGTGGAGCACGAGCTGACGGGCCTCCGACAGGCGGTCGGTGTACGTGTGGCTGCCGTCGCTCTGCCATTGCGTACCGGTCTCCGCGCGCCGCGCGGGATCCTCGGCCTGCACCAGCAGATCGCGCAGCCGCTTGAACTCGGCGGCGTTGCGCTCCACCAGCGCCGGGTTGCACTCCTCCAGGAACTGGACGTCCTTGCGGTGGCTCAGGCTCACTTGGACTCCGGCTTCACGTACTGGCCGCCGTCGAGGATGCCGCCCAGAAAGTTGCGGGCCGTCCCGTCGTCTACCTGCGCGAAGCTGGTGCCGGTGGTCTTGAGCTTGGTGGCCAGGGCGGCGAACAGGTTGATCGTGTCCTTGAACTGGTCGTCGGCGAAGCGGGCGAAGCGCAGGGCCTCCGCCGAGACGTCCGCGTGGGCCCGCGGGGCGCGGGCCATGGTGCTCGCGTCGCCGTCGGGCCGGCCCTCGTGGAGGAGCGCGGCGATCTCGATCAGCAGGTTGGCGTTGCCGTTGATGGACTGCGCCCCGGCCACGAGGCTCCCGGCCGGGCTGCCCGGGGTGCTCGCCTCGGCGGGCACGTGGTTGAGGCGCATGGCGGGCGACTGCTGCGCGAGTACGGCGGCCTTGTGCTGAGCCCATTCCGCGTCGAACGACATGTGTCCCCTGAGTAGTTGATAACCGGACATGACCAGATTCGGCTGATCATGTTCATGAGGGACGCGGATGGGGAGCACACGGTTCCAAGCGGTGGAAGCGACAGCCCGTTGCCCCGGCCGTGACGGCCGGGGGCAACGGCCGCCCCTGCTCAGGCGGGCTGCTCCGGCGCAGTGGCCTTGATCACTGCGAAGGTGCCGCCCTGGGGGTCGGCGAGGACGGCCATCCGGCCGGCTGCCATGTCGAACGCCGGGGCTTTGACGCTGCCGCCGGCCCGCTCCGCGGCCGCCTGGATGCTGTCGACGTCGTCGACGTGGAAGTAGGGCTGCCAGTGCGGCGGAACCCCAGGCGGCATCGAGGAGAGATCCATCAGCCCGCCGACCGCGCGACTGCCGACCTTGAACTCCGTGTACCCCTGGGCGTCCGGCATCTGCGACGGGACCGTGGTGAGCGGCAGTACGGCGGAGTAGAACGCGGCGGCGGCGTCGGTGTCGCCGGTGCTCAGCTCGTTCCAGATCAGCGCGCCGTGCTCGTTGACGATGCCCGCGCCGGGGAAGGTGCCGTACTGCCAGAGGCCGACTGCGGCGCCGGTCGGGTCGGTGATGACGGCCATCCGTCCGAGGTCCATGACGTCCATCGGGCCCATCATCACTGAGCCGCCCGCGTCGGTGACCGTCTTGAGGGTGGCGTCGACGTCGTCGGTGGCCAGGTACGTGGTCCACGCGGTCGGCGGCATCGGGTCCGGCACCGTCCCATCGGGGTTCATGGCCTTCATGATCCCGGCGACCGGCTTGCCCTTGAGGGTGCAGACGGAGTAGCCGCCGGTCTCCGCCGGGCCGATCTCCCCCTGCCAGCCGAAGAGGTCGCGGTAGAAGTCGAGGGCGGCCTGCTGGTCGGGGACCATCAGGTCGATCCAGCAGGGGGTGCCTGCCTGGTAGGGGCCGTTCATGTCGGGCACGGATGCCTCCGGGGCTGCCGATGGGGGATGGACGGCCCGGTCCCTACCCAGGCCCCACCGGCCGAACCGGGCCGTACGGATGAATGTGCGAGGGCTCCCTTATAGTCGGTCGCTGCTGATCAACTGAGTGTGTACGGGGGACTGGTGACGGTACGAGAGATACGAACGGCGGCACGGATGATCGGGCGGCGCAACGCAATGCGCTACCTGGCGATCGGGGTCGGCGCCACGCTGGTCGCGGCGTGCGGCGGCAAGGACAAGGCCGCAGCCCCGGCCTCGGGGGGCGCGGACGCATCGTCCTCGGCTCCTTCGGCCTCGGCTTCGGGACCGGCGGGTGGCGGGGCCGCATCCTCCGCAGCCGCCCCGGCACCGGCGTCGACCGCGTCCACCGTGGTGACCAGGGCCTTCGACGCCTTCATCAAGGGCGACTGGCACCTCGAGTCGACCACGCCGAACGGCGAGACCGTGAAGGGGACCGCCACCGTGAACGCGGACGGCGGCGGGAACTCCGGCTGGACCATCACCTGGACCAGCGGCCCCGAGCCGGTCACCTGGCACGGAGGCTGGCTGCACCGCGGCGGCCACCTGGTCCTCGACGTGTACGAGGCCCCCAAGGGCGTGAGCCGGCTGACCGGCGGCGAAGCCCTCACCGTCCCCAACGAGGTCGGGGACAACGTCTCGCTCACCTTCCCCTGGAAGCCCCCGGGCCACAAGGACACGAGCGACGGTCAGGTGCTGAAGGTGACGTACAAGAACAACGTGCTGCGGATCGTCCACAGCGAGGGCGGGCACAGCGAGTCGGTGCACGTCTGCACCCGCGCCTGAGGGACGTCGTCAGATGCCGGACGCGTGGGCCACGAACCCGGCCCACGCGTGCGGCCCGAAGGCCAGGTGGTCCCGCTGGATGTCCTTGGAGTCCCGGACCAGGACGGCGCCGGGGGTGTTGGCCACCTCGACGCAGTCGTTGATGTCGCTGCTGTCGCTGTAGCTGCTCTTGAACCACTCCAGCTCGGCCATGTGGATCACGTCTCTCCCAGCAGTTTCTCGATGAAGGCTCGTGACTCCCGGGGCGAGAGAGCCTGGGCCCGGATCATGCCATAGCGCAGATCAAGGATCTGCAACTGCTTGTGTTCAGAGACCGGACGGCCGTTGAAGATTCCTTCGGAGCGTCCCACTGCCGTTCCGTCACCGAACTTCAGCACCTGGATGCGGCCTCCCATTCCGGCGTGGTCCTCGCAGATGGTCGGCATCACCTGGATCGTGACGTTCCGCAACCCGGCCAACTCCAACAGTCGTTCGAGTTGGCCGCGCAACACCATTGTGCCCCCGATGGTGCGTCGCAGGGTCACCTCTTCCTGGACGAAACTGAGAGCAGGCCCAGGCGACCGCTCGAAGATCGACTGCCGAGCCAGCCGTGCGGCTACTCCCCGCTCCACCTGCTCCGGTGACTGAGGGGGCTGAGCCATCTCGAAGAGCGCCCGGGCATAGTTCTCGGTCTGCAACAGGCCATGGATGTTGTGGTTGTTGTAGGTGCCGATTTCGACGGCCTTGCCCTCCCTCTGCTTCAGGTCCCGGACCTTCCTCGGGTAGCGGACCTGTTCCAGGTCCACCTTCATGGCGGCGATCTTGCCGCCCGCGTTCAGTACCTTGTCCGCCCTGTCCAGGTACTCGGGGCGGGGGATCCGCTTGCCCGCTTCGACCTTGCGTACCAGGTCCTCCCCGTACCGGATGGCCGCCCCGAAGTCGGCCGCCCGCATGCCCGCCGACTCACGCCAGGTCTTGAGCTGGCGGGCCAGCGCGGCGAGCACCGCTACGCCCTGTTCGTCCTCCGGGTCTACGTCCCACCCGGGTTCTTCCGTACCGTCAATGTTGTCCACGCTCATTGCGCGCCCACTTCCGACGAGCCGATGTCCTCAGCGCCCCGTACCCGTCAGGTCGGTCCGGACAGCCGCGACAGCACTGGACAAGCACCGGACAAACGCGGGACGTACGGGCGGTGTTGGTTCCCACGGTACGCACGGACCGCCACGCTGAGTGACGTGATTCCTCAACTCGTCGACTTTCACGTCCAGCTGTCCGCGACCCCGCGCGGGGCTCGGCTCGGGCGCGTGCTCGCCATCGAACAACTCCGTGCCTGGGGGCTGCCCTTGGAGGTGCCGGGGCAGATCATCGCCGAGCTCTCCGCCAACGCGATCACCCACGGGCGCGTCCCCGGACGGGACTTCCGGCTCGCCCTCACCGTCACCCCCGGCACGCTGCTCATCGAGGTGACGGACACCCGGGGTGACCGCATCCCGGAGATTCGCGACGCGGGCCGGGGTCTGGTCCTGGTCGAAGCACTGGCAGACCGTTGGGGCGTAAGGGAAGGGCCGACCCCGTGCAAGGTGGTGTGGGCGGAGGTCTCATTCGATGCCGCGTCACGATTCGTCGCGACCCGGCGTGCTTAGACGCATAAAGACCTAAAGAACCGGGGGAAAGAACCAACCAACCCAACCCCACCGGCCCTCGTCGCTCGGTCGGGTGAACTGTGCCAACTGAGCTGGATTTCGGTCCGGTTGGCGGGCATATGCTCGCCCCGACAACCGCAGACATGAGACGGCCCCCGGCGGGACTGCAATCCCGGTCGAGGGCCTGACCAAGCAGGAAGTGACTCGCTTCCCCATGGCTCTTCAGCACCCTAGCGCGCCCTCGCGCGCCTCGTCCCGAGTTCGCACCGGGACCCCCCGATCCGGTGTCATCCACGTCAACACGTGGCACGCCAGTCACTACACCGTGGTCGGCAACCACCTCCTCCAGCACCGCGAGCTGTCGGCGACGGCGATCGGGGTCGCGGCGTACATCCAGTCGCTGCCCGAAGGCTCCCCGGTCGGCATCAAGGCGCTCACCGAGCGGTTCACGGAGGGGGAGAGGCGGATCAGCTCCGCCCTCCACGAGCTGGAGCGCCACGGCTACCTGGAACGCCGAACCGAGCGCCTGCCCACCGGCCGGGTGGCAACCCGCACGTACTCGTACAACAAGCCGCTGGCCACCCCGGACGGCCCGCCCCCACCGTCCCGCAAGCCCGCACCGGACTGGGACCCGGACCCGGACCCGGACCCGGACCCGGACCCGGACCGGGAGCCGGAGCCGACACCGGAGGCGGACCCCTCACCGAAGGCGGGGGCGGGCCCGGAGCCGAGGCGGAAGCCTTCGCCCGCGCCGGAGCCGGATCTTGCACCCGAGCCACGGCAGCTGCACGCCGGGGCGGCCGATCTGCTCGCCGGCCTCCGCCGCTACGACCCGCGCCTGCTCCTGGCCGAGCGCGACGTACAACGCCTCGCACCCGGCGTATCGACCTGGCTGGACCGAGGTGCGGACCCCGAGGCGGTCGGGCTGGCCCTGACCACGAACCTCCCCGAGCCGATGCGCAGCCCCGCCTCGGTACTCGCATACCGCCTCGAGGCGCTGCTCCCGCCGCCCCTGCCACACGCTCCGGCGCCGAGGCCGGTCAGACGGCCGGACCCGTTCCAGACCTGCGACGGCTGCGAACGCGCCTTCCGGTCCCCGCACCCGGGCCACTGCCGCGACTGCCCACCACCGCGCGCGGTAGGCGCGGCGGCCTAGGCGTCAGATGAACACCACGTCCCACCCTTCCGGGTCGGACGAGCCGTCGAGATAGGTGTCCTTCCGTCTGCTCCGCCTTGCGACCGGCGGGACTTCCATCCAGGCGCAGACGCCTGCACCGGGCAACCGCTCGAGGCCATCCGGGCGAAGCCCTGACCGCGAGCGCCGCCGATGCCCGGACCGTACGGCGTGCCACTCTGGTGCCATGACCATCGAGGTTCGCCCCGCCGGGGTGTTCGGGGACGTCCGGACCCTGCTCGGGCCGAAGTCGGCCGGGGCCAACGTCTGCTGGTGTCTGAGCCATCGGATCCCGTCCAAGCTCAACAACGAGCTGCGCGGGGAGGCCCGCGGCGAGTACGTCGCCGAGCTGTGTCGTGCGGATCCGGCTCCGGGGGTGATCGCGTACGACGGTGACGAGCCGGTCGGCTGGGCCGCCGTGGCGCCGCGCGCGGACACCTCGTTCGCGCGCAACCGCAAGATCCCGCACGTCGACGACCTGCCGGTCTGGTCGCTGTGGTGCATCCGCGTACGCCCCGGCTACCGCAAGCGGGGGATCTCGCACGCCCTCATCGCCGGTGCGGTCGAGTTCGCCCGCGCCCACGGCGCGCCGGCGATCGAGGCGTACCCCCTCGACAACGGCGACGCCAAGGTCGACCTGACGATGGCGTACGCCGGGATCCGGAAGAACTTCGAGCGCGCCGGCTTCGTCCACGCCGCCGACACCACGTCGGTCCTGGCAGGGCACCCCCGAATCCTGATGCGCCTCGCCCTGCACTGACGGACCCTGCACCGGGCCGGGGCGGGGCGGCCGCCGTGCGTCGGCCCGGTGCAGGCCGACGCACGGGGAGGTGCTCCGGCGTTACATCGTGTAGTAGCCGGCGACGTCGGCGATGAGGTCGACGGAGCCTGCGTTGTTGTAGAAGCTGACCTTTCCGTTGACGACGGGGACGATGACCAGGTTCGGGATCGTCTGGCCCGCGGTGACGTTCAGGTTGGACGCGCTGGTGCGGGTCGTGCCGTTGGGGTAGACGGAGGCGTAGCTGGCATAAGTGGGGTCGGTCGCCGTGACGTTCAGGACCACGGCCGTCACGCCCGCCGCCGGGATCCCCGCCGTGCCTGTGACCTGCAGGGTCGCGGTGCCGCCCTGGCCCACCTTGGCCTTCGGCACGCCCAGCCCACTACGGGTGTCCATCAGCCGGGTGGGCGTGATCGGCTTGTACGTACCCAGGCCCGAGACCGCGGGCGGCGTCACCGTCAGCGTGCCGCGCGGGTACTGGCTGTTGAGCGCGTCGACGCTGATGTTCCAGGTGCCGGCGGGTGCCGTGCGCAGGTCCACGGTCGCTTTCAGCGTCCGGGCGTCGTCGGAGACCGAGACGGTCGTGGCCGTCAGCGGCGCCGGGCCGCCGGTCAGCTTGACGGTGGTGTTCATGCCCAGCGCCGTGCCCTGCACGGTGCGGGTCGCGACCGTACCGCTCTGCGCGGTGTCCGGCGTGACCGTCCCGACGGACACGTCCTCGGAGCCGCAGGGCGCGTTGGTGCAGACGAGATTCGCGCGGTAGGCCGAATGGTCGGCCCAGTCCTGCAGAGAGAGGACGAACAGGCTCCGGTCGGCGCCCTGGCAGTCGTACGTGGACGAGCTGCCCGTGCAGAGGTTGCGCCCCGTGTTGTCGTAGAGCGCGGGCTGCGGGCCGGGGGACCCGTCCGTGGCGGTGGAGGTGATGTCGGCCCTGAACTGGTCGCCCGAGACGCTCGGCAGGACAGCGCACGCGCCGGTGCGCTGCTCGGAGAGCGTGCCGGTCAGCGGGCCGTACCCGTACGCGACCGATCCGACCCGGAGGCATTCGGGGACGGGCCCGGCGGCCGTGGCGATCCGCCAGGCGTCGAGGCGGTAGGAAGCGGGCAGGTGGTAGTTCTCCGGGACCTGGGTGACCACCTGGTAGCCGGTGGAGCCCGTGGGGGTGCACGCCCAGGTCCGCTGGTGGCAGGCGATGCCGCCGTTGTTGTCCATGACCAGCACGTTCGTGCCGTCGTGGGCGTCCCGGGGGTTGATGTGCAGCCGGTCCGTGGCGGCGGCCGTGGTGATCCGGTGGCAGCGCAGGGTGCCGTTCTGGCCGGAGGTTCCGGTCGTTGCCGGGGCGCCGACCGCCGTAGCGGCGGACGCGGCGCAGCCCTTGGCCGTGGCGGTGACGTCCCGGCGGTCCAGGGTGTGGCTGCGCGCGGCGTCCTGGCCCTGCAGGAGGACGGTGTACGCCTTGCCGGAGGTGAAGGAGCAGCTGGTGAGGCCGTCCGTCCGGAGCTGCTGGCCCGGGGCGGGGTGGTCGTAGCAGGACGGCCCGTTGCCGTCGGTGTCGACCACGCTGATCGTGTAGCGCGGGAACAGCTCGTTGTCGTCCGGGAGGCCGTAGCGGATACGGAGGAGCTCGGAGGTGGAGTGTGCGTCGGCCGGGATGGTCAGGCAGTGCGAGAAGACGCCGTTGCCGGTCTCCAGCCGCACGGCCGCCGCATCGTCGGCGAAACTCCCGGCGGGCAGGACCTGACAGCCGTTCTGCGTCACGTCCGTACGGACGAAGTGGACGCCGTACGGTCCGGTAGCGGTGGCGTCGCCGGCGCGCACCAGCGCACGGAACGGTGCCGCTCCGGTCAGGGCGCAGCCGCCCCGGTCGAGATCACCGGCGGTGCACTGTGCGGTGCCGTTCTTGTCGACCACCTCGACCTGGACGGTTACGCCCGCGCCGCCGAGAGAGGTGAGGGCGGCGATCCGGGCGCCCTGGGGGCTCGGCAGTTCCAGGCACTGCGTCTGCCCGGCGGTGGCGAACGTCCCTGCGTACCGCCCCTCGGAGACGCCGACGCAGCCGCACACCCGTGCGAGGTTGAGATGTGATGGGGGCCGGCCTCGCGCAACGCCCTTCAGGCGGCGTCGCGCAGCTCGGCCCAGGCGGCGCGCAGGACGCCGACCTCGCGGTCGATGTCGTAGTACATGTCGTTGAGGTGGAGGAGCATCAGGCGGCGGCCGCCGGCCCTGTAGGCGTACGTGATCACGGTCGGCACCAGTCCCTCGCCGCGGGATGAGCCCCCGATGGACTGGGCCTTGATGTCCTGGATCTCCGACCAGGCCAGCCGGCGCGTCCGGAGAGGTCCCTTGACCTTGAGGCCGGTGCGGTCCGCCGAGGTCCCGGACCGTGGGAGGGTGACGGCGATCCCCACGACGAACAGCGCCACCGCGCTCGACAGCAGCTTCGCCCAGTAGGGGATGAGCTCCTCGGTCCACGCCTCCACCAGCCACCCGAGCGTCATGAGCCCCAGGACGGTCAAGGCGACGGCAGCCTTCCGCCCTCTGGCCCGGTACTCGCGCGGCAAATCGCGTGCCCCCACACTCACCCCTCTCGCAGGCGGCCCACTGTAGACGCGAGCGCCAACTCCCGCTGCTCCGGGGGCTGTTCCGGTTTCCAGGGTGCCGCCTCCGCCGATCCCAGATGGTGTCGGTGGTGCGGGTGGTGTGGAGGTGTCGGGTGGGTTCGGGTCGGGGTGGGCGGAGGGGTGGTCAGCGGGGTTGCCCGTGCATAGATTACCGGCGGTAACTCTCGAGTCGATCCGAGGAGAGCGCCGTGGAAGCCCTGGGAGCCGGGCCGAGGCTGGTACCGCCCGTGTTGACCGTCGTCGACGGGGTGGTGCGGCAGGTGGAGGTGCCCGCGCTGGCCGGGCTGCCGGGGAGCGGGTCGCTCGGGGACATCCCGTTCCAGAACGCCCGCGAGGCCCCCGGCGAGGTGGTGCTCGCCCGCAAGGAGCGGGACGGGAGCTGGCGGGACGTCACCGCCGCCGAGTTCGCGGCCGAGGTCACGGCCGTCGCCAAGGGCCTGATCGCCGAGGGGCTGCGCGAGGGCGACCGGCTCGCGATCATGGCCCGGACCACCTACGAGTGGACCCTGCTGGACTTCGCCGGATGGGCCGCAGGGCTGGTCACCGTGCCCATCTACCCGACCTCCTCCGCGCTCCAGGCCCGCTGGATCATCCAGGACTCCGGCGCCGTGGCCTGCGCCGTCGAGGACACCGCGCAGGCCCGCATCATCAGCGCCGAGCGGGCGCACCTGCCCTGGCTGGCGCACCTGTGGGAGTTCGACACCGGCGCGCTGGCGCGGCTGGTCAAGGCCGGCGAGAGCCTGCCCGACGCAGTGGTGCACGCGCGCCGGTCCGTCCGTACGCCGGACTCCGTGGCCACCCTCATCTACACGTCCGGCACGACCGGGCAGCCCAAGGGCTGCGTGATCACGCACGCCAACTTCTTCGCCGATGCGGACAATGCGGTCGAGCTGCTGCATCCCGTCTTCAAGTCCGTCAGTAAGGATGCGGCCTCTACGCTGCTCTTTCTGCCGCTGTCGCACGTGTTCGGGCGGATGGTGGCCGTGGGGTGCCTGCGCGCGCGGGTGAAGCTCGGGCATGCGCCGAGCATCCAGACCGAGGACCTGCTCGCCGATCTCGCGGGCTTCCAGCCGACGTTCCTACTGGCCATCCCGTACGTGCTGGAGAAGGTCTACAACACCGCGCGGGCCACGGCCGAACGGATGGGCCGGGCCTCGTCGTTCGACCGGGCGGCGCGGATCGCGCAGCGGTACGGGGAGATCGTCGAGGGCCGGACCCCGGGGGTGAGCCTGCGGGCGGCGCGGGCGCTGTACGACCCGCTCGTCTACCGGCGGATCCGGGCGGCGCTGGGCGGGCGCGTGCGCTACATCCTGAGCGGGGGCTCGCCGCTCGGGCGGCGGCTCGCGGCGTTCTACACCGGAGCCGGGATCGAGGTCTTCGAGGGGTACGGGCTCACGGAGACGACCGGGGCCAGCACGGTCACCCCGCCGCTGAAGCCGAGGCTCGGGACGGTGGGGTGGCCGCTGCCGGGCACGGCGGTGCGCATCGCGGACGACGGTGAGGTGCTGCTGCGGGGGCGCCACGTGTTCGCGGGGTACTGGAACAACGCCGCTCACGGGGGCGTGGGGGCTGGGGGCTGGCTCGCCACCGGGGACATCGGGGAGCTGGACGGGGAGGGGTACCTGACGATCACCGGGCGGAAGAAGGACCTGATCATCACGTCCGGCGGCAAGAACGTGGCCCCGGCCCCGCTCGAGGACTGGCTGCGGGCGCACCCGCTGGTCGGCCAGTGCATGGTGATCGGCGACAACCGGCCGTACGTCGTGGCGCTGATCACGCTGGAGCCGGAGGGGCTGGCGCACTGGCGGCAGATGCGGAAGAAGACGGCGATGCCGATGCGGGAGCTGGTACGGGACGAGGAACTGCGGGCGGAGCTCCAGCGGGCGGTGGACGAGGCGAACCAGCTGGTGTCGCGGCCGGAGTCGATACGCCGCTTCGCGGTGCTGCCGGGGGAGTTCACGGAGGCCCGTGGCCATCTGACGCCGTCGCTGAAGCTGAAGCGGGGGGTCATCGCCAGGGATTTCGAGCGGGAGATCGAGGATCTGTACCGCAGGGCCTGACCGTGCCGATCACGTGCCGATCCCGGGCCGATCCCGTGCCGGGTGCGGGCTGTTGGGTGCGGGCTGACCGTGCCGGGCCCGGGGCGGGCGCGCGTTGCCGAGGGCGGGCGCGGGGTGCCGCTGCGCGGAGCCTCTCCCTGCCCCGCCCTTTCTCCGTCTCCCGGGCTCTGCCCGGCCCCGTGCCGGGGGCTCCGCCCCCGGACCCTCCCCCTCGCTGCGCTGGGGGGACCCCCAGCGCCTCAAACGCCGGCGGGGCTGGATTTGGCTACGCCGGGATGGCCGCCAGGCCGGCCTCGGCGATCTTTACGTCGTCCGACCAGTGGCCGCCCGAGACGCCTATGCCGCCGACGAGCTGGCCGTCCACGACGACCGGGAGGCCGCCGCCGAAGGTGACCAGGCGGTCGATACCGGTCCGGGCGCCCACCGACAGCTGTGCGTCGTTCTCGACGAACTCGTGCCAGTCGGTGGTGCTCAGGCCGAAGGCGGCCGCGGTGTAGGCCTTGTCCTGGGCGATCTGGATGGTCATCAGGCCCGACCCGTCCATCCGGGCGAACGCGCTGAGGTGGCCGGACTCGTCGACCACCGCGATGGCGAACCGCAGCTCCGTCTCCCGAGCCGCGGCGAGGGCGGCGTCGACGATGGCGCGCGCGAGGTCATTGCTGAGGGCGGGGCGGGTGCGAACGGCAGTCATGTCGGGCTCCTTGCAGAAGTGGCTGTCGATTGTTCGTATGCATGCAGCTAACAGCATGCGAATAGCTCTACGCAAGCTGCCTGCCATCTCGGCGGGAACTGGCGACCGTCTCCTACACTCGGCGCATGCATTACTCCGAGCGACTGTTGGTCTTCATCAAGCAGGCCGAGCGCGTGACCCAGGCCGCGAAGGAGGCCGCCGTGCGCGAGGCGGGGATCACCGCTGCGCAGCAGGGCGCGCTCGCCGTGCTCAGCGACAACCCCGGGATCAATGCCGCCGAGCTGGCGCGCAAGCTCTCGGTGACTCCGCAGACGATGAACAGCCTGCTCGGCCGGCTGGAGGCGCGCGGCCTGGTCGCCCGTACCCCGCACCCGATCCACGGCACGCTCATCGAGATCCGGATGACCGAGCGCGGCGCGGAGGTGTTCGCCCAGGCCGACGCGCTGGTGGCGAAGCTCGACGCCCGGCTCGCCGAGGGGCTGTCCGAGGACGAGTCGGCCGCCGTACGGGATCTGCTCACCCGGATCATCCGCAACGCCGAGACCCCAGGCCTCTGAGTCCTGGGGTCCGACTCCTGGGGCCGACTCCTGGGGCCCGGGTCCGCCGGTCAGCAGTTGGCGTGCGTCGGGCGGTCCGCGAAGCGGTCCGCCAGCCAGTCGCCCGCCGCCAGGGAGTGGGTGATCACGCCGCTGACGTGCTCGCCGACCCAGATCGTGTCCCACTCCACGTTCGCGCCCTTCGCGCACCACTCGGAGCGCAGCTGCCGCCCGACGGCGTACGGGATGAGCTCGTCGCCGAGCGCGTGGTACTGGTGCACCGGCGCGGCCGGAGCCGTCCGCCCGAGCCTGCTCTGGTTCAACCGGGCCTGCCAGTCCGGCTGTTCGAGGGGGTTGCGGGTGGTGAGGTCGGAGATCCGCTTGAAGGAGCCGGCGATCGCGTCGATCGCCACGCAGTTCTCCTTCATGCCGGCGACCAGGGCCTTGCCCGCCGGGTTGAGGTACGAGTCGAGCCGGAGCTCGGGGAAGGCCGCATCCTGACCCGCCGCCGCCATGAAGATGAGGCCGGAGCCGTACGAGCCGTTGTTGAAGTCGGCCACCTTCATCAGGTCGGCCGGGACCCCGCCGGTCGCCGTGCCCTTCACCTTCAGCTCGGGGGCGTACGAACCCTGCAGCTCGGCGGCCCAGCTGCCGGCCTGGCCGCCCTGGGAGTAGCCCATGATGCCGACCGGGGTGCCGGCCCCCAGGCCCGCCTCCGGGAGGCGCTCGGCGGCGCGCGCCGCATCGAGCATGGCGCGGCCGGCCGAGGGGCCGACCGTGTAGGTGTGGACCCCCGGGGTGCCGAGGCCCTCGTAGTCGGTGACGACCACGGCCCAGCCGCGCAGGGTGAGCTGCTGGATCAGGTTGGCCTCCATGGCGGTGCCGTACGGGAGGTTGTTGCTCGGCGCGCAGGAGTCGCCCATGCCGACGGTGCCGACGGCGTACGTGACGAGCGGGCGCGGGCCGGTCCGGCCGTCCTGCGGGACGATCACGGTGCCGGAGACGGTGTTCGGGGCGCCTTCGGCGGTGGTGGAGCGGTAGTGGATCTTCCACGCCTTCGTGTTGGTCGGCTGGCCGGGCAGCGGGCGGAAGGCCGAGGGGGCGACATCGACGATGTCGCCGGGCCGACCGGCTCCGGCTTCGGATGCGGTGGCCGTGGCGGGGATCCCGGCCGAGGCGGCGGCCAGTGCAGCTACGGCGGCGACGGCGGTCCTGCGGGTGGGGGTTCGCAAACGCATGGCGGCTCTCCCAACGGAACGTTTCGTGCGGGGGGCAGGTGAGGAGAAGGTAGTGACCGACCGGTCGGCACGTCGCTGACCGCGCAGCTCACCTTTCCTGGCCCGGGATCGCACCCGCCCGGTCCGGCACCCGTACGACGGAGAAGGTGAGCCAGTCGGAGCAGCCACCGCTTGCGGACCGGCTGCTGCGTGGCAGTCCTCCTGCGATGCCGCTACGGACCGTCGGAGGACTCGGTATGGCACGCATGATCACGGCCGGTGTCGTCACTGCGGCGACCGCCGCCCTGTTCACCCTGGGGCTGCCCGCCGCCGGCGCCGCGCCGCCGACCTGCTTCGGCGTCGCGGCCACCCTCACCGGCACGGGCACGATCACCGGCACGCCGGGCAACGACGTGATCGTCGGATCGGCGGCGGCCGACACCATCGACGGCCTCGGCGGCAACGACCTCATCTGCGGGCTCGGCGGCAACGACCGGCTGGTCGGCGGCCTCGGCAACGACCGGCTCGACGGGGCGGCCGGCAACGACGCCATGCGCGGCGACACGGCCCTCGACACCGGCAACGCGGTCGGCGGCGGCAACGACGAACTGCGCGGCGGCGACGGCGACGACGACATGGCCGGCGACTCGTTCACCGCCAGCGGGAACGCCGTGGGTGGCGGGAACGACCTCCTGGACGGCGGCGCGGGCGCCGACTTCATGACCGGCGACTCCAGGAGCCTCGACGCCGGTACCGCGGTCGGCGGCGGCAACGACCGCCTGTTCGGCGGCGACGGCGACGACGAGCACATCACCGGCGACAGCGTCGCCTTGGGCGGAGACGCCACCGGCGGCGGCAACGACCTGCTGGAGGGCGGCAACGGCGACGATGGCCTGCTCGGGGACTCGGCCGCGCCCTTGCAGGGGACGGGTACCGGTGCGGGCAACGACATCCTGCGCGCCGGCCCGGGCGCGGGCGACAACGTCATCGGCGACAGCGAGGGCATCGCGGGGGCCGTCGGCGCCGGCGGCAACGACCTGATCGACATGGGAGCCGACGGCGGCGTCTTCGCCCTGGGCGACCACAACATCGGTGACCCCGACGGCGGGCAGGCCACGGGCGCGGGCAACGACCGGATCACCGGCGGTTCCGCAGCCGACATCCTCATCGGCGACAGCTCCGTCGGGGACGCGTCGGTCACCTCGGCCGGAAACGACCAGATCGACGGCGGGGGCGGCGACGACACCCTCTTCGGCGACAACTCCAACTTCGACGGGGACGCGACCGCCGGCACAGCAGGCGGCCGGGACCAGCTCCGCGGCCAGGCCGGCGACGACTCGATCTTCGCAGGCCCCGCCAACGACTTCCTCGACGGCGGAGCGAACACCGACTTCTGCGACGGCGAGGCCGGCAACGCCGACGTCGCCGTCAACTGCGAGTCGACCGCCAACATCCCGTAGGCCGCCGGCCCGTCACCGCCAACCACCGGACGCGATCCGGTACGCGCCCGGCGTCGTGCCCGTCCAGCGGCGGAACGCGCGGTGGAAGGCGGTGTCCTCCGAGAATCCCAGCCGGGCCGCCAGTTCCGCGATCGGCTCCCCGCTCTCCGCCAGCCCCGCGATCGCCGCGTCCCGCCGCACATGGTCCTTCAGCTGCTGGAACGAGGTCCCCTCCTGCCGGAGCCGGCGCCGCAGCGTCGCCGGGGACACCGCCAGCCGCGCCGCCACCTCCCCCAGCGCCGGCAGCCGCGGAGAGCTGCGCAACTGCCGTGCCAGGGCCCGGCGGACCTGCTCCGCGACCGTCGTCCCGTACTCCGGCCGCGACAGCAGGTCGAAGGGGGCCCGGCGCAGCATCGCGTCCAGCGCGGCCTCGTCCCGTACGAGCGGTGCGGCCAGCCAGTGCGCGTCGAAGGCGACGCCCGTACGGTCCGCCCCGAAGCGGACCGGACAGTCGAAGAGGATCTCGTACTCGGCCTCGTGCGGCGGCGGAGGGTACGCGAACGCCGCGTACGCGAGCGGGATGCGCCGCCCGATCAGCCAGCTGCTCAGCCGGTGCCAGATGGCGAGCACGCACTCGGTCAGGAAGCGCTCCTCGTCCCGCGCGAAATCGTTGTGCACGGTGAACCGCGCCTCGTGATCCGTTACTTCCAGGGCCAGTTCGGGGCCGCCCGGGAAGAGGCCGTAGAAGGTCGCGGCCCGCTCCACGGCCGCGCCGAGGTCCCGGCAGCCGAGCGAGGCGTAGCACATCATCGCGAACGTGCCCGGGCGGCTCGGCACCGCGGACAGCCCCAGGAACTCGTCCTGCGTGGTCCGGTACAGCGCCCGGAACAGCCGGGCGAACTGCGCCGGGGTGATCCGCGCCCGGTCGTCGCCGAGCAGCAGCGGCGGGATCTGCGCCTCCTGGAGCAGTGGCACGGTGTCGATGCCGCTGCGCGCCGCTCCCGCGAGCACGGCGCGGACATGGTGCACGGTGATCGTCCGCCTCCCCATGGCTCCGACGGTAGCCCCATTGAGCGCTGGGGTCAGCGGGGGTGACGCTTCCGGTCATGTCGCAGGGCATGCGGGCCTGCCTAGCGTCGTCCGTACGTACGTACCTCGGACGTACCCCCAGGGAGGCGAGGGCGATGGACGCTGTGCGACCGGAGACGCTGGCGGTGTTCACGGAGTGGACGGCGGAGCGGTACGGAGGCGAGACCGCCCTGCGGTTCAGAGGGGACGGGGGCTGGACCACCGTCACGTACGCCGAACTGCGCGCCCGCGTACGGCAGACCGGGCGGGCGCTGCTCGGGCTGGGGGTCGCGCCGGGGGAGCGGGTGGCGGTCCTGGCCGAGACCCGGCCGGCGTGGACGTACACCCACTTCGGGATCCTGGCGGCGGGGGCCGTCCTCGTACCGGTGTACCCGACGGCGGGGGACGAGGAGCTGGCCTGGGTCCTGGCGGACTCGGAGGCGGTGGCCGTGGTCTGCGACGACGCGGCGCAGGCGGACCGGGTGGAGGCGCTGCGGGCGAAGCTGCCGGCGCTGGACCAGCTGCGCGCGGTCGTACGGATGGACGCGCTGCCGGGGCTGCCGGGGATCGAACCCGCCCCGGAGGCGGAACTCCTGGACCGGGCCCGGCGGGTGGCCCCGGGTGCCGACGCGTCGATCGTCTACACCTCGGGGACGACGGGCCTGCCGAAGGGCTGCCGCCTCACGCACGGCAACCTGGGCGCCATCCAGGACGCGACGCTCCCGCTGACCCGGGGCGGACCGGGCGACTCCACGTACCTGTACCTGCCGCTGGCGCACCTGCTGGCACAGCTGATCCAGTTCACGACGCTGCTGCAAGGCGGTGAGCTGTGCTACTTCGGCGGCCGGATCGAGGACGTGCTGTCCGAGCTCGCCGAGGCGCGGCCCACCCATCTCCCGTCCGTACCACGCCTGTTCGAGAAGGTCCACTCGGTGGTGCTGTCCCTGGCGGAGTCCCAGGAGGGCGGCGCCGCGCGCTTCCGGGAGGCGGTACGGCTCGGTGTACTGGCGGCGGAGGGCCGGCTTCCCGCCTCCTCCCGGGCGGCGTACGAGGAGGCGGAGAAGAACCTGTACTCCCTGGTCAGGGGCGCCTTCGGGGGCCGGCTGAACTGGGCGCTGACCGGGGGAGCGCCGATCGCCCCGGCGACCCTGGACTTCCTGCGGGCCTGCGGGATCGCGGTCTACGAGGGCTACGGAATGACCGAGTCGGGCGGGGTGATCAGCCTGAACCACCCGGCGGCCGTCCGCCACGGCACGGTGGGCCGGCCGATCGCGGGCTGCGAGGTCCGCATCGCGGGGGACGGCGAGGTGCTGGCCCGGGGGCCGATGGTCTTCCCGGGCTACCACGCGAACCCGGCCGCGACGGCGCAGGCGCTCGACGCGCAGGGCTGGCTGCACACCGGGGACCTGGGGGAGCTGGACGCCGACGGGTTCCTGTCGATCACGGGCCGCAAGAAGGAGCTGATCATCACCTCGTCGGGGAAGAACATCACCCCGACGGAGGTCGAGTTCGCCGTCCAGCGCTCCCGGTACGTGTCGCGGGCGGTCCTGATCGGCGACCACCGGCCCCACCCGGTCGCCCTGATCACCCTGGATGCGGAGGAGATCACGACGTGGGCGAAGCGGGAGGGCATCGACCTGGACCCGGCCGGGGCGGCCGCCCACCCGGCGGTCCGCGCCCTGGTCGAGGAGGCGGTGACGGCGGCCAACGCCACGGTCTCCCGCCCGGCCCGCATCCGCGCCTTCCACGTCCTGCCCGAGGACTTCACCATCGAGGCGGGCACCTTGACCCCGACCCTGAAGCTCCGCCGCACGGCGGTGGCGGAGCGCTACGCGGCGGAGATCGACGCGCTGTACGGGGACGGGCCGGACCGCCGCGGCTGAGGGAGGACCGGGACTGCCGGAGGGGCCCGCTACGGTGCCGCCATCGCGAACTCCGCACGGGTGGCAGGTGCTTGGCTCGGCTCGTGGGCGTGGGAGGAGGTGTCCGCGCAGCTGCGCGCGGCGCGGCATGAGGCCCACCCGCTGACGCTGTCCGGCCTGCTCAGTCGCGGGCGTACGACCCGAGGCCGACCAGGCAGTACACGTACTCGTTGATGGTGATCCCGCCCCGGCTGTAGCGGTACGAGAACGCGTACTGGGTCTTCGGATTGCTGTTGCAGCGGTCCAGCTCCGAGGCCGCTTAGGGGACGACTGCCTGACGGGTCCTCATCGAGGGTGCAGGACCGGCGTGTCGGGACGCAGTCGTTCCGCCGGGACGGCCCGACCGCCGCCGTGGTGGAGGCAGCGGTCGGGCAGACCCGCTCGTGATCAGCCGAACTGGCCCGGCTGGTAGTCGCCCGCCGGCTGCTGGACGATCACGTTCATCCGGTTGTAGGTGTTGATCAGGGCGATGAGGGAAACCAGGGCGGCCAGCTGGTCCTCGTCGTAGTACTTGGCGGCTTCCGTCCAGGCCTCGTCCGTGACACCGCCGGCGGCGTCGGCGATGCGCGTGCCCTGCTCCGTCAGCTCCAGGGCCGCCCGCTCGGCGTCGTTGAACACCGTCGCCTCACGCCAGGCCGCGACCAGGTTGAGCCGCACGGCGGTCTCCCCGGCGTGTACGGCGTCCTTGAAGTGCATGTCGGTGCAGAAGCCGCAGCCGTTGATCTGGCTGGCCCGCAGCTTCACCAGCTCCTGCGTGGGGGCCGGCAGCGTCGAGTCCGAGATGACCTTGCCCGCCGAGTTGATGTACCGCGCGAACTTGGCGGCGACGGCGTTGCCGAAGAAGTTGAGCCGAGCTTCCATCGTGATCTCCTTGCCGTATCGACCGTTACACAGCTCTGACGGAACAGCCCGGGCGGATGTGACAGCTCGCCGACGCGGCCGGGTGTGACGCGCGTCACCCCGGCCCCGTCAGGGCCTCGTCCTGGTTCGCCAGGACCTCGTGCCAGGCCGACTCGTGGGCGTCGCGGGCGGCTTCGTCGTAGAAGCCGGCGTGGGTGAGGTGCAGCCGTGTGCCGATCGGGTGGGGGCTGAGCTCGACGGTGACCACCGTCTCGGCGCCGGCCGTGCCGGCCCGGCCCGTCAGCCAGGTCAGCTCCACCAGCCGGTCGGGCACCAGGCGCAGGAAGCGCCCGTAGTGCGGATGCCTGGTCCGTGGAGCCCCCGGCTCCGTCGCGAACTCCGTTTCGAAGAAGAACGGCGCGTTCACCTCGGCCGTCATCACCACCGAGCCCGGCGCGGCGAACCAGCGGTCGAACTCCTCGGTCCACGCCGCGTACAGAGTGTGCTCGGAGGCGATCATCGCGCGCTCGACGGTCAGCCGGTGGGGGCGCTCCGTCAGGTCGGGGACGCGGATCGGTGCGGTGTCGGTCATGGCTCCTCACCGTAGTGAGCGGCGGGCCCGGCGCCCGGGTGCGACGCTCAGTACGACTGGAGCTCCCACAGGTTGCCCTCGGGGTCGCGGACATGGGCGCTGCGCAGGGTCGGGCCCCACTCCGGGCGGTCGGTCGGCGGGCCGGTCGGGGTGGCGCCGCGGGCCAGGCAGGCGGCGTAGGCGGTGTCCACGTCCAGGACGCGGCTGACCAGCATCGTGCGGTCATCGGGGCCGCCGGGGCCGCCGTCACCGGGCGATGCCGTCGTGGCGGCCGTCGCCGTCGCCATCGCCGTACGGTCGAACAGCGCCAGCACGCCTTGCCCGTCCACGTCCCACGAGGCGTACGGGCCCTCGGCGCCGCCACGGGTGCGCGTCGCGCCGAGCAGGGCGGGGAGCAGGGCGTCGTAGAAGCGGAAGGTGTCGCCGAAGCGGGCGACGAGCAGGCGGGTGTGCAGGGCGTCCATGGGGGCTCCGATCACGCGCAATCAATAGGGTGACACCAATGGTTGGTGTCACCCTACAATGTGGCCATGGTTGCCCCCTCGACGCCCCGACTGACCGCCCTCACTCCCTACTTGCTCTCCACGGTGGGCAAGGAGGCCCGCGCCCTCGTCGCCGAGCGGGTCGCCGCGCGCGGTCTGCGGCTGTGGGACATGGCCGTGCTCGCCGCCCTCGCCGATCACGGGCCGCAGCCGCAGCGCGATCTCGCCGAGCGGCTCGAGCTGCACCCGAGCGACGTGGTCAAGGTGCTCGACGGACTCGCACGGCTCGGACACGTCGACCGGGAGCGCGACACGGCCGACCGCCGCCGGGTCCTGGTGAGCATCAGCGAGCCGGGCCGGCGGCTCCTGCGCGAGCTGACCTCGGAGGTCGCCGCCGTCCGCGACGACCTGCTGGACCCTCTCGACGAGGGGGAACGGGCCACCCTGCACGCGCTTCTGCTGTGCGTGTACACGCACGCGGCGAGCCGGTGATTCAGCGCTTGGGCAGGGCCCGGAGTACGGCCAGTTCCTCGGTGTGGCGGCGCATGGCCAGGCTGACGGTGCCCGAGGTGTACTGGAAGAGGCCGACGGCCGCGAGCGGGAGGGAGA
Source organism: Streptomyces sp. NPDC051364 (assembly GCF_040682115.1). NCBI lineage: Bacteria > Bacillati > Actinomycetota > Actinomycetes > Kitasatosporales > Streptomycetaceae > Streptomyces > Streptomyces sp. NPDC051364. The sequence continues at coordinate 395,971 of NZ_JBFBAH010000006.1, read as the reverse complement.
CCACGAGCATGCCGAGCAGGTCGGCCGAGTCCCGTGCGGCCGCGCAGCGGTCGCCCTCGGCGTCGGCGTAGCTGCGCTTCCCGGAGTCCCCCTCGTCGTAGAAGACGCGGGAGGCGCACGTCCTGCTGCTGCTCGAGCCGCTGAGGCTGAAGGGGGCGAACAACTGGTAGGCGAGCCAGAGCCAGATGCCGCCCGTCGCGATGAACAGGAAGACCCCCAGGGTCCGCTTGCGCTCCGCCCGCTCGCGGAAGGCTATCTCGTACGCGTCAGCGGTCATGGGCGCCGAATCTAGCCGAATCCGGCCGCGTGTCCGGATCATTTCCTTCACGTGCGGTGCCGCGCGCTCACGAGCCAAGAACGGTCAAACCAGCGAGTATTGGGGTGATTCCGGCGAGGGCTTAGATCCTTTGTTCGTTCGGTCGTGAGGACCCGGTGAAGCCGAGACGAATGGTGTGTCACATCTACCGGGGCGGCGGCGAGTCGTATCCGAATACCTGATAGACAGTGGATATTCACGGCTCGACCCGCCGTATACCTTGTCGGCCGCCTTGGGGGGATCGCCGCACTGTGAAGCCGCTTCACCGTCACCTCGTCAACACCTCGCGCAAGGTCCTGTGCACGGCCGCGCTCGCGGCCAGCCTGACGACCGCCGCGGTGGTGACCAACACGTCCACCGCCGACGCGGGCGAGTCCGAGCCCACCCCGGACAGCCCCCAGGCCACCGACCGCGGCGACGCCCGCCTCGATCTGCCCGACCCGCTCGCCGACCCGGCCGTACCGCCCACCGCGGGTACCGGCGCGGACGAGGGGGCCAGCGGCATTCCCGCGACCGCCCTCGACGCGTACCGGCGCGCCGAGGTGTCCGTGGCCGCCGCGCTCCCCGGCTGCAAGCTGCCCTGGCAACTGCTCGCCGGCATAGGCCGGGTCGAGTCCGTGCACGCCTCCGGCTACGGCCTCAAGGCCGACGGCTACACCGAGAAGCCGATCCGCGGCCCGCGCCTCGACGGCAACGGCTTCGCCGAGATCAAGGACACCGACAAGGGCGAGTTCGACGGGGACGCCGTCTACGACCGCGCCGTCGGCCCGCTCCAGTTCATCCCGTCCACCTGGGCCACCTGGGGCGCAGACGGCAACGGCGACTCCAAGCGCGATCCGAACAACATCTACGACGCGGCGCTGGGCGCGGGCCTCTACCTGTGCGCGGGCGACCGGAACCTCTCGGACCAGGCGCAGCTCGACCGGGCGATCCTCAGCTACAACAACTCGCGCGAGTACGTGAACACCGTGGTCGGGTACATGCACCAGTACCAGAACGGTGCCGCCGGGGTGCCGAACCCGCCCGTCGGGAACTACCCGACGCCGCCCACGACGACGCTGCCCACGCCGTCGCAGACGAAGCCGAGCACTCCGAGTACGCCGACGCCGAAGCCCACGCCGACTCCGACTCCGACGCCCACGCCGTCGAAGCCGGCCGAGCCCCAGAAGCCCACGCCTGCCCCGACCCTGGCCAAGCTGGAGCTGCTCGGCAGCCCGGAGCTCAAGGCCGAGGCCGGGTCCGCGTTCACCGCGGTCCCGCGGATCAAGGCGGTGCTCAGCGACGGCAAGCCGGCCGCCGCGAAGCCCATCCTGTTCGAGCTCAAGGGCGACACCACGGGCAGCTTCATCGGCGCCGAGGGCAAGACCTTCCTCGTGGTCGAGACCGACGCCGAGGGCATCGCAGCCCTGCCCGGCCTGAAGGCCGGGGCCAAGGCGGGCGGGTTCACCCTGCGGGTGGCGGCCTACAACACCGAGGCCCAGCTCACGGTGAACTTCACCGGTACCGTCACGGCGAAGCCGGCCCCGGTCGCGGACAAGCTGACCCGTACCGACGCCGACGCGGCGAAGCCGCTGGAGGTCGTGGCGGGGAGCAGCTTCACGGGAGTGCAGGTCACGGCCACCGCCCAGGACAAGGCGGTGGAGGGTGCGCAGGTCACCGCCGGGCTGGTCGAGAAGAACCAGGACGGTGCCTGGGTGCCGGTGGACCCGGCGAAGGCCAAGGGCCCGTGGTTCAAGGACAAGGACGGCGCGAAGGTGACCAGCCTGCTGCTGGCCCCGACCGGCGCGGACGGCAAGATCGTGCTGCCGGAGCTGTTCACCACGGACGTCGCCCCGGGCACGTACCACCTCCGCCTGATCACGAAGGACAACGTGGTCCTGATCCTGGACCTGAAGATCACGGCAGCCCCGACGGCGCCTCCGGCGTAGCGGGCCCGCGCTCAGACGCCGACCGCCCCGGTCACCGTGCAACGGTGACCGGGGCGGCTTGCGTACAAAGGCCTTAAAAGCGTTCAACGCAAAGGCAGGAGCCCCGCGATCTCCGTCGGAACGGAGGAGGCAGGGCTCCTTGGGTACTGCTATCCAACCGCGAGAGTTGGCCCAGGCGACTAGGCCGGGGTGACGTTCTCCGCCTGCGGGCCCTTCGGACCCTGCGTGACGTCGAAGTTCACCATCTGGTTCTCCTCGAGGGAGCGGAAGCCAGAGGCGTTGATCGCGGAGTAGTGGACGAAGACATCCGGGCCGCCGCCGTCCTGGGCGATGAAGCCGAAGCCCTTTTCAGCGTTGAACCACTTCACGGTTCCGGTAGCCATGAGCCCTCCTATGGGCCAAAGGGTCGCCCTGCTCCAGAACCTGCTAAGAAGTCTGAAAACTACAAAAGCCTGCGGGTCACATTCTCCGCAGGCCTCGTACTGCAAGGGAAACCAAACTGCAACTTGCGACGAGCCTAGCACGCACCCACTGGCGGAGACCAGAGGGAAAGATCACGTCACCCGGACGTTTGAGGCCCGCCCGAAGGCTGACGGAGACCCGGGGGCTAGTCTCGCGATGTGGACGTCTATCGCAGCCGGCCCCGCGTCGGCCACATTCAGTTCCTGAACTGCCTTCCCCTCTACTGGGGACTGGCCAGAACCGGCACGCTGCTGGACCTGGAGCTGACCAAGGACACCCCCGAGAAGCTCAGTGAGCGGCTCGTGCAGGGGGACTTGGACATGGGTCCGATCACCCTCGTGGAGTTCCTCCGCAATGCCGACCAGCTCGTCGCGTTCCCCGATCTCGCGGTCGGCTGCGACGGCCCGGTCATGTCCTGCGTGATCGTTTCGCAGGTGCCGCTGGAGCAGCTGGACGGGGCCCGGGTCGCCCTCGGCTCGACCTCCCGTACGTCCGTACGCCTCGCCCAGCTGCTGCTTTCCGAGCGGTACGGGGTCCAGCCGGACTACTACACCTGTCCTCCCGACCTGGGCCTGATGATGCAGGAGGCCGACGCGGCCGTGCTGATCGGCGACGCCGCGCTGCGCGCCTCGCTGCACGATGCGCCCCGGCTCGGCCTCGACGTGCACGACCTGGGGCTGATGTGGAAGGAGTGGACCGGACTGCCGTTCGTCTTCGCCGTCTGGGCCGCCCGCAAGGACTACCTCGCCCGCGAGCCGGTCGTCGTACGCCAGGTCCACGAGGCCTTCCTCGACTCCCGCGACCTCTCCCTTGAGGAGGTCGCCAAGGTCGCCGAGCAGGCTGCCCGCTGGGAGGCCTTCGACGCCGATCTTCTCCAGCGCTACTTCACGACGCTCGACTTCCGCTTCGGACCCGAACAGTTGGCCGGTGTAAGGGAATTCGCCCGTCGTACGGGACCGACCACGGGCTATCCCGCGGATGTCGCGGTGGAGCTGCTGAGCGGGGACGGCGCCCGCATCTGATCACCTCCGGCCCCTTCTGCTGATCGAATTACCGGGCGGTGGCCCGGGTTCCGGTAGGGGGATATGTCGTTTCCCGGGAATTCCCCCTCTTTTCGCTTTTCTGTCCGTTTCCGTCCGCCCCGCCGGAATGCGCGGATCCTGATGCGCGGACCCGATGGGGTGCCCGATGCGCGCCGCCCGCGCACGTGCGGGTCCGCGCCGCGCGGGACACCATGGACACAAGAGGAGGGGCACCACCTCCTCGGGCGGCCGCGTTCGTTCTCATGCCAGGGGGCCATGGGAGTGCGCCATGACCAATCGCAAGGTCGCCCCGGACATCACGGTCCTCGGAGACAGCCTCGAAGTGCCCGGGATCGGCTTCCTCCCGGTCAACGCGTACGTCTTGCACGCCCGGGAGCCCGTCGTCGTCGACACCGGGCTCGGCCTGCCCGACCGGAACTTCCTCGAGGTGCTGGGCGCGGCCGTCGACCCCGCCGACGTCCGGTGGATCTGGCTGACCCACCCCGACCGGGACCACACCGGCGGGATCTTCGCCCTGCTGGAGGCCGCCCCGAAGGCGAAACTCGTGACCACCTTCCTGGCCGCCGGGATCATGTCCTGCGAGCGGCCGCTGCCCATGGACAGGATCTTCCTGCTCAACCCGGGGCAGTCCCTGGACGTCGGCGACCGCTCGCTCGCCGCCTTCCGGCCGCCGCTCTTCGACAACCCGGCGACCGTCGGCTTCTACGACGACCGCTCGCGGGCCTGCTTCAGCTCCGACTGCTTCGGTGCGCCCATGCCGGACGCGGACACCGCCGACGGCGGCGATGCCGGGGCCGTCGCAGCCGAGGACCTGCGGGCGGCGCAGCTGTTGTGGGCCTCGGTGGACAGCCCGTGGGTGCACGTCGTGGACCGCGACCGCTACCTCGCCTCGTTGGCGCCGCTGCGGGAGATGGACCCGGAGATCGTGGTCTCCACGCACCTGCCGCCCGCCGCCGGGATCACCGGGCGGATGGTCGAGACGGTGAGCCTCGCGGCGGGCATCGACCCGTTCGTCGGCCCCGACCAGCAGGCCCTCGAGCAGATGCTCGCCGGGTTCGAGCCCGCGGGATCCGCCCGGCGGGCCGGTGACACCCCCTAAGGTGCTCTAGGCGATCAGCGCTCAGGGACCGACGGGGGAGGGGGACGCGATGCAGCCGCTCGAAGCCGGCGAACCGCGGACCATCGGCGCGTACCGGCTGCTCGGCCGGCTCGGCTCGGGTGGCATGGGGCGGGTCTACCTGGGGCGCAGTACGGGCGGCCGGACGGTGGCCGTCAAGATCGTGCACCCGCACTTCGCCTCCGACGAGGAGTTCCGCGCCCGGTTCCGCCGCGAGGTCGAGGCCGCCCGGCGGGTCGGCGGCGAGTGGACCGCGCCCGTCCTGGATGCGGACCCGGAGGCGCCGGTCCCGTGGGTGGCCACCGGGTACGTGGCGGGACCTTCCCTGGGCGGCGCGGTGGCCTCGCACGGTCCCCTTCCGGAGGCCTCCGTACGGGCCATCGGCGAAGGCCTGGCCCGTGCTCTCGTGGCCGTCCACGGGCTGGGGCTCGTCCACCGGGACGTGAAGCCGTCGAACGTGATGCTGACCCTCGACGGCCCCCGGCTGATCGACTTCGGGATCGCCCGCGCCACGGACGGCACGGCCTCGCTCACCTCCACCGGCGTCTCCATCGGCTCGCCCGGCTACATGTCCCCCGAACAGATCCTCGGCAAGGGGATCACCGGGGCGGCCGACGTGTTCTCGCTCGGCGCCGTGCTGGCCTTCGCGGCGACCGGGCAACCGCCGTTCACCGGGGACAACTCGGCGACCCTGCTCTACAAGGTGGTCCACGAACCGCCGGACCTCGACGCGGTCCCGGCCGGCGGGCTGCGCGAGCTGATCGCCGCCTGCCTGGCCAAGGCCGCCGCCGACCGGCCTGCGCCCGAGGCGATTGCGCAGGCGCTCGCCGGCGCCCTGCGCGCCCCCGGATGGCTTCCCGCGCCCCTGGTGGAGGAGGCCAGCCGCGCGGCGGTGGCCCTGCTGGACCTGGAGGCCGCACCGGCCGGCCCCGCCGCGGAGGCCGCACCGGCACCCGTCTCCGAATCCGCTTCGGGGCCGGTGCCGTTCACGGCCTCCTCGTACGGGGGACCGGCGGTCGGTTTCGGGGCGCCGGATCCCTCGTACGGGAGCGCGGCCGTGTCCGGCGCCGGCTCGGCGGGCAGCTCGTACGGCCCGTACGGTCCGCCCGCGGATGCGGTGCACGGCCCCTACGGACCGCCGCCGGGCGCCGTCCACGCGAGTCCCACCGAGACCGCCGGCGGCGGCGTGCCGCGGCCGCGGACTGCACCCGACCAGGCGCGCCAGGTCACCTTCAGCGCGGCCGGGCGGCGGTTCAGCTGCTCGCTGGTCCTCGCGGCGACGGCCGTCCTGGCCGTGCTGTCCGGCGGCGGGTTGTACGGGCTGGGGCTGCTGCCGGGCACGGGAGGGGACTCCGACCAGCACGCGTCGGGCAACTCCGCCGCCACGCCCCCGCCGGCGACGGCGGCATCCGGCACCCCCACCCCGACGGGCTCGGCCACGCCGTCGGCCACGCCCTCGGCGGCCACGCCGACCGGCACCCGGGGCGACGTCCCCAAGGAGCTCACCGGCACCTGGAAGGGCACGGTCACCACCGCCCGCGCCGGGGTCTCCAGCGAGTTCGAGATCACCATCAAGGGCGGCAAGGTCGGCGAGGTCGTCGCCCGGGACAAGTCGATCCTCCCGGTCTTCGGCACCGACTGCAGCGGTGACTGGAAGCTCGCCTCCGCCACCGACCGCTCCCTCGTCCTGGACACCGCGGGCGGCCCCAACCCGGCCCCCGGCATCTGTTCGAACGGGTCCGCCGACGAGCGCTTCACCCTCAACACCAACGGGACGCTCCACTACAAGTCGGGCGACGGCCCGGCCGGAAACCCCGAAGGCGACCTGACCCGTATCCCCTGAAGTCCGCGGACGGCCCCTGGCGTAGGCTGGATCGGTCCGTACGTCTTGACACACCGCCCTGACACACCGCCGAAAGGTGACGCACCGGTGACCGACCAGGCCGCTCTCCAGTCTGTCCTCGACCGCGCCGCCGCAGGGGGCCGGATCACCAAGGAAGAGGCGCTCGACCTCTACCGGCACGCCCCGCTGCACGCGCTCGGCCAGGCGGCCGACGCGGTGCGCCGCCGCCGCTACGCCGGCACCGAGCACATCGCGACGTACATCATCGAGCGCAACATCAACTACACCAACGTGTGCGTCACGGCGTGCAAGTTCTGCGCCTTCTACGCGGCCCCGAAGGACACCAAGAAGGGCTGGTCCCGCGACCTCGACGACATCCTGCGCCGCTGCGCGGAGACCGTGGAGCTCGGCGGCACGCAGGTGATGTTCCAGGGCGGGCACCACCCGGACTACGGCGTGGAGTACTACGAGGAGCACTTCTCCGCCATCAAGAAGGCGTTCCCGCAGCTGGTCATCCACTCCCTCGGCGCGTCCGAGGTCGACCACATGGCCCGCATCTCCGGCGTCTCCGCGGAGGAGGCCATCCGTCGCATCCACGCGGCCGGCCTCGACTCGTTCGCGGGCGCCGGCGCCGAACTCCTGCCGGAGCGGCCACGCAAGGCGATCGCCCCGCTGAAGGAGTCCGGCGAGCGCTGGCTGGAGATCATGGAGATCGCCCACAAGCTGGGCGTGGAGTCCACCTCCACCATGCTGATGGGCACCGGCGAGACCAACGCCGAGCGCATCGAGCACATCGCGATGATCCGCGACACGCAGGACCGGACGGGCGGCTTCCGCGCCTTCATCCCGTACACGTACCAGCCCGAGAACAACCACCTCAAGGGCCGGACCCAGGCGACCGTCTTCGAGTACCTGCGCATGATCGCGATCGCGCGGCTCTTCCTCGACAACATCGCCCACATCCAGGGCTCCTGGCTCACCGTGGGCAAGGAGGCGGGCCAGCTCTCGCTGCACTACGGCGCGGACGACCTCGGCTCGATCATGCTCGAGGAGAACGTGGTCTCCTCGGCCGGAGCCAAGCACCGCTCCAACCGCCAGGAGATCATCGACCTGATCCGCAAGGCGGGTCGCGTCCCCGCGCAGCGCGCGACGACGTACGAGCACCTGCTGGTGCACGACGACCCGGCGAACGACCCGGTCGACGACCGCGTGGTCTCGCACATCTCGTCCACCGCGATCGAGGGCGGCACGGCACACCCCGAGCTGAAGCTCATCTCGACGAACTGACGACCGGCGATCTGACGACTCGACGAACTGACGACGGACTGACGCACCCGTGCTGACCCTCCACACCGCCGAACTCCTCGTCCCGGGGGCGGGTTCCGCCGCGCTGCCCGGCGGGGCGGTCCTCGTCGACGGCGACCTGATCGCCCGCGTGGGCCCGTACGCGGAGCTCGCCGCGGAGTTCCCGCACGCGCGGGTCCGGCGCTGGCCCGGGGTGCTGACCCCGGGGCTGCTCGTGCGCGGGGCGGACGTGCTGCTGGAGCGTACGTACTACCCGGACGACCCGTACGAGGTCACCGAGCTCGGCGCCGACCCGATCACCGGCGCCGAGGCGCTGGCCGATCTGAAGCTGACCGAGTCCCGCTGGGGCAACAGCGCCCGCCGGGCCACGCAGAAGCTGCTGGCCCGCGGGGTGGTGGCGGTGGCCGGGCGGCTCACGATCCCGGCGGTGCGGACGGCGGTGGTCCGCTCGGGGCTGACGCTTCTCCCGCCGGCCGCCGCGGTGTCCTCGGACCTGCCGTCGCTGGACCCGTTCGCCGGCCGGGACACGGCCGAGCAGGCCTTCTTCGGCATCCTGGAGCCGGGTGACCCGGCCCGTTTCGCGGTGTTCGCGGCCCCCGACGCCGAGGCGCTGCTCGCCCAGGGCGCCACCACCTGCGTGGCCACGGTCATCACCGGCCGCCTCCTGCACCGCCGGCGCTAGTGCCGCGTCTGCCTGACGCGGCACTAGGTTCTGACGCCCTCGCGGGCCAGGGCGGCCAGGAGGCAGGCCTGGAGGCGGCTTATCCCGCCCAGCTTCGCCCGTATGTTGTGGACGTGGAACTTGACCGTGCTGACGGACAGTTGCAGCTCACCGGCGAGTTCCGCGTTGGAGGCGCCGGTCGCCAGGCAGAGGAACACCGCCGACTCCTGCTCGGTGAGCTGGACCTCCCGTCGCACCTCCTCACCGGTTCGGGGCGGAAACCAGGCCGGGACGCTGAAGCTGACGACGCGCACGGTTTCCACTCCTCGCCCCCGGCCGATGCCCCTGCGGTCAACTCATCGGCTCTTCCTGTGCTCTAAGGGACGTGTGGGCCCGACAGGTAGGTTCCCTTCTGGTCGAACGGCCAGGCATTTGCCTGGCAGCCGAGCAGCCCCTTGATCTGCTGCATCATCGCCGGAGCGGGCTTGCCGGGGCCCGGGCAGGTCTCGTGGTCGCGGCCTATCTCGTGGCCCACCTCGTGGTTGACGATCAACGCCCGGTACTCCTCCACAGGGCCCTTGAACTGCGGAGATCCCTCCTGCCAGCGCTTGAGGTTCACCACGACCGTATGGCCGGCCCGGCAGTTGGTCTCGCCGACGAGCTCGGGGGTGACCACCTCGCACAGCCGGTCGGTGGTCGAGGGCGTCGCGATCTTCACCGTGAAGTCCACGGGCTGGCCGGCCCCGACGAGCTGGAAGCCGTACGCCGGGTCCTTGATCCAGCCGCGCGGGTCCCCGAGGATCGCCTCCACCGACTGGGCGGCGGCGTTGGGGTCGACCCCGCTGCCCTCCTCGACCTCGATCCGCCAGCGGCGGGCGGGTCCCTTGCCCTGCGGCTGCCCCGAGTGGGAGGAGGCCGCGAACACCCCCGGCCCGGACTGTGGGACCGGGGCGGTCGAGCCGGCGCCGCCCGGCTTCTGCGACGCGGCGCCCGGGCCGGGTGCTGCGGCGGGGGGCTGCCCGGGTGCGGGCGAGCCGGACGAGGCCGACGGGGACGGAGCGGCGGCGGGATCCTGGTCGGGCGATGCGGCAGCCGGCGCGGCCACGCTGTCGGAGACGGAGGCGGCGTCGTCCAGCGGCACGATCGCGTACGCGGTCGCCGAGACGGCGACCACCGCGGCCGAGCCGAGGACCGTACGGCGCAGCCGCCTGCGACGCTCGGCCCGGCGCTGTGCGCGGGGGCCGAGGGCGGAGCGTCGACCGGTGGAATGGCCTGCCGGCATCGTGAACCCTTTGTTCGGCAATATCTTCGGGATCTTCACGAACGTGTTCGTGAAAATGCTCGTGAATGTCGTGTTTCGGTAGGCCTTGTCGAGCCGTACCAGCCAGTCAACGCGGACGCGCGGGCTCCGCGTAACTGTCCTTCGGGCCAGTTGTGCCCCCGGCTGTGGGGCGTGGGGGCGCCTGCGAGAATGGCCCGGTATCCGCCCACCCGCACCGCACCGCACCTGAGGGGCCAACGCCAGTGACCCGCGCTTCCCTGGACAAGCAGCCGCACGAAGTCGCCTCCATGTTCGACGGTGTGGCGGCGAACTACGATCTCACCAACGACGTCCTCTCCCTCGGGCAGGCCCGCCTGTGGCGCAAGGAGGTCGCCAAGGCGGTCGGTGCGCGCCCCGGGCATAAGGTGCTGGACCTGGCCGCCGGAACCGCCACCTCCTCGCTGCCGTTCGCCGCGACCGGCGCGTACGTCGTCCCGTGCGATTTCTCCCTCGGCATGCTCCGCGAGGGCAAGAAGCGGCACGCCTGGCTGCCGCTGACCGCGGGCGACGCGACGAAGCTGCCGTTCAAGGACGACGTCTTCGACACCGTGACGATCTCTTTCGGGCTGCGCAACGTGCAGGACACCGACGCCGCGCTGCGCGAGCTGTACCGGGTGACCAAGCCCGGCGGCCAGGTCGTCATCTGCGAGTTCTCGCAGCCGACGTGGGCGCCGTTGCGGACGGTGTACGTGGAGTACCTGATGCGCGCCCTGCCGCCGGTGGCCCGCGCCGTGTCCTCCAACCCCGACGCGTACGTGTACCTCGCCGAGTCGATCCGCGAGTGGCCGGACCAGCCGGCGCTGGCCGCGCTGCTGCAGAAGGCCGGCTGGTCCAAGGTCGCCTGGCGCAACCTGAGCGGCGGGATCGTCGCGCTGCACCGCGGTTTCAAGGCGTAGGACGCAGTGGACTACCAGGCCCTCCTGGAGCAGATCGCGGCGGATGTCGCCCCCTTGGTGGGCAGCGGCACACCGGCCGAGTACATCCCGGCGCTCGCGTCCGTGGATCCCGGGCAGTTCGGGATGGCCGTCGCCGATCTCGACGGCAACGTCTTCGGGGTGGGGGACTGGCAAGTTCCGTTCTCCACCCAGTCCATCACCAAGGTCTTCGCCCTGGCCCTGGCGCTGGCCGAGGGCGGCGACAGCCTGTGGGAGCGGGTCGGCCGGGAGCCGTCGGGCAACCCGTTCAACTCCCTCGTGCAGCTGGAGTACGAGAACGGCATCCCGCGCAATCCGTTCATCAACGCGGGCGCGCTCGTGGTCACCGACCGGCTGCAGACCCTGACGGGCGACGCGAGCAGCGAGCTCCTGAAGTTCCTCCAGGAGGAGAGCGGGAACCCGGACCTCGGCTTCGACGCGGAGGTGGCGGCCTCGGAGCAGGAACACGGGGACCGCAATGCCGCGCTGGCCCACTTCATGGCCTCGTACGGGAACATCGACAACCCCGTACCGGCGTTGCTGGACCACTACTTCTGGCAGTGTTCGATCGAGATGTCCTGCGCGGACCTGGCGCGGGCGGGCCGCTTCCTGGCCCGCCACGGGCTGCGCGCGGACGGCTCCCGTCTCCTCACGCGCAGCGAGGCGAAGCAGGTCAACGCGGTGATGCTGACCTGTGGGACGTACGACGCGGCGGGGGAGTTCGCGTACCGCGTCGGCCTGCCGGGCAAGAGCGGCGTGGGCGGCGGGATCGTGGCGGTCGTCCCGGGCCGCTGCACGCTGGCCGCGTGGAGCCCGGGCCTCGACCTCCACGGCAACTCCGTCGCAGCGGCAGCCGCCCTCGACCGCTTCACGACCCTGACGGGCCTTTCCGTTTTCTGACGCGCAGCTCGCGCGTCTCGGCGCCGGCGGGTGTTACCCGGGGGCGAGGGACAGTTCGTAGCGGCGGCCCGGGTTGCCGCCCGGGGTGATGAACTCCTCGGCCAGGTCCATGCCGAGCCGCTCCGCCACCGCCACCGAACGCGCGTTCCGGGCGTGGATCATCGCGACCACGTGCGGAACCCCCGCCTCCCGGAGCCGGTCGAGGGTGGCCAGCGCGGCGGCGTACGCGTACCCCTTCCCCCACGCGGAGCGCCCCAGCCGCCAGCCGATCTCGATCTCCCCGACCGGCCCCCACCCCTCCTGCGGCCACGGCTGCGCACCGGTGAAGCCGATCACCGCACCCTCCGCGTCCAGCAGTGTCCACAGGCAGTAGCCGAGCCGTGCATCGTGCATCCGCTGCCGCGCGGTGAACTCCTCGTACAAGGACAGCTCGGCGGGACCGCCGAGGAACTCCATGACACCGGGGTCGTCGAAGACCCCGTGCCAGGCCCGCGCGTCCTCATCGGTGGGCACGCGCAGCTGTACGACGGGGAGCGAGGCGGGCGAAGCAGGCGAGGTGGTCATCGGGGGGCAGCCCTTCGGGTTCGTGATCTCTCTCGCTGCATAGACTGCACATGTCCTGTGCCGTTGGGCACCCCTTATCGAGCCTTCGGGAGACCCCGCAGTGACCGAGCCCCTCTCCGAACACTCCGCGGATGTGATCGTCGTCGGGGCCGGGCCCGCCGGCTCGACCACCGCCTACTACCTCGCCAAGGCCGGACTGGACGTCCTGCTGCTGGAGAAGACGGCCTTCCCGCGCGAGAAGGTCTGCGGCGACGGCCTGACCCCGCGTGCCACCAAGCAGCTGGTGGCGATGGGCATCGACATCTCCGAAGAGGCCGGCTGGCTCCGCAACAAGGGCCTGCGGATCATCGGCGGCGGCCAGCGGCTCCAGCTGGACTGGCCGGAACTCGCCTCCTTCCCGGACTACGGACTCGTCCGCAAGCGGGACGACTTCGACGAGACCCTGGCCCGCCAGGCCCAGAAGGCCGGCGCCCGCCTGTACGAGCGCTGCACCGTCGGCGAGCCCGTCCGCGACCCCCGTACCGGGCACATCACCGGTGTGCACGCGAAGCTGGGCGAGGAGAAGACCCCGGTCACCTTCAGCGCCCCGCTCGTCGTGGCCGCCGACGGCAACTCCTCCCGCCTCTCCCTGGCGATGGGCCTGCACCGGCGCGAGGACCGCCCGATGGGCGTCGCGGTCCGTACGTACTTCACCTCGCCCCGGCACGACGACGACTACCTGGAGTCCTGGCTGGAGCTGTGGGACCGGCGCGGCGCGCAGGACCGGCTGCTGCCCGGCTACGGCTGGATCTTCGGCATGGGCGACGGCACGTCCAACGTCGGCCTCGGCATCCTCAACTCCTCCTCTGCCTTCAAGGAGCTGGACTGGCGCGAGGTCCTCAAGGCCTGGTGCGCGTCCATGCCGGAGGACTGGGGCTACACCCCCGAGAACATGACGCAGCCGATCCGCGGCGCGGCCTTGCCGATGGCCTTCAACCGGCAGCCGCACTACACCAAGGGCCTGCTGCTGGTCGGTGACGCGGGCGGGCTCGTCAACCCGTTCAACGGCGAGGGCATCGCCTACGCGATGGAGTCGGGCCAGATCGCCGCAGACGTCATCGTCCAGGCGCACTCCCGGGCCACCCCCGCGCTGCGCGAACTGACGCTGCACAGCTACCCGAAGGTGCTCAAGGAGACGTACGGCGGCTACTACACGCTCGGCCGCGCCTTCGTGAAGCTGATCGGCAACCCGAAGGTCATGAAGGTCGCCACCCAGCGCGGTCTGACGCACCCGGTGCTGATGAAGTTCACGCTGAAGATGCTCGCCAACCTGACCGACCCGGCGGGCGGCGACGCGATGGACCGCATCATCAACGGCCTCTCGAAGGTAGCCCCCAAGGCCTGAGTTGCGCTGCGCCCGCTACGGAGCGGGTCGGGCCGGGGTTCCACCGGTTCGGCCCGCTTCGTCGGTTCCGTCCCCGTACGCCGGCTGCCGTGGGCCGTGGACCGTCCGTACGCAGCGGGCCACCAGCACCGTGCCCCACAGCAGCAGCGCGAACGCAACGGCCCAGCCGAGCCCCAGGATGACGGGATGTCCGGGTTTGTGCCACGGGCGGGTGGTGTTCAGCAGCCAGCCGCCGACGGCGAGCAGGAAGAGCCCGGCGGCGGCAGGTACGGCCGCAGGGTCGGCGGTCTCCCCGCCGGAACCGGGTTGCTCGTACGCGTCGGTCATCTCGGTCCGGCACCTCCTGGACTGAATCGGGCGCTGCGCACCGCCATCCTCTCAGGGCGCCGGCGAACGCGGAAAGGGCCGGCACTCCGCCCCCGAACGGGGGAGTGCCGGCCCTCGGGGCCGTGCTGAGACGTGCTGGGCCGTGCCGAGACGCGCTGAGAGGAGCTCAGGAGCCCCTGGGGAACCTCAGGGACGTCAGGGGGCCTCAGAGGACGCGGACGGCGCCCGTCGGCTTGTCGTAGCTCAGGGAGCGCTCGACGATGCCCGTGCTGGGGTTCTGGGCGCCCACGAACTTGCCGCCGCCGACGTAGATGGCGACGTGGTAGGCGTTGCCGCGGGAGCCCCAGTACAGGATGTCGCCCGGCTGGAGGGCGCTCAGGGAGACCGAGGAGCCCTTCGAGGACTGGTCCTGCGACATGCGCGGCAGGGAGATGCCGGCCTGGCGGTAGGCGGCCTGGACGAGGCCGGAGCAGTCGAACGAGGACGGACCGGTGCCGCCCATGACGTACGCCTTGCCGACCTGCGCGCGGGCGAAGTTCACGATGGCGGCGGCGGAGCCGGTCGCCGGGGCGCTGACGGTGCCCGAGCCCTGCTCGCCGGAGTCGGACGCGGAAGTGCTCTGCAGCGAGGTGCGGTCGGAGCTGCGGGTGGCGCGCTCGGCCGCGGCCTTGCGGTCCGCCTCCTCCTTCGCCTTCTTCTCGGCGTCGGCCTTCTGGGCGTCTTCCTTGGCCTTCTTCGCCTCGGCGGCGGCGCCGGTACGCGCCTGCTCCTCCTGGGAGCGCAGCTCACCGGTGACGGCGGCGGCGGCCGTGTTCTCGGCGGCGGTGGTGACGGCGGAGGAGACGTCCGCGGCCAGGTCCAGGTTCAGGACCGGCATTTCGAGCGTCGTCTCGGTCACGGGCTCGGACGGGGACGCGCTCGCCGTGCCGGCCATCGCCAGGGTGCTGAGGACGCCACCGGCAACTCCGGCGCGGACCGCGAGCTTCGAGGCGCTGCGACGGGGCTTCCGGTGGCTGGGTATGTGAGCGGTGTGGGACATGAGGACAACCGCTATCAGGGCGTCCGGGTTCCCTTCAAGAAACGTGGTCTGCGCCACAGTTGTGCGCGAAGCGGGCTAACCGGGCGCGTCGCGCGTCTTATTTACGCCGTAACGGACGTATCGGACACGCCTTTACAAGGCTGTGATCAAGGGGTTTCTGTAATAAGTCCGAATTGATCCGCGGCCTACCATTCCTGCGCACAGATGGCCAAGCCCTCTTTCGGAACCAAGAATTCGACGTGGCGCAGGTCACAGGAACGTCTCACTGTGAGGGCGCTGTGGTCCGTCCGTGACCCAGCCGTGAAGTTGCCGTGCGGTGGGACCCCGGCGCTCGTGAATGCGTGCACGCGTCCACCCCTGTCCCCGGGGGCTCCCCCGACCGGGCGACGCGGTTTCCTTTACCCTGCAAGGCTTGATGGCGCAAATTTGCCTGCACTGGACATCGTTTGATAGGGGCAGGCGCCTTCTACCTGCGGTAACGGGGCCGGATGTCACCTTTGGTGATCATGTGGATGCTTCGTGTATGAAGATCACGGCTCATCGGACTTCATGATCGTTCGTCAGGTGGTGGAGATCACAAACTCCTTGTTGTTACCCGTGTCGCAGATCACAGACCAGCGGGCATAAGATGCGCAGCAGTCCGGCTTGTGAACTGCCTCACATGCAAGTGGTCGATCACAGCGTGATCTTCGCGAGGCGGCTCGCTCGGCGCCGGCACAGCGGTCCAACGGTCAAGGACGACTGGAAGGAGCGAGGAGCGTGAATGCGTACGCGCCCATCCTCGTGCTCGGCGCCCTCGGCGCAGGGTTTGCGATCTTCTCCGTGGTCATGGCCACGCTGATCGGCCCAAAACGGTACAACCGGGCGAAGCTCGAGGCGTACGAGTGCGGCATCGAGCCGACGCCCACGCCGGCCGGCGGCGGTCGCTTCCCCATCAAGTACTACCTGACGGCGATGCTCTTCATCGTCTTCGACATCGAAGTTGTCTTCCTCTACCCCTGGGCCGTCACCTTCGACTCCCTGGGGATCTTCGGGCTCGTCGAGATGCTGCTCTTCGTGCTCACCGTCTTCGTCGCCTACGCCTACGTGTGGCGCCGCGGCGGCCTGGAATGGGACTGAGGGGCTGAATTTCCCATGGGACTGGAAGAGAAGCTGCCGAGCGGCTTTCTGCTGACCACCGTCGAACAGGCCGCGGGCTGGGTGCGCAAGTCATCCGTCTTCCCCGCGACCTTCGGCCTGGCCTGTTGCGCCATCGAGATGATGACCACCGGAGCGGGCCGGTACGACCTCGCCCGCTTCGGCATGGAGGTCTTCCGCGGCTCCCCGCGCCAGGCCGATCTGATGATCGTGGCTGGCCGGGTCAGCCAGAAGATGGCGCCGGTGCTGCGGCAGGTGTACGACCAGATGCCCGCTCCCAAATGGGTCATCTCCATGGGGGTTTGTGCATCTTCAGGCGGAATGTTCAATAACTACGCGATTGTCCAGGGCGTCGACCACATCGTCCCCGTGGACATCTATCTGCCCGGCTGCCCGCCCCGCCCCGAGATGCTGATCGACGCGATCCTCAAGCTCCACCAGAAGATCCAGGGCGGAAAGCTCGGCGTGAACAGGGAAGAGGCGGCCCGCGAGGCGGAGGCGGCGGCCCTCAAGGCCCTTCCCACGATCGAGATGAAGGGGCTGCTCCGGTGAGCGACACGAACGACACCACCCCGGGCACCGACGACAACGGCAACGGGAACAACGTTCCTGCCCCGAGGGGCTCCGCCGGCGGCCCCGAGGTGATCGGCGTCCGCAAGGGCATGTTCGGGGCCCAGGGCGGCGGAGACACCAGCGGCTACGGCGGCCTCCGCCGCACCGTGGCCATGCCCGGCGCGAGCCACCGCCCGTACGGCTCCTACTTCGACGAGGTCGTCGACGAGCTCGAAGGGGCGCTGGAGGAGCAGGACCTGCTCCCGGAGAACGCGATCGAGAAAGTCGTCGTCGACCGGGCCGAGCTGACGCTCCACATCGCCCGCGAGCACCTCGTCCGCGTCGCGAAGACCCTGCGCGACGACCCGGCCCTGCGCTTCGAGCTCTGCACCGGCGTCTGCGGGGTGCACTTCCCCGACGACAAGAACCGCGAGCTGCACGCCGTCTACCACCTGCGCTCCATCACCCACGGCCGGGTGGTGCGCCTGGAGGTGAGCGCCCCGGACGCCGACCCGCACGTCCCGTCGCTCGTCCCCGTCTATCCGACGAACGACTGGCACGAGCGCGAGACGTACGACTTCTTCGGCCTGGTCTTCGACGGGCACCCGGCGCTCACGCGGATCATGATGCCGGACGACTGGCAGGGCTTCCCGCAGCGCAAGGACTACCCGCTCGGCGGCATCCCCATCGAGTACAAGGGCGCCCAGATCCCGGCTCCCGACCAGCGGAGGTCGTACAGCTGATGTCCACTTCCCATCACAGCGCCTCCGCTGATCACGCCTCCGCGCGCGAGACCACCGAGGGCACCGTCTACACCGTCACCGGCGGCGACTGGGACGAGATCGTCCGGTCGGCGGCCAAGGCCGACGACGAGCGGATCGTCGTCAACATGGGTCCGCAGCACCCGTCCACCCACGGAGTGCTCCGGCTGATCCTGGAAATCGACGGCGAAACGGTCACCGAGGCCCGCTGCGGCATCGGCTACCTGCACACCGGCATCGAGAAGAACCTCGAATTCCGGAACTGGACGCAGGGCACCACCTTCGTGACGCGCATGGACTACCTGACACCGTTCTTCAACGAGACGGCGTACTGCCTCGGCGTCGAGAAGCTGCTCGGCATCACCGACCAGATCCCGGACCGCGCCACCGTCATCCGCGTCCTGCTGATGGAGCTCAACCGGCTCTCCTCCCACCTGGTGTGCATCGCCACCGGCGGCATGGAACTGGGCGCGACCACGATCATGATCTACGGCTTCCGCGACCGCGAGCTGATCCTCGACATCTTCGAGCTGATCACCGGCCTGCGCATGAACCACGCGTTCGTCCGCCCCGGCGGCCTCGCGCAGGACCTGCCCCCGGGCGCCGTCGACCAGCTGCGCGACTTCCTCAAGACCATGAAGAAGAACCTGCCGGAGTACGACAAGCTCGCCACCGGCAACCCCATCTTCAAGGCCCGCATGCAGGACGTCGGCTACCTCGACCTCACCGGCTGCATGGCGCTCGGCGCCACCGGCCCGATCCTGCGCTCCGCCGGCCTGCCGCACGACCTGCGCAAGGCGGATCCGTACTGCGGCTACGAGACCTACGAGTTCGACGTGCCGACCACCGAGACCTGCGACTCGTACGGGCGGTTCCTGGTCCGCCTGGAGGAGATGCGCCAGTCCCTGCGGATCGTCGAGCAGTGCCTGGAACGGCTCGAGCCGGGCCCGGTCATGGTCGCCGACAAGAAGATCGCCTGGCCGGCGCAGCTGGCGATGGGCCCGGACGGCCTCGGCAACTCGCTCGACCACATCAAGAACATCATGGGCACCTCCATGGAGGCCCTCATCCACCACTTCAAGCTGGTGACCGAGGGCTTCCGGGTGCCGGCCGGGCAGGCGTACGCGGCCGTCGAGTCCCCCAAGGGCGAACTCGGCGTCCACGTCGTCTCCGACGGCGGCACCCGCCCCTACCGGGTCCACTTCCGCGACCCGTCCTTCACCAACCTGCAGGCCATGGCCGCGATGTGCGAGGGCGGCCAGGTCGCCGACGTCATCGTCGCCGTCGCCTCCATCGACCCCGTGATGGGAGGCGTCGACCGATGACCACTGCGTTTTCTGGAGGGGACACCCCCCAGGCCCCCCTGTCTCTGGGCATGCCCCAGCTGCCGGCACCCGACTTCCCGGCCGACGTACGCGCCCGGCTCGAAGCGGACGCGCAGGACGTCATCGCCCGCTACCCCGACAGCCGCTCCGCGCTGCTGCCGCTGCTGCACCTGACCCAGGCGGAGGAGGGCTTCGTCTCGCGCACCGGCATCCGGTTCTGCGCCCAGGTGCTGGGCCTGACCACCGCCGAGGTCACCGCCGTGGCCACCTTCTACACGATGTACCGGCGCAAGCCCTCCGGCGACTACCAGGTCGGCGTCTGTACGAACACCCTGTGCGCGGTCATGGGCGGCGACGCCATCTTCGACGAGCTCAAGCAGCACCTCGGGGTCGGCAACAACGAGACCACCCCCGACGGCAAGGTGACCCTCGAGCACATCGAGTGCAACGCGGCCTGCGACTACGCCCCCGTGGTGATGGTCAACTGGGAGTTCTTCGACAACCAGACCCCCGAGTCCGCCAAGGCCATGGTCGACGACCTGCTCGCCGGCCGTCCCGTCGCGCCGACCCGGGGCGCGCCTCTGTGCACGTACAAGGAGACCGCCCGGATCCTGGCCGGCTTCCCGGACGAGCGCGAGGGTGCGGTCGAGGCGAGCGGCGGGGCCGGCCCCGCCTCCCTGATCGGCCTGCGCATCGCGCGCGGCGAGAGCACGCAGCTCGGCAAAGTCGTGCACCCGCGTGGTGAGGCTTCGGCTGCCACCGAGGAGGGGGAGTGATGACGGTGACTGCCGAAATGCATGAGAACGGCGCCCCGGAGAAGCTGCTGGCGCCCGTGCTGTCGGCCTTCTGGGACGAGCCGCAGTCGTGGACGCTGGAGACCTACCGGCGGCACGGCGGCTACGAGGGACTTCGCAAGGCACTTGCGATGTCGCCCGACGAGGTCATCGCCTACGTCAAGGACTCCGGTCTGCGCGGGCGCGGCGGTGCGGGCTTCCCCACCGGAATGAAGTGGCAGTTCATCCCGCAGGGCGACGGAAAGCCGCACTACCTCGTCGTGAACGCGGACGAGTCGGAGCCGGGAACCTGCAAGGACATCCCCCTTCTCTTCGCCAACCCGCACTCCCTCATCGAGGGAATGATCATTGCCTGCTACGCGATCCGGTCGGAGCACGCCTTCATCTACCTGCGCGGCGAGACCGTGCCGGTGCTGCGACGCCTGCACGAGGCGGTGCGCGAGGCGTACGAGGCCGGCTACCTCGGGGAGGCTGAACATCGTCAAAAGAGTGGTCTCGGGAGCGGACTGAAGCTCGACATCACGGTGCACGCGGGGGCGGGCGCGTACATCTGCGGTGAGGAGACGGCACTCCTCGACTCCCTCGAAGGCCGGCGCGGTCAGCCCCGGCTGCGTCCCCCCTTCCCTGCCGTCGAGGGGCTCTACGCCTGCCCCACTGTCGTCAACAACGTGGAGTCGATCGCCTCGGTTCCCGCGATCCTGGACAAGGGCAAGGACTGGTTCAAGTCGATGGGGACCGAGAAGTCCCCCGGCTTCACCCTGTACTCGCTCTCCGGTCACGTCGCCGGACCCGGCCAGTACGAGGCCCCGCTCGGCATCACCCTGCGCCAGCTGCTCGACATGAGCGGCGGGATGCGCCCCGGGCACCGGCTGAAGTTCTGGACCCCGGGCGGCTCGTCCACCCCGATGTTCACGGACGAGCACCTGGACGTCCCGCTGGACTACGAGGGCGTCGGTGCGGCCGGCTCCATGCTCGGCACCAAGGCGCTCCAGTGCTTCGACGAGACGACCTGCGTGGTGCGGGCCGTCACCCGCTGGACCGAGTTCTACGCCCACGAGTCCTGCGGCAAATGCACCCCCTGCCGCGAAGGCACGTACTGGCTGGTCCAGTTGCTGCGCGACATCGAGGCCGGCAAGGGCGTCATGTCCGACCTCGACAAGCTGAACGACATCGCCGACAACATCAACGGCAAGTCGTTCTGCGCGCTCGGCGACGGCGCCGCCAGCCCGATCTTCTCCTCGCTCAAGTACTTCCGCGAGGAGTACGAGCAGCACATCACGGGCAAGGGCTGCCCCTTCGACCCCAGGAAGTCGACCCTCTGGGCTGACACGGAGGTGAACGCATGACCGTCACCACTAACGCTCCCGCCGGTGGCGGCGAGGCGGCGGTGCCGCCGGAGAATCTGGTCTCCCTGACCATCGACGGCATCGAACTGTCGGTGCCCAAGGGGACCCTGGTCATCCGGGCCGCCGAGCAGATCGGCATCGAGATCCCCCGGTTCTGCGACCACCCCCTCCTCGACCCGGTCGGCGCCTGCCGCCAGTGCATCGTCGAGGTCGAGGGCCAGCGCAAGCCCATGGCCTCCTGCACGATCACCTGCACCGACGGCATGGTCGTCAAGACGCAGCTGACCTCCCCGGTCGCCGAGAAGTCCCAGCGCGGGGTGATGGAGCTGCTGCTCATCAACCACCCGCTGGACTGCCCGGTCTGCGACAAGGGCGGCGAGTGCCCGCTGCAGAACCAGGCGATGTCCCACGGGCAGAGCGACTCGCGTTTCGAGGGCAAGAAGCGCACGTACGAGAAGCCGGTCCCGATCTCCACCCAGGTTCTGCTCGACCGCGAGCGGTGCGTGCTGTGCGCGCGCTGCACCCGGTTCTCGAACCAGGTGGCCGGCGACCCGATGATCGAGCTGCTCGAGCGCGGCGCGCTCCAGCAGGTCGGCATCGGCGAGGGCGACCCCTTCGAGTCCTACTTCTCCGGCAACACCATCCAGATCTGCCCCGTCGGCGCCCTCACCTCGGCCGCGTACCGGTTCCGCTCCCGCCCGTTCGACCTCGTCTCCTCCCCGAGCGTGTGCGAGCACTGCGCGGGCGGCTGCGCGACCCGGACCGACCACCGCCGCGGCAAGGTGCTGCGCCGGATGGCCGCCGAGGACCCCGAGGTCAACGAGGAGTGGATCTGCGACAAGGGCCGCTTCGGGTTCCGCTACGCGCAGCGCCCGGACCGCCTCACCACCCCGCTGGTGCGCGGCACGGACGGGGTCCTCGCCCCGGCCAGCTGGCCCGAGGCCCTGGAGGCCGCGGCCGCCGGGCTCGCCGCCGCGCGCGGCCGGGCCGGGGTCCTGACCGGCGGCCGGCTCACCGTCGAGGACGCGTACGCGTACGCCAAGTTCGCCCGGGTCGTCCTCGACACCAACGACATCGACTTCCGGGCCCGGATCCACAGTGCGGAGGAGGCCGAGTTCCTGGCCGCCACCGTCGCCGGCACCGGCAAGGACCTCGACGGCCGCGGTGTGACGTACGCGAAGCTGGAGGCGGCGCCCGCCGTCCTGCTCGCCGGCATCGAGTCCGAGGAGGAGGCCCCCGGCGTCTTCCTGCGGCTGCGCAAGGCCCACCGCAAGCACAAGCAGCGGACCTTCGCCCTCGCCCCGTTCGCCACCCGCGGCCTGGAGAAGGCGGGCGGCACCCTGCTGGCCGCCGCCCCCGGCACCGAGCCCGAGTGGCTGGACGCCCTTGCCACCCGGACCGGCCTGGAGGCCGGCGGGGCGGGGGCCGCCGATGCGCTGCGGCAGCCCGGCGCGGTCGTCGTGGTCGGGGAGCGACTCGCCGGCGTGCCCGGTGCGCTGACCGCCGCCGTACGGGCCGCAGCCGCCACCGGCGCGCGGCTGGTGTGGATCCCGCGGCGGGCCGGGGAGCGGGCCGCCGTCGAGGCGGGCGCGCTGCCGTCCCTGCTGCCGGGGGCCCGTCCGGCCACCGACCCGCGGGCCCGCGACGAGGTCGCCACCGCCTGGGGGCTGGACGACCTCCCGCACCGCTACGGCCGCGACACCGGCCAGATCGTCGAGGCCGCGGCGGGCGGTGAGCTCTCCGCCCTGCTGATCGCGGGCGTCGAGATCGCCGACCTGCCGGATCCGGCCCGGGCGCTGGTCGCCCTCCAGGAGGCCTTCGTGGTCTCGCTGGAACTTCGGCCCGGGCAGGTCACCGACCACGCGGACGTGGTCTTCCCGGTCGCCGCCGTCGCCGAGAAGGCCGGCGCGTTCATCAACTGGGAGGGCAGGGTCCGGCCGTTCGAGGCCGCGCTCAAGCCCGACCAGATGACCCGCCCGCTCGCCCCCGCCGACGCCCGCGTGCTGCACATGCTGGCCGACGCGGCCGACCGGCCGATCGCGCTGCCCGACGTACACGCGGTACGCCGCGAGCTCGACGCGCTCGGCCCGTGGACCGGGGAGCGTGCCGCCGGACAGTCCGCGGACACCGCGCCGCTGCCCCGCCCCGGGGCGGGCGAGGCGGTCCTTGCGGGCCACCGGCTCCTCCTCGACCAGGGCCGGCTCCAGGAGGGCGACGACGCCCTGGCCGGCACCCGGCACGAGGCGAGCGCCCGGCTCTCGGCCGCCACGGCCGCCGAGACGGGCGTCAAGGACGGCGACGTCCTCGCGGTGACCGGCCCGGCCGGATCCGTGGAACTGCCGCTGCGGATCACCGAGATGCCCGACCGAGTGGTCTGGCTCCCGCTGAACTCCACCGGCCACGGCGTCCTCGCCGACACCGGGGCCCACTCGGGCACCCTCGTACGGATCGGCCCGGCGACCCCGGCCGACAGCAGCGGCACCGATGCGGAGGTGGGCGCGTGAACGCGGTACAGCTCGCTGCCGAGGACCTCTCCCTGTTCGGCAGGGACGTCTGGTGGCTGGTCGTCGTCAAGGCGGTGTTCTGCTTCGCCTTCCTGATGGTGACCGTGCTCTTCTCCATCGTGTGGGAGCGCAAGGTCGTCGCCTGGATGCAGCTGCGCATCGGCCCCAACCGGCACGGCCCCTGGGGCATGCTCCAGTCGCTCGCCGACGGCGTGAAGCTGATGCTCAAGGAAGACATCATCGTCAAGCGGGCCGACAAGGTGGTGTACGTCCTGGCCCCGATCATCGCGGCGATCCCGGCCTTCATGGCCATCGCGGTGATCCCCTTCGGGCCTCCCGGCGACGAGGTCTCGATCTTCGGCCAGCGGACCACGATGCAGCTGACCGACCTGCCGATCGCGATGCTCTACATCCTCGCGGTCGCCTCGGTCGGCATCTACGGCATCGTCCTGGCCGGCTGGTCCTCGGGCTCGACGTACCCGCTGCTCGGCGGACTCCGCTCCTGCGCGCAGATGATCTCGTACGAGATCGCGATGGGCGCGGCCTTCGCCTCCGTCTTCCTCTACTCCGGGTCGATGTCGACCTCGGCGATCGTGGAGGCGCAGGCCGACCGCTGGTACATCGTGCTGCTGCCGGTCTCGTTCATCATCTACGTCATCACCATGGTCGGCGAGACGAACCGCGCGCCGTTCGACATGCCGGAGTCCGAGGGCGACCTCGTCGGCGGCTTCAACACCGAGTACTCCTCCATCAAGTTCGCGCTGTTCATGCTGGCGGAGTACGTCAACATGGTCACCGTCTCGGCGGTCTCGGTCACCCTCTTCCTCGGCGGCTGGCGCGCCCCCGCGCCGATCTCCACGTACTGGGAGGGCGCGAACCACGGCTGGTGGCCGATGCTCTGGTTCGTCATCAAGGTCCAGCTGCTGCTGTTCTTCTTCATCTGGCTGCGCGGCACGCTGCCCCGCGTGCGCTACGACCAGCTGATGAAGCTCGGCTGGAAGGTCCTGATCCCGGTCTCCGTGGTCTGGCTGATGCTGGTGGCGACCGTCCGGGCGCTGCGCAACGAGCAGTACGACTTCTCGGAGATCGTCCTGTACGTCGGCGGCGCCGTCGTCGCGATCCTGCTGCTGTCCTTCGTCGCGGACCTCTTCCGCGACCGGAAGGAGAAGGCGGCCGCCGAGCAGGCCGACGAGGCCTCCGCGGCCGAGCCGTTCGACCCGCTGGCAGGCGGGTTCCCCGTACCGCCCAAGCCCGGCCAGCACCTGGCACCCGTACCGCGCAGGCGGCCTCGCAGTGAGCGGGAGCTGATTGTCAGTGGCGGGACGAATACTGACAGTGACCGAGAGGAGGGTGCTGAGAATGCCTGACGCGGACCGGAACGAGAAGAACGACACGTGGCAGAACCCGGTGGCCGGCTTCGGCGTGACCTTCAAGGCCATGTTCAAGAAGCGCCTCACCGAGCAGTACCCGGAGCAGCAGAAGACGACCGCTCCGCGCTTCCACGGACGGCACCAGCTGAACCGGCACCCGGACGGTCTGGAGAAGTGCATCGGGTGCGAGCTGTGCGCCTGGGCCTGTCCCGCCGACGCCATCTACGTGGAGGGCGCGGACAACACCGAGGAGGAGCGGTACTCCCCGGGTGAGCGGTACGGCCGGGTCTACCAGATCAACTACGCCCGCTGCATCCTGTGCGGGCTGTGCATCGAGGCCTGCCCGACGCGGGCGCTGACGATGACGAACGAGTTCGAACTGGCCGACACCAGCCGCGAGTCGCTCATCTACACCAAGGAGCAGCTGCTCGCCGGCCTGACCGAGGGCATGGTGGAGTCGCCGCACTCGATCTTCCCGGGCATGGACGAGCAGGACTACTACCGCGGGCTGGTGACCGGGGCGGCTCCCGGGACGCAGCGGCAGGTGGCCGTTTCGGAGGGCGAGCAGGCGGCGCCCTCCGAGGGGGTGGGGGCGTGAGCACCATCGCCGCGGCCACCCTGACCTCCACGGGCGAGGCGGTCCAGTTCTGGGTCCTCGGCACCGTCGCCGTCATCGGCGCGCTGTCCACGATCCTGATGAAGAAGGCCGTGCACAGCGCGCTGAGCCTGGCCGGGACGATGATCATCCTGGCGGTCTTCTACCTCGCCAACGGGGCGTACTTCCTGGGCGTGGTCCAGGTCATCGTCTACACCGGCGCGATCATGATGCTCTTCCTCTTCGTGGTCATGCTCGTCGGCGTCACCGCCGCCGACTCGCTGAAGGAGACCCTCAAGGGGCAGCGCTGGCTGGCCGCCCTGTGCGGGCTCGGCTTCGGCGTCCTGCTGATCGCCGGCATCGCCAACGCCGGGCTCAGCCACTTCAACGGGCTCGGCCGGGTCAACTCCGCCGGGCACGTGGAGGGGCTGGCCACGCTGATCTTCACCAAGTACGTGTTCGCGTTCGAGATCACCGGCGCGCTGCTGATCACGGCCGCCGTCGGCGCGATGGTCCTCACCCACCGCGAGCGCACCGAGCGGGCCGCCACGCAGCGCGAGCTCGCCGAGCGCCGCGTCCGCGAGGGCGTGCAGCTCCCGCCGCTGCCCGCGCCCGGCGTCTACGCCCGGCACAACGCGGTGGACGTCGCCGGTCTGCTGCCGGACGGCACCCCGTCCGAGCTGACCGTCAACAAGACGCTGCGCGCCCGCGGCCAGATCCGGGACGTCTCCAGCGAGGCGCTGAACGACCTGAAGGCGCTGGAGCAGGCTTCGGCCGAGCGGCTCGGCCGTGAGGAGGCCTCGAAGTGAACCCGGTCAACTATCTGTACCTGTCGGCGCTGCTGTTCACCATCGGCGCCGCCGGAGTGCTGACCCGGAAGAACGCGATCGTGCTGTTCATGTGCATCGAGCTGATGCTCAACGCCTGCAACCTCGCCTTCGTCGTCTTCTCCCGGATGCACGGCAACCTCGACGGCCAGATCATCGCCTTCTTCACGATGGTCGTCGCCGCCGCGGAGGTCGTGGTGGGCCTCGCGATCATCGTGTCGCTGTTCCGTACCCGCCACTCGGCCTCGGTCGACGACGCCAGCCTGATGAAGCTGTAAGGGGCGCTCACAGTGGAGAATCTGATTGGGCTGCTGATCGCGGCGCCCTTGCTCGGAGCGGCGTTGCTGCTGTGCGGCGGCCGGCGCCTCGACAAGGCCGGCCACTGGCTCGGCACCCTCCTCGCCGCCGCCTCGTTCGGCATCGGCGTGGCCCTGTTCACCGACATGCTCGGACGCAGCGCCGACGACCGGACCCTGTACCAGAGGCTGTACACCTGGATCCCGGTGGAGAGCTTCCAGGCGGACGTCGCCTTCCAGCTCGACCAGCTGTCGATGACCTTCGTCCTGCTGATCACCGGGGTGGGCACGCTCATCCACGTGTACTCGATCGGGTACATGGAGCACGACGAGCGCCGCCGCCGCTTCTTCGGCTACCTCAACCTGTTCCTCGCGGCGATGCTGCTGCTGGTCCTCGCCGACAACTACCTGCTGCTGTACGTCGGGTGGGAGGGCGTCGGCCTCGCCTCGTACCTGCTCATCGGCTTCTGGCAGCACAAGCCCAGCGCGGCGACCGCCGCGAAGAAGGCCTTCCTGGTCAACCGGGTCGGCGACATGGGCCTGTCGATCGCGATCATGCTGCTGTTCACCACCTTCGGGACCTTCGCCTTCGGGCCGGTGTTCGCCTCCGTGGGCAACGCCACCGAGGGCAAGCTGACGGCGATCGCGCTGATGCTGCTGCTCGCCGCGTGCGGCAAGTCGGCCCAGGTGCCGCTGCAGTCCTGGCTCGGCGACGCGATGGAGGGCCCGACCCCGGTCTCGGCCCTGATCCACGCGGCGACGATGGTGACGGCGGGCGTGTACCTGATCGTCCGCTCGGCCGCCGTTTTCAACGGGGCGCCGGACGCCCAGCTGGTGGTCACCATCGTGGGCGCGGTCACGCTGCTCTTCGGTGCGATCGTCGGTTGCGCGAAGGACGACATCAAGAAGGCCCTCGCCGGGTCGACGATGTCCCAGATCGGCTACATGATCCTGGCGGCGGGCCTCGGCCCCATCGGGTACGTCTTCGCGATCATGCACCTGGTGACGCACGGTTTCTTCAAGGCCGGCCTCTTCCTCGGCGCGGGTTCCGTCATGCACGGGATGAACGACGAGGTGGACATGCGCAAGTACGGCGCCCTGCGGAAGTTCATGCCGGTCACCTTCGTCACCTTCGGCCTCGGCTACCTGGCGATCATCGGCTTCCCCGGTCTGTCCGGATTCTTCTCCAAGGACATGATCATCGAGGCGGCCTTCGCCAAGGGCGGCACCCAGGGCTGGATCCTCGGCGGGGTCGCCCTGCTGGGCGCCGGCATCACGGCCTTCTACATGACCCGGGTCATGCTCCTCACCTTCTTCGGCGAGAAGCGCTGGCAGCCGGACGCTGAGGGCCACGAACCGCACCCGCACGAGTCCCCGAAGTCCATGACCATCCCGATGATCATCCTGGCGTTCGGGTCGGTCTTCGCCGGCGCGTTCTTCGAAATCGGCGAGCGCTTCCTGAAGTGGCTGGAGCCCGTCACCGGCTACGAGCACGGTAACTCGCCGGTCAGCGCCATGACGGTGACCGCGTCCACCATGGTCGTCCTGGTCGTCGGCGTCGGCATCGCCTGGTCGATGTACGGCCGCAGGCCTGTCCCGGTGGCCGCCCCGCGCGGCTCGCTCCTCACCCGGGCGGCCCGGCGGGACCTGCTCCAGGACGACTTCAACCACGTCGTGCTGGTGCGCGGTGGGGAGCACCTGACCCGCTCGCTCGTGTACGTCGACCACAGCCTGGTCGACGGGGTGGTCAACGGGACGGCCGCCTCGGTCGGCGGACTGTCGGGCCGGCTGCGCAAGCTGCAGAACGGCTACGCCCGCAGCTACGCGGTCTCGATGTTCGGGGGCACGGCGATCCTCATCGCCGCGACCCTGCTGATGAGGGCGGTGTGAGATGAGTTTCCCGCTTCTGACGGTGACGGCCGTGGTCCCCGCGGTCGGCGCCGTCCTGACGGCGGCCGTCCCGGCCGCCCGCAGGACCGCCGCCAAGTGGCTCGCGCTGCTGGTCTCGCTGGCGACGCTGGCCCTGGCCGTGCTCGTCGCGGTCCGCTTCGAGCCCGGTGGCGCCCGCTACCAGCTCACCGAATCACATGCCTGGATCCCCGACTTCGGCGTCCGCTACGAACTGGGCGTCGACGGCATCGGGGTGGCGCTGATCGCGCTCACCGCCCTGCTGATCCCCTTCGTCATCGGGGCCGGCTGGCACGACGCCGACCCGCTGGAGACGCACTCCTCCCGCTGGCGGCCGACGCAGGGCTTCTTCGCCCTGATCCTGCTGGTCGAGGCGATGGTGATCATCTCCTTCGAGGCCACCGACGTCTTCCTCTTCTACATCTTCTTCGAAGCCATGCTCATCCCGATGTACTTCCTCATCGGCGGCTTCGGGGACCGGGCACATGCCGGCAGCGATGAGAACGCGGCCGCGCAGCGCTCGTACGCGGCGGTCAAGTTCCTCCTCTACAACCTGGTCGGCGGCCTGATCATGCTGGCTGCGGTCATCGGGCTGTACGTGGTCGCCGGGAACTTCTCGCTCCAGGAGATCGCCGCCGCCCGAGCCGCGGGCACGCTCGACATGACGACCAACACCGAGCGGCTGCTGTTCCTCGGCTTCTTCTTCGCCTTCGCGGTGAAGGCCCCGCTGTGGCCGCTGCACACCTGGCTGCCGAACGCGATGGGCGAGTCCACCGCCCCGGTCGCCGTACTGATCACCGCGGTCGTCGACAAGGTCGGCACCTTCGCGATGCTCCGCTTCTGCCTCGGGCTGTTCCCCGACGCCAGCAAGTGGGCCACCCCGGTGATCCTCGTCCTCGCCCTGATCAGCATCGTCTACGGCGCGCTGGTCGCGGTCGGGCAGCGGGACATCAAGCGGCTGGTCGCGTACGCCTCGATCTCGCACTTCGGGTTCATCATCATGGGCATCTTCGCGATGACCTCCCAGGGGCAGTCGGGCGCAACGCTGTACATGGTCAACCACGGGATCTCGACGGCCGCGCTGATGCTGGTGGCCGGCTTCCTGATCTCGCGGCGCGGCTCCCGGCTCATCGCCGACTACGGCGGTGTGCAGAAGGTGGCCCCGGTACTGGCCGGCACCTTCCTGGTCGGCGGCCTCGCCACCCTGTCGCTGCCGGGCCTCGCGCCCTTCGTCAGTGAATTCCTGGTCCTGGTCGGCACGTTCGCCCGATACCCGGTCATCGGCATCATCGCCACCATCGGCATCGTGCTGGCCGCGCTGTACACGCTGGTGCTCTATCAGCGCACGATGACCGGCCCCGTGAAGGAGGAGGTCCGCACCATGCCGGACCTGCGCCTGCGGGAGGTGCTGGTGGTCGCCCCGCTGATCGTGCTGCTGATCGGGCTGGGCGTGTACCCGAAGCCGCTCACCCAGATCGTCAACCCGGCGGTGGAGCACACCTTGTCCGACGTACACGAGAAGGATCCGAAGCCACAGGTGGCCGTCGAGGCCAAGAACGGGGAGGCGGCGAAGTGAGCACCATGGCTGCTGCCCGAGGGCTGCTGACGCTGGCGGCCGGGGAGCCGGTCGACCGGATCCCGGCCCCGCACATCGAGTACGCGCAGCTCGCGCCCACGCTGATCGTGGTGGGCGCGGCGGTCCTCGGAGTCCTCGTCGAGGCCTTCGTACCGCGCAAGTCCCGCTACTACGTCCAGGTGTTCCTCGCCGTCGCCGCGCTGGCCTCGGCCTTCGCGGCGGTCGTCGGCCTCGCCGCCGGCGGGTACGGGAGCGACAAAGCGCACATCGCGGCGATGGGCGCCGTGGCCGTGGACGGCCCGGCGCTGTTCCTGCAGGGGACCATCCTGCTGGCCTCGATCGTCGCGGTCTTCACCTTCGCCGAGCGGCGCCTGGACCCGGCCGCGCACGGCAACCGGGTGGACTCGTTCGCCGCGCAGGCGGCGTCCGTACCGGGCAGCGACAGCGAGAAGGCCGCCGTCAAGGCGGGCTTCACCACCACCGAGGTCTTCCCGCTGGTGCTGTTCGCGATCTCCGGGATGCTGATCTTCCCGGCGGCCAACGACCTGCTGACGCTGTTCGTGGCCCTGGAGGTCTTCTCCCTCCCGCTGTACCTGCTCTGCGCCGTCGCCCGCCGCCAGCGGCTGATGTCGCAGGAGGCGGCGGTCAAGTACTTCCTGCTCGGGGCCTTCTCCTCGGCCTTCCTCCTCTTCGGCATC
Source organism: Streptomyces sp. NPDC051364 (assembly GCF_040682115.1). Lineage (NCBI taxonomy): Bacteria > Bacillati > Actinomycetota > Actinomycetes > Kitasatosporales > Streptomycetaceae > Streptomyces > Streptomyces sp. NPDC051364. The sequence continues at coordinate 365,158 of NZ_JBFBAH010000006.1, read as the reverse complement.
GCGCTGGTCTACGGGTACGCGGGCTCGGTCTCGTACGCGGCCATCGCCGACGTGGTCGACGGCACGGTCACGAAGATCGACCCGGCGCTGGCCGACACCATGGGCAACGATGCGCTGCTGCTGATCGGCGGGGCGCTGATCCTGATGGGCCTGCTCTTCAAGGTCGGCGCGGTCCCGTTCCACATGTGGACCCCGGACGTCTACCAGGGCGCCCCGACCCCGGTCACGGGCTTCATGGCGGCGGCGACGAAGGTGGCCGCCTTCGGCGCGATGCTGCGCCTGCTGTACGTGGTCCTCCCGGGCCTGCGGTGGGACTGGCGGCCGGTCATGTGGGGCGTGGCCATCGTGACGATGCTGGCCGGCGCGGTGATCGCGGTGACCCAGACCGACGTCAAGCGCCTGCTGGCGTACTCCTCGATCGCGCACGCGGGCTTCATCCTGGCCGGTGTGATCGCGACGTCGGCGCAGGGCGTCCAGTCCGTCCTCTTCTACCTGTTCGCGTACTCCTTCGTGACGATCGGCGCCTTCGCGGTGGTCACGCTGGTGCGCGATGCGGGCGGCGAGGCGACGCACCTGTCCAAGTGGGCGGGCCTGGGCCGCCGTTCCCCGATGACGGCGGCGGTCTTCGCGGTGTTCCTGCTGGCCTTCGCCGGCATCCCGCTGACGTCCGGCTTCACCGGCAAGTTCGCCGTGTTCAAGGCGGCGGCGGAGGGCGGCGCGGGTGTGCTGGTCGTGGTCGGTGTCATCTCGTCCGCGATCGCCGCGTTCTTCTACATCCGGGTGATCGTCCTGATGTTCTTCAGCGAGCCGAAGCCGGACGGCCCGACGGTGGCCGTCCCGTCGCCGCTGACGATGACCACCATCGCGGTGGGCGTGGCGGTGACGCTGGTGCTGGGCCTGGCGCCGCAGTACTTCCTGGACCTGGCGGGGCAGGCGAGCACGTTCGTGCGGTGACCGGCTGTCGCGTGGCTGTACCGGGGCCCGGCTCCCTTGGGGGGAGCCGGGCCCCCGTGTGTTTCCTCACCGGCCGGCCGTGAGATCGAGGTCGATGTCGTACGGCACCGAAACCTTGAGCCGGTCGCGGAAGATGCCGGTGGCCACGTACGCCTTGGTGGCCGGGTCGAGTTCGTAGATGTAGACCACGGCTCGGCCGTCGTTGTTCTCCACCCGCCAGAAGTGCGGGATCTTGGCGCAGGCGTACTTGAGGGGCTTGCTGTGCCGATCGCGCGGGACGGAATCGGGGGACACGACCTCGACGGCGAGCTGTACGGACTCGGCAGGGAGCCGGGTCTGCTCCATGCTCTGGAGGGCGGCCTCGTCGACCACGATGACATCGGGCTCGGGCCGGTTGTGACGGTCGATGTCGATGGTGAACTCGCGTATGACCTCCAGCCCCGGTGGGATCAGCGCCTCGAGGCGGTAGGTGATGAAGCTGACCGTTCGCATGTGGAAGAGGGTCTGCGGACTCCTGAAGACCAGGCTTCCGTCGATCAGTTCGGTGTGCGGCGGCAAGTCCGGGAGAAGGTCGAGGTCGTCTGCCGTCCAGCCGACCGTAGGGGGGATCGGCCAGCGATATGCCGGCTCGATGTCCTCGGGTTCCATGCCGGGGAGTCTCCCGGGCTCGTCGGCGTATCGCCGGAGATCCTTCCGGGACCGTCCCCACGTGTGAACGGGGCTGTGATGTTGACCCCGTCAGTGGCGGCTGGCATATGCGCGGACATCCGCGTCCGGGTCGGAGGTGGCCGTGGCCAGGGCTGCGCGGGCCTGGGGGGTGGTGCGGTGGGTGCGGAGGGAGAGGACGGCGGCCTTGCGGACGTCCGCGTTGTCGTCCTTCAGGGCATGGCCCAGGGGGTCGACGGCCGTGGCGGGGGTGGCCGCCGAGAGGGCGGTGGCGGCGCCCGCGCGGACCTGCCACGACGGGTCGGTGAGGGCCGTGATGGCGGTGGCCGTGTAGTCGGCCGGGCAGCCCGTGGCCGCAAGGGCCGCCAGGGCCGCGGCGCGGACCAGTGGGTCCGGGTCCGAGAGGAGCGGGTCCAGCGGGGCGGGGGCCGGGGCGTGGACCGCCGCGAGGCCCTTGGCCACCGCCACGCGGACCTCGCGGGCCGGATCGGAGGCGGCCCGCGCGAGGGCCGGGACGGCGTCGACCGAGACCAGGGCCCGGACCGCGTGGATACGGACCTCCGGGTCGGGGTCCGCGAGGGACTCCGCGTACAGGCCGGCCTCGCCGAGGCGCAGCGCGCGCAGGGCCTCCAGGGCGGCGGCGCGCACCACCGGGTCCGGTACGGCGAGTGCCGCGCGCAGGGCGGCCCCGAGGTCCGGATCAGCTGGCAGGACCTCCAGCAGCTCCCGCAGCGAGGCCGCGGCTGCCGCCCGGACCGTGGGCGCCGGGTCGGCCAGGCCGGCGGCCAGGGCCGGGCCGGCGCCGGCCGGGACGGTTTCGGTGACGACGCCGACGGCGGCGGCGCGCACGCCCGGGTCGGGGTCGGTCAGATAGGGCCGGAGCGCGTCCAAGGAGGGTGACTCCTCGGCGACCGCGAGCAGGGCCAGAAGCTGCGGGGAGGCGGCGGCCGGGCCGGTACCGGGCGCGGTCCCCGCACCGGCGGCGGTCGCGGCACCGGAGGGGCGGGCCTCGGCGGGCGCCCCGGGCTGCGTGTCCGCCCCGGGCCGGGCGCCGGAGCCGGGGGCCGCGCCGGCCGCGAGCCCCGCTGCGGCGGAAGGCTCGGCTCCGCCCGGCCGGGGCGCGGTCTCGCGGGGGCCCGCCGTCGCCACGCCGACCAGTTCGACCTCGCCCAGGTGGCGGGAGGGGCCGCCCGCCGGCGTGAATTCGGGGACGGGGACCACGTACGGCTCCACCGGCCGGGCCGTGAACTCCATCGCCCCCGAGGCCGACTTGCGCAGGTCCAGGTGGTGCAGCCAGGCCGGGTCGTCGCGCTCCGGGTGGTCGAGCCGCTCGTGGTACAGGCCCCAGCGGGACTCCGTCCGGGCCAGCGACGCCCGGGCCGCCATCTCCGCGCAGTCCCGGATGAAGGACACCTCCGCGCACCGCATCAGCTCGTGCGGGGTCTGCGCCCCCATCTCCTCGATCTCGCCGCTCATCCGGGTGAAGGCCTCCACGGCGAGGGAGAGCTTCGCGCCCGTCTTCGGCGGGGCCACGTAGTCGTTGACGAAGCGCCGCAGTTTGTACTCCACCTGCGGCTGCGGCGGCCCGTCCGGCCGGCGCAGCGGACGGTAGACCAGCTCGTGCGCCGTCGCCACCTGGTCCGCCGGGAGCGGGCCCTCGTACGCCGTGTACTGCGCCGCGTCCTCGCCCGCCAGGTCGCCGAAGACGAACGCCCCGATCATGTAGTTGTGCGGCACGGAGGCCAGGTCCCCGGCCGCGTACAGCCGCGGCACGGTGGTGCGTGCGTGGTCGTCGACGCGCACGCCCGACGCCGAGTGGCCCCCGCACAGTCCGATCTCCGAGATGTGCATCTCGATGTCGTGCGTGCGGTAGTCGTGGCCGCGGCCCGCGTGGAAGGTGCCGCGGGTCGGCCGCTCCGTGGTGTGCAGGATCGATTCGAGGGCGGAGACGGTCTCCTCCGGAAGGTGGCTGAGCTTCAGGTACACCGGCCCCCGGTCCGAGGCGAGTTCGGCCGCGAACTCGGACATCATCTGCCCCGACCAGTAGTCGGAGTCGACGAACCGCTCGCCGTGCCGGTTGACCTGGTAGCCGCCGAAGGGGTTCGCGACGTACGCGCACGCCGGCCCGTTGTAGTCCTTGATCAGCGGGTTGATCTGGAAGCACTCGATGCCGGTGAGGGCCGCGCCCGCGTGGTAGGCCATGGCGTAGCCGTCGCCCGCGTTGGTCGGGTTCTCGTACGTCCCGTAGAGGTATCCGGAGGCGGGGAGTCCGAGCCGGCCGCAGGGGCCCGTCGCGAGGATGACCGCGCCCGCGCGGACCGTCACGAAGGCGCCGGTACGGGTGTTGAAGGCGGCCGCGCCGATGGCCCGGCCGTCCTCGGGCGAGGTGAGGACCCGGACCGGCATCACCCGGTTCTCGATCCGGATCCGCTCGCGCATCTCGCGGCGGCGCAGCTGCCGGTAGAGGACCTTCTTGACGTCCTTGCCCTCGGGCATGGGCAGCACGTACGAGCCGGAGCGGTGGACGCGGCGCACCGCGTACTCGCCGTGCTCGTCCTTCTCGAACTTCACGCCGTACGACTCCAGGCGCTGCACCATCGCGAAGCCGCGGGTGGCGGTCTGGCGGACGGTGGACTGGTCGACGACGCCGTCGTTGGCGCGGGTGATCTCGGCGACGTAGTGGTCGGGCTCGGCGCGGCCGGGGACGACCGCGTTGTTGACCCCGTCCATGCCCATGGCGAGGGCGCCGGAGTGGCGTACGTGCGCCTTCTCCAGCAGCAGGACCCGGGCGCCGCGGCCGGCGGCGGTCAGGGCCGCCATGGTGCCGGCGGTGCCGCCGCCGATGACGAGGACGTCGCAGGAGAGTTCCTCGGCGTCGGCGATCGCGGGGATGTCCATGGTGGGGCTGCCCTTCGGGGGTCGGGGGTCGGGAGTCGGGGCCAGGGGCCGGAGGCCGGCGGTCAGAGGGAGGAGAGGATCCGGCGGCGGAGGGCCGAACGATCGGCGGACCGGTCGCGCGGAAGCGGTACGTCGACCACGGTGTCGGCGTGGAGCAGCGCGATGCGGTCGCCCACGAAGAGGGCCTCGTCCACGTCGTGGGTGACGAAGACGACCGTCGCCCCGGTGCAGGCGAGGACGTCGACCAGGAGGTCCTGCATCCCGGTGCGGGTCTGGGCGTCGAGCGCGCCGAAGGGCTCGTCCATGAGGACGGCGCGGGGGCGCGCGGCGAGTGCGCGGGCCAGCTGGACGCGCTGGCGCTGGCCGCCGGAGATCTGGTGCGGGAGCTTGTGCGCGTGCTCCGCGAGGCCGACGCGGGCCAGCCAGTCCTCGGCGGTCCGCCGCCGCTCGACGCGGGGCACGCGCCGGATGGCGAGGGGCAGTTCGACGTTCCCCCGCACGGTGCGCCAAGGCAGCAGGGCGTCGTCCTGGAAGATGAGCGCCCGGTCGGCGTCGGGCCGGGTGATCGGGGCTCCGTCCTGCGTGACGGTGCCGGAGAGCGGAGGCAGCAGCCCGGCCAGGGTGCGCAGCAGCGTGGACTTCCCGCATCCGGAGGGCCCTACGACGGCCAGTACCTCCCCGGCCCGGATCCGGAGGCCGAGCCCGTCGAGCACGGCGCTGCCGCCCGCCCGGCCGAGCCGGACCCCGTCCAGCCGGAAGGTGGCGCCTGGGGGTGCGGTGGTGCTGAGTACGGCCGCGGTTGCGGGCACGGAGACCTCCTGTGAGTCGTTGACTGCCGATCGGCGGCGCGGCGGCTCCCGCCGGATCAGGGAACGGTGGGTTCCGGGCCCGCCGGGCAGGGCCGGGCACCCCGGGCCGGCGAGGCCACGGCCTCACGGAACGGCCGGTTCCGGGGCCGGTCGGCGGGGGCGGGGGCTTGGTGCCGGGCCCAGGCCCGTGCTGCGGGTCGGGAGCCAGTGGGTCAGGCGGCGGCCCAGGCGTTCCACCGCCGTCGAGGTCAGCCAGCCCAGTGCGCCGATCGTGGCCATGCCGACGAAGACTCCCGGGTAGTCCACCACCGTGTAGTCCTGCCACGTGCGGTAGCCCACCCCGTACTCGCCCGAGATCATCTCCGCCGAGATCACGCAGATCCACCCGACCCCGATCCCGACCGAGAGGCCCCCGAAGATGCCTGGCAGCGCGCCGGGGACGATCACCGACATCAGGATCCGCCCCCGGCCCCCGCCCATCGTCAGGACCGCCTCCTCCCAGACCGGGGACAACGCCGCCACCGCGTGCCGTGTCGACACCAGGACCGGGAAGAACGCCGCCGTGCACGTGATGAACACGATCCCCTGCTCGTTCGAGGGGAAGAGGAGGATCGCGACCGGGACGAGCGCGATGGCCGGGATCGGGCGCAGTACCTCCAGCACCGGGCCCAGCACGTCCGCCGCCACCCGCGAGCGGGCGATCGCCGTGCCCACCGCCACCCCCAGCATCGCTGCCAGCGCGAAGCCCGACACGATCCGGCTCAGGCTGGAGACGAGGTCCTGCCAGTACGGACCGGTCGACGCCCGCTCGGCGAGCTTCGCCGCGACCTCCCCCACCGTCGGGAACTGCCCGAACCGGAGCCAGAGTTCCACATCCAGCGAAGTCAGCAGCTGCCACGCCACCAGGGCCGCCCCCAGCGAAGCCACGCGCAGCAGCCGGCGCCCCGGGGTCATGACGCGATGCCTCCGGCTTCGGCGAAGCTCACGATCCGCGCCCCGGATCCCCTGTGCCGGTCGACGTACGACGTGGCGCCCGCCGGCGTGACGAACGCCCGCAGTTCGGAGCCCTCCGCCACCCACACCGCCTTGTCGGCGAACCAGAGGGTCCCGGTCACCGCGTCCGGCACGTACGCCGCCCGTACGTCCGCGCCCTTCAGGGCCTTCAGGAGGGCCGCCGGGGTGTCGAAGGTCCGGGTGGCGGGCTCGTTCTTCAGCCACAGCTCGGGGCGGGCGGGCGCCGCCGCCGGGTAGTCCGCGTCCGGCACGGCGCGCTTCAGCGGCGCCGGGTCCACGAACGCGTCGACGTCCACGTCGCCGACCAGCTTCGCGTCCTTGAGGACCGGCACGTCCTCCTTCAGCGCCGCCAGCAGCTCCGGCCGCAGCGCCGGGTCGAAGGTCGCGATCCCGTTCGCGCCGTTGTACAGGTACACGACCTCCGCCGGCAGCCCGGTCTCCTTCGCCACCGACTCGGCCGCCGCGACCGGCTGCGTCCGCAGGTACTCGGTCGCCTTGCGCTGCGCCCGCAGGAAGTCGTCCAGTACGCCGGCCCGTTCTGCCGCGAACGTCTGCCGCACCGTGACCCCGTGGAAGGTCGGCAGGTTCAGCTCGGCGCCGTCGTAGAGCGCCTTGGCCTTCCCCTCGTACGCGAGCTGCCCCGGCCAGGCCACGAACTGCGACAGCGCGTCCGCACTGCCCGCCTGGAGGGCCGAAGCGCCCACGCTGGGCTGCTGGTTGAGCTTCTGGATACCGCTCGAAGGATCGATCCCGGCGCGCTGCAGGGCCCGTACGAGGGTCCCGTCCGCGGCGGAGCCGACCGAGGTCGACACCTTCTTGCCGCGCAGGTCGGCCAGCGACTCGAACTTCGCGTTCGGCGTGGTGACGACGGTGTTGAGGCCGCCGCGCAGGTTGTAGCCGGTCACGGAGACGAGGCGGGTCGGCTGCTTCAGCTCCTTGCCGCGGGCCGCGTTGATCAGGAGCGGGAAATCGCCCATCGAACCGATGTCGATCTTCCCGGCGGTCATCTGGGCGGTGATGGGCGCGCCCGTGGCGTAGTCCTGCCAGTCGACCTTGTACGTGACGCCGTCCTGCTTGCCGCGCGCCGCGAGCTCCTGCTCGAAGTAGCCGAGGGAGCGCAGCAGGGTGCCGGCGGTGACGGTGTTGATGGTCTTGGACTGGTAGCCGACGGTCACGGTCACGGTCCTGGGGCCGTCCGCCCCGGACGCGCTGCTGCACGCGGTGGCCGGCAGGGCGAGGAGCAGGGTCAGGGCGAGGGATTTCGAACTGCGCATCGCAAGAGGGCCTTTCACCGGAGCAGGTACGGCATGTTGACGGTCACCGCGCCCGTGGGACAGCGGGCGGCGCACGGGCCGCAGTACCAGCACTCGTCCACGTGCATGTACGCCTTGCCGCTGTCCTGGTGGATCGCGAGGGAGTCGAGCGGGCACATGTCGACGCAGAGGGTGCAGCCGTCGATGCACAGGGACTCGTCGATGGTCACGGGCACGTCGCCGCGCTGGGGGACCAGAGGCATGGCTGTCTCCAGGAAGGAAGGTGGGGGAAGGCGGGGCTCAGAGGGAGCGGCGGAGCAGGCCGCTCATGGTGATCCGGTCGCCGCGGAAGCGGATGAACTCCAGGTCCACGGGCCGGCCGTCGCCCAGATGGGTGAGCCGCTCCAGCATCAGCACGGCGGCCCCGCGCGGGGCCTGGAGGACGGCGGCGGAGTGCGCGTCGGCGTTGACGGCCTCGAGGGTGATCTCGGCGTGGCCGAGGGGCTGTCCCGTCAGGGACTCCAGCAGCCGGAAGACGTCGGTGTTCTCCAGGTCGCAGCCGAGCAGTTCGGCGCCGATGTCCAGGGGGACGTACGTGAGGTCGAGGGAGAGCGGGAGCCCGTTCAGGCGCCGCAGCCGTTCGATGTAGAGCACGTCCGCGTGCTCGGGAAGCCGCAGTCGGCCGGCGACCGGGGCGGGGGCGCGCACCGGGCCGACGGTACGGACCTCGTTGGTCACCCGGCCGTGCTCGTGCAGGGTTTCGGCCAGGCCCTGGAGGCGGTCGAGGCCGTGCGGGTACTTCTCGCAGACGACGACGGTCCCGACCCCGGGCCGGCGTTCGACGAGCCGCTCGCCGCGCAGCAGGTCGAGGGCCTGGCGGACGGTGTTGCGGCCGGCTCCGTAGTCGGCGGCGAGGGCGTCCTCCAGGGGGAGGACCCCGCCGGGGTAGCCGCCGGCCAGGATCTGGTGGCGCAGCAGGTCGGCGAGCTGCCGCGCCTGGTCCGCGCGCAGTCGCCGCCGGCGCGCGGCGGCGACCGGGACGGTGTGCTCACGGGTGCGTTCGGCTGGCATGGCACGGAACATACCGACGGCCCCCGGCCGGTGGTGTTGCCGCAGTGTTGCGCCACCGCGAGGCCTCAGACGCAGGGCTGTGACCTGCTACGACGCCGGGGTGGCGGAAAGATCCGCCACCCCGGTGAGGCTGTTCGTCCCGATGGGCGGACTAGCGGGATCCCACAATGCGGCCGGTGACCTCGCCCAGGCCCACGCGGGTGCCCTCGGGGCCCGGGGCCCAGGCGGTCATGGTGACGGTGTCGCCGTCCTCGAGGAAGGTGCGCTTGCCGTCGGCGAGCTCGATGGCGTCGCGTCCGTTCCACGTCAGCTCCAGCAGCGAGCCGCGCTGTCCGACCTCGGGTCCGCTGACCGTGCCCGAGCCGAAGACGTCGCCGGTGCGCAGGGAGGCGCCGTTGACGGTCATGTGCGCGAGCTGCTGGGCGGCGGTCCAGTACATCGTCGCGAACGGCGGCTGCGCGACCTCCTGCCCGTTGATGGACACGGTGATGTGCAGGTCGAAGCCGCCGGGCCGGTCGGCGTCGGCGTCTTCGAGGTAGGGCAGGAGGGGGAAGTCGCGGGCCGGCGGGGCGACCCGGGCCGCCTCCAGGGCCTCCAGCGGGGTTACCCAGGCGGAGACGGAGGTGGCGAAGGACTTGCCGAGGAAGGGCCCCAGCGGCACGTACTCCCAGGCCTGGATGTCGCGCGCCGACCAGTCGTTGAGCAGGAACAGCCCGAACACGTGGTCCTCGAAGGCGCCCAGCGGCACCGGGCTGCCCAGCTCGGACGGGGTGCCGACGACGAAGCCGACCTCGGCCTCGATGTCGAGCTTGACGGACGGGCCGAAGACGGGCGCCGGGTCGGCCGGCGCCTTGCGCTGCCCGGAGGGGCGGACGACATCGGTGCCGGAGACGACGATCGTGCCGGAGCGGCCGTGGTAACCGATCGGCAGGTGCTTCCAGTTGGGGGTGAGCGCGTCCCCGTCCGGGCGGAACATCCGGCCGACGTTGGTGGCGTGGTGCTCGCTCGCGTAGAAGTCGACGTAGTCGGCGACCTCGTACGGCAGGTGCAGGGTGACGGCGTCCAGCGGGACGAGGTGCGGCTCGACCGTCACGCGGTGGCCGGGGTCGGTCACCCAGGCGGTCAGCGCGCGGCGCACATCGCGCCAGGCGGTGCGGCCGGCGGCCAGCAGCGGGTTGAGCGAGGACTGCCCGAGCAGCGCGGCGTACGGGGAACCGAGTGCGACCGCGGCCGCCCCCGCGTCGAGCACGTGTCCGCCGATGCGCACACCGATGCGACGGCGCCCGGGCTCCGCGGAGGTGGAGAAGACGCCGTACGGGAGGTTGTGCGGCCCGAACGGGTCGCCCTCGGGCACATCGAGGGGGCTCTGCTGGGGCATGGGGTACTGCCTCGCTTTCGACGCGGTCCGGGGGTGTCCCGGTGGGCTGGTTGATACGTTACGTGGCCAGTGGGGCCTGCGGGAGGCCGGATACGGGCTCTATTTGTAGGACTTGTCCAAAGGGGTCCGTATCCTTGCGCCGTGACTTCCGCCCCGCTTTCGGCCCTCCCCTATGCCTTGATCGCCACTGACCTGGACGGGACCCTGCTGCGCGCCGGAGACACCGTCTCCGCGCGGTCGTACGCGGCGCTCGCGACGGCGCGCGCCGCCGGCGCCCAGCACATCATCGTCACCGGGCGCCCCGTCCCACAGGTCCGGCACGTCCTGGACGACCTCGGCTACACAGGGCTCGCGGTGTGCGGGCAGGGCGCGCAGGTGTACGACACGGCGTGCGCACGCCTGTTGCACTCCATTCCGCTGGACCGGGACCTGGCGGACGTGGCGCTCGGGAAGATCGAGGCGGAGATCGGTGAGGTGTACGCGGCGGTCAACCAGGAGGGGGTGGACGCCGAGATGCTGATAGGGCCGGGCTACCGGATGTGGCACCCGCACCTCCCGACGGTCCGGGTGCACAGGCGCGGTGACCTGTGGGCCGCGCCGATCAACAAGGTGCTGCTCCAGCACCCGGAGCTGGACGACGACGAGCTGACGCGGGTCGCCCGTTCGGTGGTCGGGGACCTGGTGAACGTGACGATGGCGGGGGAGCACACGGTGGAGCTCCAGCCGCCGGGCGTCAGCAAGGCCAGCGGGCTGGCCCTGGCGGCGGAGGTGCTGGGCGTCGGCCCGTCGTCGACGATCGCCTTCGGCGACATGCCGAACGACATCCCGATGTTCGCGTGGGCGGCGCACGGCGTGGCGATGGCCAACGCCCACCGCGAACTGATGGCCGTGGCCGACGAGCTGACCCTCTCGAACGAACAGGACGGCATCGCGGTGGTCCTGGAACGCCTCTTCCCCGGCTGATCCGGCCCCGCGCGCCATCAACCCGCCGCCCGCGGCAACCGCCGCTCCCACGTCCGGTGGAAGACCACTTCGTCCCCCTCCCGGCACACCACCTCGTTCGACGTGACGAAGCCACCCTCGTCGCACGAGACCTCCGACCGGGTCTCCACCCGTACATCCCAGCCCAGTTCCGGCCGGTGCAACCGGATCCGCCAGTCCGAGCGGGTCCGGGCCGACAGCGGATCCGCCGAGTCGATCTCGTACACCTCCAGCGCGTCCTCCCCGTACTCCAGCCCGTCCGGATACACCCGCGTCCCCCCGTACCGCGGGTCCACCTCCAGCCGCCACCGCCCGCGCGCGACGTCCCGTACGACCAGCCGCTCCGGCTGCGGCTCGTCCAGCGTGGCCGGGACGACGACACCCAGCGGCTCCGACTGCTCCGGCGGCTCGAAGCCGATGTGCGGATCCGGTTCGGCGGCGGCACGGACCGGCAGGACCAGCGCACTGCCTGCCGGATCCAGCGTCCACCCCGCCTCCGACCCGGCCCGCGGCCAGATCCACGGCCAGTACGCCGAGGACAGCGCGAGCCGGATCCGGTGGCCCGCCGCGAAGCGGTGCCCGATGCCGTTCAGCTCGAACACCACGTCCTCGTACGCGCCCACCGGCCACGGCACCGCCTTGTCCCGGCCCAGCCGGGCCGAGAGGTTCAGCGCGCCCCGGGTGACCAGCGTCGAGGAGCCGTCGGGCGCCACGTCGCACAGCCGGGCCACCACCTGCCCGTACGGGACGTCCATCCGCAGCCGGGCCGTCACCTGCGCGCGGCCCAGGATCTCCACCGGCTCGCGCCCCACCGGGAACTCGAAGCAGGCCGACTTCGCGTCCTCCTCGCGCTGGTCCGGCGGCAGGTCCGCGGCGTTGCCGAACGGGAAGAACCGCCCCGCGTCCAGCCCCGTGTGCTGCGGCGAGGCCACGGCCACCGGCGCGCCCTGGAGCGCGTACGTGACGGGGGTGACGGCGGGGGAGGGCCACTCGGCGTCCCCGACCCAGCGGCCCGGCAGCACCTCGTAGGTGGTGGCCGGCGGATGGGACTCCGAGATCCAGGAGCGCAGCAGGGGCTCGTCCATCACCCCGTTTTCGGCGCCCTTCAGCCAGTGGTCCCACCACCGCAGGGTCTCCTGGAGGAACCCGATCGCCGGCCCGGGCGGCAGCCCCCGGTCCGGGTACTGGTGCGACCAGGGGCCGATCAGCCCCCGCACCCGTTCGGCGGGCAGATGGGAGACCAGCCGCAGCACCGCGTCCCGGTACGGGTCGTGCCAGCCGCCCACCGCGAGGACGGCCGCGCCGATCGCCGGGTAGTCCTCGCAGACGCTGCCGTGGCGCCAGTAGCCGTCCCGCGTCTGGTGGGCCAGCCAGGTGTGGATCAGAGGTTCGACGGATTCCAGCCGCGCCAGCCACTGCTCGCGCCAGCCGTCGCCGACGAACAGCGGGTCCGGCGGGCGCGCCGCGAAGGCCAGCATGGTCGCCGCCCATGCGTGCATGTCCACGGCCAGCACCGAGCCGCCCATGTAGTGGACGTCGTTGTCGTACCGGTCGTCCGTCGAGCAGACCGTGACGACCGCCTTGAGGGCCTCCGGCGCCAGTGCCGCGATCTGGAGGGAGTTGGACCCGCCCCACGAGATCCCGAACATCCCCACCGACCCCGTGCACCACGGCTGCGCCGCCAGCCACTCCACCACCGTGACCCCGTCGGCCAGCTCCCGCGCGTCGTACTCGTCGCCCGGGTTCCCGCCGCTGCAGCCGTGGCCGCGTACGTCCACCCGTACGGAGGCATAGCCGTGGCCCGCGTACCAGGGGTGGCGCTGCCGGTCCCGCGGGGCGGTCCAGTCCGTCAGCCGGTACGGCAGGTACTCCAGCAGAGCCGGCACCGGCTCGTCCGTCACCGGGCGCCAGATCCGGGCGTACAGCTCCACGCCGTCGGCCATCGGGATCCGGACGTCCTCGTGCGTGGCCTCGTACGGGAACTCGGTACGGATGATCACGCGGAAACCACCTCGTCGACGCAGCGGCCCATGGTCAGCCACCCGGCGGCGGCCAGAAGGGTGGCGGGCGCGCCCGCGGCGAGGAGCCCTGTGACGATGCGGCGCACGGCGCGGCGCATCGCGTCGGGCGCGAGGGCGTACTCGGCCGAGTGCTTTCGTCCGGCCAGATGGCGGCGGCCGAGTACGTACTGGACCAGACCCGCGGTCATGACGTAGTGGCCGCAGGCGATCAGGACGCCGCCCCAGAGCACGGCCCGGTACGAACCGAGGATCCGGTCGGCGAGCCATCCGCCGGCGACGGAGACGAGGTGGACCATGGTCCCGTAGGCCGCCGAGACGGAGACTGCGGTGCCCGGGTCCATCCCCAGGCCGCCGTTCGCCACCGCGTCCGCGAAGCAGAGGACGAGGATGGCCTGCATGCCGAGGAACGAGAAGCGCTCCCAGACCTCCGGTCCGGACAGCGTGGCGAGGCCTCGGGGGTGCCCGAGGAAGGCGTGGTCGTCGGCGGGCGGCGGCTGGTCCGCCTCCGGGTCGACCGGTTCCGCAGGTTCCCCTATTTCGGTTGCAGTTCTGGACAAAATGCATTCTCCGGTCGTTTCGGTTCCTGACGAACATACCGGTGCGCATAGGGCGCTGCGCGGGTGGCGACATGGCGGGCGCTCTCGGTGATCGAAAACAGACCGGATACGCTGGCTTGAGTGATGGCAGCGACACATCGACAATCCAGGTGATCGTCCGCGTGATCGTCAGCAGACAGGAGTACCCCTCGTGACCGTCGTCGGGCCGTTCGGACTGAGCGTGCGGGACCAGGCTCTTGAGACCGATGTCCAGGCCGGACTGGCCGCCGTCGAGGCGGGTCTGCTGGAAGCCACCAAGAGCGAAGTCCCCTTCATCACCGAGGCCGCACAGCATCTGGTCCGGGCCGGGGGCAAGCGGTTCCGGCCGCTGCTGGTGATGCTCGCCTCGCGGTTCGGCGATCCCTACGCGCCCGGGATCGTGCCCTCCGCGGTGGTCGTCGAGCTCACCCACCTGGCGACGCTCTACCACGACGACGTCATGGACGAGGCGGACGTGCGCCGCGGTGTGGCCAGCGCCAACGCCCGCTGGGGCAACTCGGTGGCCGTCCTGACGGGTGACTTCCTGTTCGCCCGCGCCTCGCACATCCTGGCCGACCTCGGGCCGGAGGCCGTACGCATCCAGGCCGAGGCCTTCGAGCGGCTGGTGACGGGCCAGATCCTGGAGACGGCCGGCCCGCGCGACGGCCGCGACCCGGTCGCCCACTACCTCGACGTCATCGCCGGCAAGACCGGCTCCCTGATCGCGGTCTCCGGCCGGTTCGGCGCGCTGATGTCCGGCGCCGACGAGTCGGTCGTCGACATCCTGACCCAGTACGGCGAGCGCCTCGGCACCGCCTTCCAGCTCGCCGACGACGTCCTCGACATCGCCTCCGACTCGCACGAGTCCGGCAAGACCCCGGGGACGGACCTGCGCGAGGGGATCCCGACGCTGCCCGTGCTGCGGCTGCGCCAGATGGCGGCCCAGGGTGGCGACCCCGACGACCTGGAGCTCGTGGGCCTCCTGGACGGCGATCTGGCCGACGACGCGCTGCACGCCGAGGTGCTCGCCCGGCTGCGGGTGCACCCCGCGCTGGAGCAGGCCCGCCGCGACACCATCCGGTACGCGCAGGACGCGCGGGCCACGCTCGCCCCGCTGGCGGAGTGCTTCGCCAAGTCGGCGCTCGAGGAGCTGTGCGACGCGGTGGTGCACCGCGCCGGCTAGGAGCCGTTCGGCAGAGGTGAGGGCCCGGCATCCCCTACGGGTGGGGGATGCCGGGCCCTCGTCTTGTCATCCCTGGGGCGTACGCGGAGTTGGCCCCGGGGAGTGACGCCCCGACCCCCACCCCTTTGGTCAGATGGAGACACACCAGAACGGGTGACGGTGACAAAGAGGTAGGGCAGACATGGCAACGAACGCAAAGACCCGCAAGGCCGCCCGGTACGCCGTACCGGTCGCGGTGGCGGGTGTGGCCGCCGCGACCGTGGCGATGGTCCCGGCCTTCGCGAACTCCGGCAGCCCGGACCTGCCGAAGGTGACGGCACAGCAGCTCATCGAGAAGATCGCCGCCTCGGACGTGCAGCAGCTGTCCGGCAGCGCGAAGATCAGCACCGACCTGGGCCTGCCGACCCTGGCGAGCGGCCTGCTCGGCGGCGGGGGCGTCACGGGCGGCTCGGCCAACCCCGAGGACAAGATCGCGCAGCTGGCGAACGGCACGCACACCGTGCGCGTCGCGGCCGACGGCCCGGACCGCCAGAAGCTCACGTTCGTGGACGGCAAGGACGAGTACAGCCTGATCCACAACGGCACCGACGTCTGGGGGTACGACAGCAAGGCCAACGAGGTCTGGCACGAGAAGGACACCGAGGGCGCGGCGCAGGGCAAGGACCGGCAGGGCAAGGACCACAAGAAGACGGCCGACCGGATGGGCGGCGCCTCGCCCCAGCAGCTGGCCCAGGACATCCTGACGGCCGCCGGCCCGACCACGGACGTCAGCGTGGGCGACACCGCGCAGGTGGCCGGCCGGGAGGCGTACCAGCTGGTGCTGAAGCCCAAGCACGGCGGATCCACGGTCGGCTCGGTCAAGATCGCGGTGGATGCCAAGACCGGCGTGCCGCTGCGGGTGCAGCTGCTGGCGGCCGAGGGCGGCAAGCCGATCGTCGACGCCGGGTTCACCAAGGTGGACTTCGCCAAGCCGTCCGCCGACACCTTCGCGTTCACCGCACCCAAGGGCGCCAAGGTGACCGAGGGCGCGGCCGGGGCGGGCAAGGGCGGCGCCGGCCACGGCAAGGAGTTCAAGGGCCTGGAGTCCTTCCCCGGCCTCGACGCCCTGACCGGCGGCGCGGACCTCGCGGGCGGCAAGGGCGGCGAGACGAAGGTGCTCGGCGAGGGCTGGTCGACGATCGCCCGGATCGAAACCGGCGCCGGCAAGGGCCTCCAGGACGTCGAGAAGGCAGCGAAGGACAAGAACGCGCCCAAGGAGGCCCAGCAGTTCCTCGACTCCCTCGGGGGCAAGGTCACCGGCAAGTTCGGCGAGGGCCGGGTCTTCAAGACCCGCCTGGTCAACGCCCTGATCACCGACGACGGCAAGGTCTACGTCGGCGCGGTCACCAAGGACGCGCTGGTGAAGGCGGCCGACGCCAACAAGTAGCCGCAGCAGGGCGGGTGCGAGCGTAGGACTGTCCGAAGGGTGGGCGGGGACTGTGTCCCTGCCCACCCTTCGGCCGTTCCGGCCCTGTGTACAGCAGGCCCGCTGTACCGTGAAAAGCATGTCGAGACACGTCACCATCCGCCTGGACGAAGATTTCCACGAGCGCCTCAAAGCGCGCGCGGCGGCGCTGGGGACGACGGTCACCGCGCTGATCACCGAGGTGACGGAGCGCGAACTCGACGAGGACCGGAAGAACTTCCTTTCCGGCATCGAGGAGTTCGCCGACCACTGGAGCTACTTCCAGGAGCGGTTCGGCAATTGAAGATCACCATGGAGTGGGCCTGGACCGCTCTGGCCCACCATCTCCCGTCGGATCCCGCCGTGTGGGACCCCTCCGGGGTGGCCGCCGCGGTCGCCCGGCACCAGAACGACCTCGTCCTGGTGCCCGAACAGCCCGCCCCGGACACCGCGTGGCGGGCCGCCGCGTTTCTGCACACCCTCGCGGTGTGCCCCGCGCTGGAATCGCCGATGAACGAGTTCTACGCGGCCGCCGCCACCCGCTCGTATCTGCGGGTGGCGGGAGCCAAGCAGCTGCCCTCGCCGGAGGACCTCGGCGATCTGGTGGAGGCGGCGAAGCTGGGCCGCGCGGACATCGGCGCGGTGGCCGAGGAGCTCCGCGCGCTGATACAGGAGCCGCTGACGGTCCCGCCGCAGGCCCGCACGGAGGACGCGCCCTGAGTCGGCGCGCCCCCGCGGCGAGCGCTGGAAGATGATCAGAAGGTGATCTTCCAGCTGTTGATGTAGCCGACGTCCTGCGCCGCCACGTCCTTGGCCTGGAGCTTCCAGACGCCGTTGGCGACCTCGCTCGAGGCGTTGACGGTGTACGTCTGGACGAGGTTGTCGGCGCTGCCGCCGCTGCGGTTGTGGAGGCTGTAGACGGTGCCGTCGGGGGCGACCAGGTCGACCACCAGGTCACCGCGGTAGGTGTGGACGATGTTCACGTCGACCTTGGTGGTGGCCGGGGCGTTGCCCGTGACGCCGGAGACCGTGACCGGCGAGGTCACCGCGGCGCCGGGGGAGTCCGGGATGTTCACGTCCGCAGTGTTCTCGAAGGACTGGCCCGGCGGGACCGGAGTGGCCGCCCCGAGGTTCCAGATCGCGTAGGCGATGGCGTCGGAGTTGCGGTCCAGGGCGGTGTCGTTGATGTTCGCCGAGGTGTCGCACGAGGCGTGGTAGCAGCGGTCGAAGGCCTGCCCGGAGGTGCCGCCCCACTTCTGCGCCTGCGCCGCCGTCTTGGTGTAGTCGGCGCCGGAGAACAGGCCGCCGACCGGGATGCCCGCGCTCTTGAACGGGGCGTGGTCGGAGCGGCCGTCGCCCTCGGTCTCGATCTCCGTCGCGACGCCGATCCCCGCGTAGTAGTTCTTGAAGGTCTGCTCGATGGTCGGGTCGTCGTCGTAGACGAAGTAGCCCGGGTTCGGCGAGCCGATCATGTCGAAGTTCAGGTAGCCGGAGATCTTCGCCTTCTCGGCGCTCGGCAGGTTGTTCACGTAGTACTTCGACCCGACCATGCCGAGCTCCTCCGCGCCCCACCAGCCGAACCGCAGGTGCTTGGTGGGCTGGAGCTGTGCGCGCGAGACGGCCAGGGCCGTCTCCAGGATGGCGGCCGAGCCGGATCCGTTGTCGTTGATGCCGGGACCGGCGGTCACCGAGTCCAGGTGCGAGCCGGACATCAGCACCGAGTTCGGGTCGCCGCCCGGCCAGTCGGCGATCAGGTTGTAGCCGGTCGCGCCGCTGCTGGTGAAGGTCTGCAGGGTGGTCGTGAAGCCGGCCGCGTCGAGCTTGGCCTTCACGTAGTCGATCGAGGCCTTGTACCCGGCCCTGCCGTGGGCGCGGTTGCCGCCGTTGGCGTTGGCTATGGACTGGAGCTGCGCCAGGTGTGCCTTGACGTTGGCCACCGGGATGTCGGGCGGTGTCGGCGCCGCGGCCGCCACCGTGGGGGCGGCGAGTGCGGCGGGGGCGGTGGAGGCGAACAGGCCGGCGACCGCGATCGCGGTCACGGCGGCGAGACGCCGGGAGACGGACAGGCTCATGTGGGGGACTCCGGGATTCCGTTGGGGATTGAACGGAACGTGCGGGGTGGCGCAAGTGAGCGATCGTGCGTCAGTGCGAGCCTGATGGTCAGTGGAAGTGTGACTGTCCGTCAAGACCGGGATTCGGTCAGGGTGGTTCGGAAAACGGACGATCCCCGCTACGGGAGTTCCGTAGCGGGGATCGTGGGGGTATGGGGGCGGGGCGCCCGGTGTGACGCGGTGCTACGCGGGCTCGGGCTCCGGGGCCGTCGCCGGCCGAGCGGCCCGGGCCGCTTCGAGCCGGGCCCGGTTCCTGGCCGCCGTACGCAGCGCATCCCAGGTCAGCAGCGCGAGCGCGGCCCAGACCAGGGAGAACCCGGCCCAGCGCTCGGGCGGCATCGCCTCGTGGAAGTACACGACGCCGAGCCCGAACTGGAACACCGGAGCCAGGTACTGGAGCAGCCCGAGCGTGGACAGCGGGACCCGGATCGCGGCCGCCCCGAAGCAGACCAGCGGGATCGCGGTGACCAGCCCGGTCGCGGCGAGCAGCGCCCCGTGCCCGAGGCCCTCTGTGGCGAAGCTCGACCGGCCTTGCGCGCCCAGCCACAGCAGATAGCCGAGGGCGGGCAGGAACAGCAGCGCGGTCTCGGCGGCGAGCGATTCGACCCCGCCCATGTTGAGCTTCTTCTTGATCAGCCCGTAGGCCGCGAACGAGAAGGCCAGCACCAGCGAGATCCACGGCGGCCGCCCGTACCCGACGGCGAGCACCACCACCGCGGCGACGCCTATGCCTACGGCCGCCCACTGCGCCCGGCGCAGCCGCTCACCGAGTACCAGCACGCCGATCGCGATGGTGACGAGCGGGTTGATGAAGTAGCCCAGGCTGGCCTCGACGACCGCGCCGTTGTTCACGGCCCAGATGTACAGGCCCCAGTTCACGGAGATCACCGAGGCGGCGAGCGCGGTCAGGGCGAGCTTGCGGGGCTGGCGGAGCAGCTCCCGTATCCAGCCCCAGCGGCGCATGGCCAGCAGCAGGATCCCCACCACGCCCAGCGACCACACCATGCGGTGGGCGAGGATCTCGACGGCCCCGGAGGGCTTGAGCAGCGGCCAGAAGAGGGGGACCAGCCCCCACATTCCGTATGCGCCGAATCCGTAGAGCAAACCCGTGCGCTGCTCGTTCTCCGCCTTCACGGGACCTCCAGTCACAATCCAGCCAACTTCACGAAGGTAGCGCCGGACGAGCCGGATGTCATGCCCGTAGAGGGGAGATACTCATGACACCTCCGAGGCCTTGTGTGACCGGGGCGGCGCGGGCTCAGGCCGTGGCCGGCCCGGCTCAGGCCATGGGCGGCCCGGCTCAGGCCAGGGCGGAGGTGATCGCGTGGGCCACCGGGGTCGTCGGACGGCCGATGAGCCGGGACAGGTCCCCGCCGGTGTGGGCCAGCCGGCCGCGGGAGATCGCCGCGTCCACGTCGACGAGGATCGCCGCGAAGCCCTCGGGGACCCCGGCGCCGGTCAGGATCGACAGGTGCGCGTCGGCCGGGACCTCGGTGTACGCGACCTCCTTGCCGGACTGCGCCGCGATCTCGGCCGCGTACTCCGCCAGGCTCCACGCGGTGTCGCCGGAGAGCTCGTACACCTGGTTCAGGTGGCCCTCGCCGGTCAGTACGGAGGCCGCCGCGGCCGCGTAGTCCGCCCGTGCGGCGGAGGCGATCCGGCCCTCGCCCGCGCTGCCCACGACCGCGCCGTGCTCCAGGACGGTGGGGAGGTGGTGCGTGTAGTTCTCGTGGTACCAGCCGTTGCGCAGGAAGGTGTACGGGAGACCGGAGTCGAGGATCGCCTGCTCGGTGACCTTGTGCTCGGCGGCCAGGTCGAAGTCGGCCTCGGGGCCGCCGAGGATCCCGGTGTACGCGAGCTGGGCCACGCCGGCGGCCTGCGCGGCCTCGATCACCGCGGTGTGCTGCGGTACCCGGCGGCCGACCTCGTTGCCGGAGATCAGCAGGACGCGGTCGCCGGATCGGAAGGCGGCGGCCAGGGTCTCGGGGGCGTCGTAGTCCGCGACGCGCACCTCGACCCCGCGCTCGGCGAGGTCGGCTGCCTTCTCCTTGCTGCGGACGACGACGGCGACGCGCTCGGCGGGGACCCGGTTCAGCAGGTCCTCGACGACGAGGCGGCCGAGGGCTCCGGTGGCTCCGGTGACGACGATGCTCATGGGGTGCGCTCCTTGCGTTGGGGGCCGCGTCTTGCTTCGCGGTACGGCACCACACTAAAAGGAAGCGCTAACCTTTCGTAAGTACCCACTTCAAAGTAAGGTACTGGCATGAAGGTAAGTGTGAAGGCCCCGATGTGCCCCTCCCGCGGAGTGCTGGAGCACGTCACCAGCCGCTGGGGCGTACTGGTCCTGGCCGCCCTCGTCGAGCGCTCGTACCGGTTCAGCGAACTGCGCCGGGAGGTGGGCGGCGTCAGCGAGAAGATGCTGGCCCAGACCCTGCAGACGCTGGAGCGCGACGGATTCCTGCTGCGCGACGCCAAGCCCGTGATCCCGCCGCGGGTGGACTACTCGCTCACCGAGCTGGGGCGTGAGGCCGCCGAGCAGGTGTGGGCCCTCGCCCGGTGGACCGAGCGGCGCACCGCCGACGTCCAGGCGGCCCGCGCCGCGTACGACGAAGCCCGGAGCTCCTGAGGCTGGAGCTCCGGGCCGGGCCGTCGCCGATGCGGGCGTACAGGGGTACAGGGGTACAGGGCGTTACAGGGGTACCGGTCGCAGGCGTCAGCCGACGACCGTCCACGTGTCGTTGCCGGCCAGCAGGGTACTGAGGTCGCCCTTGCCCTTGTTGTCGATGGCCGTGTCGAGCTGCTCGGCCATCAGCGTGTCGTAGACCGGCCGCTCCACGCTGCGGAACACCCCGATGGGCGTCTGGTGCAGGGTGTCGGGGTCGGCCAGCCGGGACAGCGCGAACGCGGTGGTCGGGCCGGTGCTGTGCGCGTCGTGGACCAGGATCCGGGACTCGTTCTCCGGGGTCACCGCGACGACCTCCAGCTCCCCGGTGGCCTGGTTGCGTACGACGCCCTTGTGCCCGTCGGCGCCGAAGCGGATCGGCTGCCCGTGCTCCAGCCGGATCACCGCCTCCTGCGCCTGCGTGCTGTCCTTCAGGACCTCGAAGGCGCCGTCGTTGAAGATGTTGCAGTTCTGGTAGATCTCCACCAGCGCCGTGCCCTGGTGGTCCGCGGCCGCCCGGAGCACCTCGGTGAGGTGCTTGCGGTCGGAGTCGACGGTCCGGGCCACGAAGGAGGCCTCGGCGCCGAGCGCCAGGGACACCGGGTTGAAGGGTGCGTCCAGCGAGCCCATCGGCGTGGACTTGGTGATCTTGCCGACCTCGGAGGTCGGCGAGTACTGGCCCTTGGTCAGCCCGTAGATCCGGTTGTTGAAGAGCAGGATCTTGAGGTTGACGTTGCGGCGCAGCGCGTGGATCAGGTGGTTTCCGCCGATGGAGAGTGCGTCGCCGTCACCGGTGACCACCCACACCGACAGGTCGCGGCGCGAGGTGGCCAGGCCGGTGGCGATCGCCGGGGCGCGGCCGTGGATGGAGTGCATTCCGTACGTGTTCATGTAGTACGGGAAGCGGGAGGAGCAGCCGATGCCGGAGACGAAGACGATGTTCTCCTTCGCCAGTCCGAGCTCGGGCATGAAGCCCTGGACGGCCGCGAGCACCGCGTAGTCGCCGCAGCCGGGGCACCAGCGGACCTCCTGGTCCGACTTGAAGTCCTTCATGGACTGCTTGGCCTCGGCCTTGGGGACGAGCGAGAGCAGATGGGGGGCGTCGGTCACCTCAGTCATTGATGGCCTCCTCGAGAACCTTCGCGAGCTGCTCAGCCTTGAACGGCATTCCGTTGACCTGGGTGTACGACTGGGCGTCGACCAGGTACTTCGCCCGGATCAGGGTGGCGAGCTGCCCGAGGTTCATCTCCGGCACCACTACCTTGTCGTAACGCTTCAGGGCCTCCCCGAGATTCCTCGGGAAGGGGTTGACATGGCGCAGATGCGCTTGTGCGACCGGGAGCCCGGCGTTCCGCAGCCGGCGGACGGCGGCGGTGATCGGGCCGTAGGTGGAGCCCCAGCCGATGACGAGGGTGCGGGCCTGGTCGGGGTCGTCGACCTCGAGGTCGGGGACCTCGATGCCGTCGATCTTGGCCTGGCGGGTGCGGACCATGAAGTCGTGGTTGGCCGGGTCGTACGAGATGTTGCCCGTGCCGTCCTGCTTCTCGATGCCGCCGATCCGGTGCTCCAGTCCGGGCGTCCCGGGGACCGCCCACGGGCGGGCCAGCGTCTGCGGGTCGCGCTTGTACGGCCAGAAGACCTCGGTGCCGTCCGCGAGCTGCTGGTTGGGGCTCGTCGCGAAGGGCGTCTTCAGGTCCGGGAGATCCGCGATGTCCGGGATCTTCCAGGGCTCGGAGCCGTTCGCGAGGTACCCGTCGGAGAGCAGGAACACCGGCGTCCGGTACGTCAGCGCGATCCGCGCCGCGTCCAGGGCCGCGTCGAAGCAGTCCGCCGGGGTCCTCGGGGCCACGATCGGCACCGGGGCCTCGCCGTTGCGCCCGTACATGGCCTGGAGCAGGTCCGCCTGCTCGGTCTTGGTCGGCAGGCCCGTGGAGGGGCCGCCGCGCTGGATGTCCACGATCAGCAGCGGCAGCTCGAGCGAGACCGCGAGCCCGATCGTCTCGGACTTGAGCGCGACTCCGGGGCCGGAGGTGGTGGTCACGCCGAGGGCGCCGCCGAAGGCCGCGCCGAGCGCCGCGCCGATGCCGGCGATCTCGTCCTCGGCCTGGAACGTGCGCACGCCGAAGTTCTTGTGCTTGCTCAGCTCGTGCAGGATGTCCGAGGCAGGGGTGATCGGGTACGAGCCCAGGTAGAGCGGCAGGTCGGCCTGCCGGCCCGCCGCGATCAGCCCGTAGGCGAGGGCCAGGTTCCCCGAGATGTTGCGGTACGTGCCGGTCGGGAAGGCCCGGGTCGCCGGGGCCACCTCGTAGGAGACCGCGAAGTCCTCCGTCGTCTCCCCGAAGTTCCAGCCGGCCCGGAAGGCGGCCACGTTCGCCTCGGCGATGTGGGGCTTCTTCGCGAACTTCTGCCGCAGGAAGTTCTCCGTGCCCTCGGTGGGCCGGTGGTACATCCAGGACAGCAGGCCCAGCGCGAACATGTTCTTGCTGCGCTCGGCCTCCTTGCGGGAGAGCCCGAAGTCCTTCAGCGCCTCGACCGTGAGGGTCGTCAGCGGCACCGGGTGGATGTTGTAGGCGCCCAGCGAGCCGTCTTCCAGCGGTGAGGTCTCGTAGCCCACCTTGGCCATCGGGCGCTTCGTGAATTCATCGGTATTGATGATGATCTCGGCGCCGCGCGGGACGTCCCCGATGTTCGCCTTCAGCGCCGCCGGATTCATCGCCACCAGCACGTTCGGGGCGTCGCCCGGCGTCAGGATGTCGTGATCGGCGAAATGCAGCTGGAACGAGGAGACACCCGGCAGGGTGCCGGCAGGGGCGCGGATCTCGGCCGGGAAGTTCGGCAGCGTGGAGAGGTCGTTCCCGAAGGAAGCCGTCTCCGAGGTGAACCGGTCACCGGTGAGCTGCATGCCGTCACCCGAGTCACCTGCGAACCGGATGATCACCCGGTCGAGGCGGCGTACTTCCTTGCCGCTCGGGTCCGGGGGCGTCCGTTGTTCGCCGACTACAGCCCCTTCGGCCCCGTCGGCCTGTTCGGCTGGGCTACTGACCTGGCTGGTCACTGAACTGGACCTCCTTCGAGGCTTGGCGTTCCCGCTCCCAAGGTCAACCCTACGTCGGTAGGAGTGGCCTCCTCGGGGGACGCTCGTATTCTGGACCGTCGTCTGCGGCGGTCTGTCGAGAGAATTCCGCGGGATTCCGCGGAATTCCGAGAGATTCCGAGATTGCGTGCCGTGCAGAAATAGTGCGAGCTCCCTGCGGCCAGGTGCGCTACCGCCGTACCTGACAGAGTGTCAGTTGATCAAGATTTTGATCAATGTCCCCGTGTTTTGATCAGTTCGATCAAGAGGTGTTCCGATCAGGACCGCAGGTAGGTGAGGACGGCCAGGACTCGCCGGTGGTCCCCGTCGCTCGGGGACAGCCCGAGCTTCATGAAGATGTTGCTGACGTGCTTCTCCACCGCTCCGTCGCTGACCACGAGCTGCTTGGCCACCGCCGAATTGGTCCGGCCCTCGGCCATCAGGCCCAGCACCTCGCGCTCGCGCGGGGTCAGCCCCGCCAGCACGTCCTGCTTCCGGCTGCGCCCGAGCAACTGGGCGACCACCTCGGGGTCCAGGGCGGTCCCGCCCCGCGCCACGCGTACGACGGCGTCCAGGAATTCCCGTACGTCGGCCACGCGGTCCTTGAGCAGGTACCCCACTCCGGTACTGGAACCGGCCAGCAGTTCGGTGGCGTACTGCTCCTCCACGTACTGCGACAGCACGAGCACGCCTATCCCGGGATGCTCCCGGCGCAGCCGTACCGCGGCCCGTACGCCTTCGTCGGTGTGCGTCGGCGGCATCCGTACGTCGGCCACCACCACATCCGGCAACGCATCCTCGGCCGCCAGTTCCGCCACTGTCTTGATCAGGGCTTCCGCGTCCCCGACGCCCGCTACGACGTCATGCCCCCGGTCGGTCAGCAACCGGGTCAGGCCCTCACGCAGCAGCACTGAATCCTCGGCGATGACCACCCGCACCCTGTCTTCCACGATCCAGCAGCTCCCGCGTTCACACGTTCCCCGATGTCCCTGACTCAGCCAAGCATCCCAGCCTCGAGGACGGATGTAGGCGAGACCGGATCAACGCGTGGCCGCGGGAGCCGAAGTCGTGGTGCCGAGGAGGTTTGTCCGCGATCTACCTGGTACGCCAGGGGAGCTCGGCGGTGACGGCGGTGCCGCTGCCGGCCGGCGAGTCCACGACCAGCACCCCGTCCACGGCGTCCAGCCGCTCGGCGAGCCCCGCCAGCCCGGTGCCCGTGCCGTCGGTGCTCGCGCCGCCGCGCCCGTCGTCCGCGACCTGGATCAGCAGCCGGTCCCCGGACTTCCACACGTCCACGCCCGCGGTACGGGCCCCGGAGTGCTTGCTGATGTTCTGCAGCAGCTCCGAGACGGTGAAGTACGCGATCCCCTCGACGGCGGAGGCCGGCCGGCCCGGCAGGTCCACGGACACCCGCACCGGCACCGCGCACCGGGAGGCCACGGAGGACAGCGCCGCGTCCAGACCGCGGTCCGTCAGCACGGCCGGGTGGATCCCGCGGGCCAGGTCGCGCAGCTCCTGGAGCGCGATCTTCACCTCCCCGTGTGCCTCGTCCACCATCCGGGCGGCGGCGCGGGGGTCCTCGGCGAGCTTCTCCTTCGCCAGCCCCAGGTCCATGGCCAGCGCCACGAGGCGGGCCTGCGCGCCGTCGTGCAGGTCCCGCTCGATGCGCCGCAGGTCGGCGGCGGCGGCGTCGACCACGACCCCGCGGTCCGACTCCAGCTCCGTGACGCGGTGGTCGAGGCGCGAAGGCCCGAGCAGCCCGCCGACGAGGACGCGGTCGACGGTGGTGAGGGCCCGCACCACCCACGGCGTGACCAGGGTGAGCCCGAGCCCGACCAGACAGGTGAGGGCGATGTCGAGCGGCGTGTCCAGGTACATGGTGTAGTCGCCGTTCTGGAACAGCTGCAGCCCCGGCCAGTCGGTGTAGGCCGGGAAGACCCAGAACCACACCGGGTACAGCAGGAAGGCCCATCCGTACGCCCAGAACACCAGTGCCACGGTGAAGGCGAAGATCGCCCACGGGAGGTGGATCACCGAGTACAGCGCGTGCCGCCAGGCGCTGCCGCTCTTGAGCAGCGCGCCCATGGCGGCGAGCGGACCCCGCTTCCTGGCCCGGACGGGCGCGGGCTCTGCGATGTCGACCCCGAGCAGGCTGCGCACCCGGGCCCGCTCGACCCTCCCGAACCCGCGGCACATGGCGAGCACCCCGGCGAGCACCGGGACCCCGAGGAAGGTGACGAGCAGCCCGGCGCCGAGGCTGACACCGGTGATCGCGAGCGAGAAGTACAGCACGCTCAGCGGCAGCCCGAGCATCAGGTACCCGAACTCCCGCCAGGTCCGCCCCTGAAGGGGAGCCCGCAACGCACGCCCGAAACCCATGTCCCACCCGCCCTCTCGACACTTCCCGCAACCACCCCTACCCTCCCGCCCGGGAGCCCCCCGAACCATCGGGCGGGTAGGCGTCCCCATGGTGGGGATAACCCCACCACCCCCCAGTCCAGCGGCACCGCACCCGGCCCCCCGATCCCGGCCGCCCCGGCCAATCCCGGCCCCGCCGGGCGTGTGAGGCGCCGGGAGTCCCCCCAGCGCAGCGAGGGGGAGGGTCCGGGGGCGGAGCGCCCGGGCTTTGCGGGGCCCGGGGCGGAGCCCCGGGGAACGGGGGAAGGGCGGGTAGGGGACCAGCCCCGCAGGGCCCACCCCCGACGGCGGGGGCAACGTAAACGATCGGGACCCCCGCCCACACCCTGGACGGGAGTCCCGATCAAAAGGCCGCGGTCGGCGAAATCAGCCGCGCCCACGCCACGGCAACTCCGCCGTCACCACCGTCCCCTCCCCCTCGGGGGAGTCGACGACGAACACCCCGTCCACGGCCCGCAGCCGCTCCGCCAGCCCCGCCAACCCCGACCCCCCCACCGCATCGGCCCCACCCCGCCCGTCGTCCGACACCCGTATCAAAAGCCGCGCCCCAGCCGCAGCCTCGGCCCCGGACCCAACCCCCGCCCCTGCCCGGCCGCCCGCTGCCGCCGCCCGCCACACCTCCACGCTCGCGCCCCGTGCCCCTGCATGCTTGCTCACGTTCTGCAGCAGCTCCGACACCGTGAAGTACGCGATCCCCTCGATCGCGGCCGCAGGCCGCTCCGGCAGATCCACCGCCACCTTCACCGGCACCACGCACCGCGAAGCCACCGACGACAGCGCCGCGTCCAGCCCCCGGTCCGTCAGCACCGCCGGGTGGATCCCCCGCGCCAGGTCCCGCAGCTCCTGCAGCGCCAGCTTCACTTCCCCGTGCGCCTCGTCCACCATCGCCGCCGCCCCCTCGGGATCCTCCAGCAGCTTCTCCTTGGCCAGGCCCAGCCCCATCGCCAGCGCCACCAGCCGCGCCTGCGCGCCGTCGTGCAGGTCCCGCTCGATGCGCCGCAGGTCGGCCGCCGCCGTGTCGACGACCACCCCCCGGTCGGACTCCAGCTCCGCGATCCGCCGCTCCAGCTCGTCCGAGGGCGAGAGCAGCCCTCGGACCATCAGCCGGTCCACGTTCGACAGCCAGCGCACCACGTACGGCATAACCGGCCACAGCACCAGCAGCCCGACCAGCGCCACCGCGAAGGTCAGCACCCCCCACGGCAGCCGCACCAGCTCGTACAGCACGGTCCGCCAGGCCACCGGGTCCTTCACGCCCGCCCACAGCCAGGGGAAGAACCCGCCGGCTCGCCGCGGCCCCGGCAGCGGAGTCGGCTCCTCCACCCGTACGCCGAGCAGCGCGCGCGCCCTCGCCCGCTCCAGCCGTCCCAGCTGGCGGGACGCGAGCAGACCACCTGCGAGCAGCGGGAGACCGATCGCGGTCACGGACAGGCCGCCCGCGGTCGCCACCATGGTCACGGTGTAGACGAACCCGACGAGTGCGAGCGGAAGATTGCTCAACAGATGGACGGTCTCTTTCCACGCCACGGCCCCCAGGGCCGGGCGTACGGGAGGAGGCCGGTCATTGTCGGGATCCTGGTGGGAGACTTGAATGCGCGCGGTCATGCGCCCCAGCCTGCCAATATCGCCCCGCGGGTGCCATGGGGCAGCCGGGCCGCAGTAAACGGGGGATAACCCCACCCCGTGTGAACCAGGCCCTAGACTCCCGTCCGTACCAGATCGTCGACAGTGGCCAAGGAGCGAGGAACGGACGTGCCCGACCCAACGGTATCGACCGTAACCGTGCTCGCAGCAGACTATTTCCGGAGTTATTCGGTCGTCGGCCTGCTGGCCGTCCTCGGTGTGCTCTTCGTGGCCGTCGCGTTCGGCGCGGGCCGCCTGCTGAGACCGGTCGTCCCGACCCCCGAGAAGCTGCTGACGTACGAGTGCGGTGTGGACCCCGTCGGCGAGGGCTGGGCGCACACCCAGGTCCGCTACTACGTCTACGCGTTCCTCTACGTCATCTTCGCCGTCGACTCGATCTTCCTCTTCCCGTGGGCGACGGTGTTCGCCGCCGCCGGTTACGGCGCCACGACGCTCGTGGAGATGTTCATCTTCCTGGGCTTCCTGGCCGTCGGCCTGCTCTACGCGTACAAGAAGGGCGTCCTCGAATGGACGTGACACCGGCCGTGACGCCGGCCGAGCCCCAGCTGCTCCCGGAGCCCAAGCGCCTGGGAGTCCTCTCCCGCCTCGCCCCGGAACCCATGAAGGTGGTCCTGAACTGGGGCCGCCGCTACAGCCTGTGGGTCTTCAACTTCGGCCTCGCCTGCTGCGCGATCGAGTTCATCGCCGCGTCGATGGCCCGGCACGACTTCATCCGGCTCGGCGTCATCCCCTTCGCGCCCGGCCCGCGCCAGGCGGACCTGATGATCGTCTCGGGCACGGTGACGGACAAGATGGCCCCGGCCGTGAAGCGGCTCTACGAGCAGATGCCGGAGCCGAAGTACGTCATCTCCTTCGGCGCCTGCTCCAACTGCGGCGGGCCGTACTGGGACTCGTACTCGGTGACCAAGGGCGTCGACCAGATCATCCCCGTCGACGTCTACGTCCCCGGCTGCCCGCCGCGCCCGGAGGCGCTGCTGCAGGGCATTCTCAAGCTCCAGGAGAAGATCGCTCGGGAATCGCTGGCGGACCGCTATGCGGCGGGGCCGTCGGTCGCGCAGCTCACCAGCGGCCTGATCACGCCGCCGCCCGCACCGGGGGCCGACGCATGAACCTCTACGACTCCCTCCCCGATGCGGCTGCGACGATCTTCGGCGCGGAGGCGGTGGCCGAGTACGCGTACGACGTCCTCACCGTCGACGTGCCGGTCGGCAGCTGGATCCCGTCGCTGGAGATCGCCCGGGACAAGCTGGGCTGCACGTACTTCGACTGGCTGAGCGCGGTGGACGAGCCGGGCACCGGCTTCCGGATCTGCGCCCACGTCGTGTCCCTCGAGAACCACCGCGTACGCCGCCTGCTCCTGCGTACGACGGTCCCGCACTCGGCGCCCTCCCTCCCCTCCGCGGTCGCGATCTACGCGGGCGCGGAATGGCACGAGCGCGAAACGTACGAGATGTTCGGGGTCGTCTTCACCGACCACCCGCACCTCGTCCCCCTCCTCCTCCCGGAGAACTTCGAGGGCCACCCGCTGCGCAAGGACTTCGTCCTCGCCGCGCGCGTCGCGAAGGCCTGGCCGGGCGCCAAGGAGCCGGGCGAGGCGCACGACCCCGACGCCCCCAAGCGCCGCCAGATGCTCCCGCCGGGCGTCCCGGACCCCAACGACTGGGGCCCGCTCAAGGGCCAGCTCCCGCCGGCCCCCGCCCGCCCGGCCCGCACCGCCCGCGCCCCCCGCGAGGGCGCCCCGACCCGCCGCCCCCGCCCGGCAACGGCCGCACCGACCGGCCAGGAGCCCGCGCCGGCGGAAGCCGGAGCGACGCCGGCCGCGCCGGGAGCAGCCGCCCCGGCCGAGGCCGAGTCGCAGCCCGTGGCCCCGCGCCCGGCGCGCCGTACCCGCACGGCATCGGACGGCTCGGCGAGCCAGGCCGTCCCGCCGGCGGAAGCCGGAGCGACGCCGGCCGCCCCGGGAGCCGACGCGCCGGGAGCCGACGCGCCGGGAGCCGACGCGCCGGGAGCCGACGCGCCGGGAGCCGACGCCCCGGCCGAGGCCGAGTCCCAGGCCGTCCCCCCGGGGCAGCCGGAATCCGAGAACGCGCAGCAGGCCGACGCCCCTCCGCGCCCGGCCCGACGTGCCCGTTCGGCAGCCGACGGCTCCGCGAGCCAGGCGGCCGCCGGGCGCACGGTGGCGCCGGGCAGGCGCCCGGCCCCCCGCAGCGCGGATGCCCCCTGGCACAACCCCCAGCCGGCCTTCGCGGACCGGGACCCGGCACCGGAACCGGAGCCGAAGCCCGGCTCCGCACCCGCGGCCGACCCGGGCCCGAAGGCCGAGCCGAAGGCACCCGCCCCCGGCGTGGAGCCCGAGGCCGGGACCGGCCACACCCCTGAATCCGAATCCGACAACGGAGGCGACGCGTGAACGACGTCCTCGACGTCGCCCTGCGACTCATTGTCGTCTTCGCCGTCTTCCTCGTGCTCCCGCTCGTCGTCGGGCAGACCGAGCACAAGGTGATGGCGCACATGCAGGGCCGCCTCGGCCCCATGTACGCCGGCGGCTTCCACGGCTGGGCCCAGCTCGTCGCCGACGGTGTGAAGTTCGCGCAGAAGGAAGACATCGTCCCGGCCAACGCCGACCGCCGCATCTTCCAGCTCGCCCCCGCCGTCGCCCTGCTCCCGTACCTCCTCGTCCTCATCGCCATCCCCATCGGCCCGGGCGAAGGCGCGGTCGGCCAGGCCATCGATGCCGGGCTGTTCTTCGTACTCGCCGTCATGGGCGTCGGCGTCCTCGGCAGCCTCATGGCCGGCTGGGCCTCCGCCAACAAGTTCTCCCTGCTCGGAGGTCTGCGCACCGCCGCGCAGCTCCTCGCGTACGAGCTCCCCATGCTGCTCGCCGCCGCCTCCGTCGCGATGGCCGCCGGGACCGTGTCCCTCCCCGGCATCGTCGGCGCCTTCCAGTGGTGGTGGCTGCCCTGGCAGATCACCGGCGCGCTCGTCTTCTTCATCGCCGGCCTCGCCGAACTCCAGCGTCCCCCCTTCGACATGCCCGTCGCCGACTCCGAGATCATCTTCGGCGCGTACACCGAGTACACCGGCCTGCGCTTCGCGCTGTTCCTGCTCGCCGAGTACGCCGGCATCGTCGTCCTCTGCGCCCTCACCACCGTCCTGTTCCTCGGCGGCTGGCACGGGCCGATCGCCGACGGCTGGGTCTGGACCCTCCTCAAGATCGCGGTCCTCGCCTTCGTCGTGATCTGGCTCCGCGTCACCTACCCGCGGCTGCGCGAGGACCAGCTCCAGAAGCTCGCCTGGACCACACTCATCCCGCTCGCGCTCGCCCAGATCGCGCTCACCGGCATCGTGAAGGTGGCGATCCAGTAATGCCCATCCCCGGATCCGGCCTCGCCAAGGGCCTCGCCGTCACCCTGCGCACGATGACGAAGCGCGCGCACACCGCCCAGTACCCCGAGACGCAGCCCGAGCTCCCGCCCCGCACCCGAGGGGTCATCGGCCTGTTCGAGGAGAACTGCACGGTCTGCATGCTGTGCGCCCGCGAGTGCCCCGACTGGTGCATCTACATCGACTCCCACAAGGAGACGGTCCCGGCCGCCGCCCCCGGCGGCCGCGAGCGCAGCCGCAACGTCCTCGACCGCTTCGCCATCGACTTCTCCCTCTGCATGTACTGCGGCATCTGCATCGAGGTGTGCCCCTTCGACGCCCTCTTCTGGTCGCCGGAGTTCGAGTACGCGGAGACGGACATCCTCGAACTCACCCACGAGCGCGACAAGCTGCGCGAGTGGATGTGGA
Source organism: Streptomyces sp. NPDC051364 (assembly GCF_040682115.1). Lineage (NCBI taxonomy): Bacteria > Bacillati > Actinomycetota > Actinomycetes > Kitasatosporales > Streptomycetaceae > Streptomyces > Streptomyces sp. NPDC051364. The sequence goes on along the minus strand of NZ_JBFBAH010000006.1, from coordinate 333,211 downwards.
CCGTCCCGGCCCCGCCCGCCCTGGACCCGGCTGCGGAGGAGCCCAAGGAGATCGCCGCCGCCCGCAAGGCGGTGGAGAAGGCCGAGGCCGCCGCCGCGGCAGCGGCCGCCGCTGCCGCCGAGCCCGCCGCGCCCGAGCCCGCCGCGCCCGAGACCGATGCCCCGAACACCCCGGAGGGAGACGCGTGACCCCCGCAGCCACCGCCCTGGCCGCCGCGGCGACGGGCAACGGGTTCCTCTCCCCGACCGGCGTCGAGATCGCCTTCGTCCTCGTCGGCCTCGCCACCCTCGGCGCGGCCGTGATCACGGTCACCACCAAGCAGCTCGTGCACGCCGCCCTCTGGCTGGTCGTCGCGCTCGGCGGGATCGCCGTCGAGTACCTGCTGCTGACCGCCGAGTTCATCGCCTGGGTCCAGGTCCTGATCTATCTCGGTTCCGTGGTCGTCCTCCTCCTCTTCGGGCTGATGCTCACCAAGGCCCCCATCGGCCGCTCCCCGGACGCCGACTCGGACAATCGCTGGGTCGCCCTCGGCGTCGCCCTCGTCGCGGCCGCCGCGCTCGTCTGGGTCGTCGTGGACGCGTTCCGCACCACCTGGATCGATCTCGACGGCCCCGCCCAGGGCTCCACCCAGGTGACCGGCGAGATGCTCTTCCAGCACTGGGTGCTCCCCTTCGAAGCCCTGTCCGTCCTCCTCCTCGCGGCCCTGATCGGCGCCATCGTGCTCTCCCGCAGGGACGCCGCCGCCGGTGAGCCCGACGACAAGAAGGGGCAGCAGCGCTGATGCACCTCGCCTATCCCGCCGTGCTCGCGGCGCTCCTCTTCTGCACGGGCCTGTACGGAGTGCTCGCCCGCCGCAACGCCATCCTGGTCCTGATGTCCGTCGAGCTCATGCTCAACGCCGTCAACCTCAACCTGGTGGCCTTCGACGTCTGGCTGCGCGACACCCTCCACGCCGGCCAGGCCCTCACCCTCTTCACGATCGCCATCGCCGCCGCCGAGATCGGCATCGGCCTCGCGATCGTGCTGATGGTCTACCGCAACCGCGGCACCTCCGACGTCGACCGGCTGCGCGACACCGCCGAGGGCCACGAACCCGCCCCGAACAACCAGAGCGAGGTCACCGCGTGAGCACCACGACCCTCGCGGTCCTCGTCCCGCTCCTGCCCTTCCTGGGCGCGGTGGCGGGACTGCTGCTCGGCCGCAGCGCACCCGGGTTCGTCCGGCCCCTCGCGGTACTGCCGGCGCTGGCCGCGGCCGTGCTGGCCGTGCTCGTCGCCGTCCGCCAGGGCGGCGGCAAGCCGATCGTCGCCTCGACGGAGCTGACCCCGACCGGCTCGGTGCCGATCGACCTCGCGCTCTACCTGGACGGCTTCGCCGTCCTGGTCGCCGTGCTGGTCGGCGTCGTCGCCACCTGCGTACAGCTCTACTCGACGGCGTACCTCCGTGAGGACCCGCGCTACCCGTCGTACGCCGCTCTGGTGTCACTGTTCACCTCCGCCATGCTGCTCGTCGTCTACTCCGGCGACCTGATGGTGCTGCTGGTCGGCTGGGAGATCATGGGCATCTGCTCGTACTTCCTCGTCGGCCACTACTGGGAGACCGAGGCGGCCCGCTCCGCCTCCCTCAAGGCCTTCCTCGTCACCAAGCTCGGCGACGTCCCCTTCCTGATCGGCCTGTTCGCGCTCGGCGCCGACGCCGACTCCTTCGAGATCCCCAAGATCCTGGGCACCGTCGCCGCGGGCGGGCTGGACCACCCGACGCTGATCGCGCTCCTCCTGCTCGCCGGCGTCGCGGGCAAGTCCGCGCAGTTCCCGCTGCACACCTGGCTCCCGGACGCCATGGCGGGCCCCACCCCGGTCTCCGCGCTGATCCACGCCGCGACGATGGTCGCCGCCGGTATCTACTTCGTCGCCCGCCTCCTCCCGGTCTTCGCGGCCTCCCAGGCCGCACTGGTGGTCATGGCCGTCATGGCGGCCGTCACGATGCTCGGTTCCGGCCTCGCCGCCCTGGCCCAGGACGACATCAAGCGCGTGCTCGCCTACTCGACCGTCGGCCAGCTCGGCTACATGCTCGGGGCCCTGGCCGTCGGCGACCGTGGCGCCGCCATCTTCCACCTCCTCTCCCACGGCGCCTTCAAGGCGCTCCTGTTCCTCGGTGCGGGCGTGATCATCCACGCCGCCGGGACGAACTCCCTGGCCGCCATGTCCCGGATGGACGGCCTGGCCAAACGCATCCCCGACGCCTTCTGGACCATGACGATCGCGCTGCTCGCGCTCGCCGCGATCCCACCCTTCGCCGGCTTCTTCTCCAAGGAAGCCGTCCTCGTCGCCGCCGAGCACGCCGCCGGCGGGCACTCGGAGTCCGCTCCCAGCGCCGCCGGCTGGGTCGTGCTCGTCGCCGGGGTGCTGACCGCCCTGCTCACCGCGGCCTACGCCACCCGGCTGTGGCTGATGGCCTTCCGCGGCCGGGGCGCCGCCGCCCCCGACCACGGCAAGGAACCCGTCGCCATGACCGGCGTGCTGTGGCTGCTCGCGATCCCGACGATCGGCTTCGGCCTCGCCGCCGGCCCGATCGCCGACTGGTTCGACGGCAACGAACTCACCCCGTCCCTGACCACCTCGGTCCTCGGCACGGGAGCCGCCGCCGTCGGCGCGGTGCTGACCTACGCCCTGTGGCAGCGGGCCACGGCCAAGGCCGCCGCCGTCGGCTACGGAGCCGGCGCGTCCGCGTCCGCCGCCGCCGCGGAGTCCGCCGCCGAGACCCCCGAGGTCGCCGAGGTCACCCACGACCACCCCGCCGTCCCGGCCGGAGCAGCCCCCGACCCCGGCCGGGCGCTGCTCGGCCCGCTGCACCGGCACGCGGCCGACGGCTTCCACCTCGACGCCGTCTACGACCGGCTGTTCGTCCGCCCCGTCCGCGCCGCCGCGAGCCTCGTCCGCTTCCTCGACCGCGAGGTCGTGGACACGTACGTCCGCGGCGCGGGCGCCGGCCCCCGGCTGCTCGGCAGCCTCGTACGCCGGGCCCAGACCGGCAACGTGCAGAGCTACCTGAGCGCCCTGCTCGCCGGCGCCGTGGTCCTGGCGATCGCCACCGCCGTCCTCGCCAACGTCAACGCCGGATCGTGAGCCGTGAGTCAGCCGTGATTGATATCAGCCCGTCCGTGATGCAGTTCCTTCTGGCGTTCGTCGTGGCCGCACCGCTCCTCGGCGCCGCCGCGGCCCTCCTGCCGGCCCCGCCCGGTCTCAAGGGCAAGAGCCCCGAACAGGCCGTGCTGCGCCACGGCGTGACCGTGACCGGCGTGATCCTCGCCGCGGCGATCGCCCTCGCCCTGGGCTTCGACCGCGACGCCCCGGCCCGCTTCCAGGCGACCACGGACATCAGCTGGATCCAGGCGCTGAACGTCCGGATCCACCTCGGCATCGACGGCATCTCGCTCCCCCTCCTCCTGATGACCGCGCTGCTGTTCTTCCTCTGCGCGCTCTACAGCTACTTCAAGTTCCCCGAAGGCCCGTCCCCGAAGGCCTTCGTCGCGCTGCTCCTCGTCCTCGAGTCCGGCACCCTCGCGACCTTCGCCGTCCTCGACCTGCTGCTGTTCTTCCTCGCCTTCGAGATGGTCCTCATCCCGATGTACTTCCTCATCGCCCGCTGGGGCGGTGCTCAGCGGCAGGCCGCCGCCTGGAAGTTCATCCTCTACACCCTCCTCGGCTCCGTGGTCATGCTGCTCGGACTGCTGCTGATCGGGCTGAACAGCGGCACCTTCGACATGGTGGCCCTCGCCTCCGACAACGGCCGCGAACTGAGCCACACCACCCAGCTCCTGGCCGTCCTCGCCATCGGCATCGGCCTCGCCGTGAAGACCCCGATGTGGCCGCTGCACAGCTGGCTGCCCGACGCCCACACCGCCGCGCCCACCGTGGGCTCCGTCCTGCTGGCCGGCGTGCTGCTCAAGATGGGCACGTACGGGTTCGTGCGCATCCTGCTCCCCGTCACGCCCGACGGCATGGCGACCTTCGCCCCCTACCTGGGCGCCTTCGCCGCCATCGGCATCATCTACGGATCCCTCGCCTGTCTCTCGCTCGCCCGCAAGGGCAACAAGGGCGACCTCAAGCGCCTCATCGCGTACTCCTCCGTCGGCCACATGGGCTTCGTCCTCCTCGGCATCGCCTCGATGACTCCCACCGGCGTGAACGGCGCGCTGTTCGCCAACATCGCGCACGGTCTGATCACCGGCCTTCTCTTCTTTCTTGTCGGTGCGCTCAAGGACCGTTACAAGACCGCCGATCTGGACACCCTCGCCGGAGCCACCGGCGCCGCCCTCTACGGCCGCGCCCCCCGCTTCGGCGCCCTCCTCGCCTTCGCCGCCGTCGCCTCCCTCGGCCTGCCCGGCCTCGCCGGCTTCTGGGGCGAGATGCTGGCCCTGTTCGGCGCGTTCAACCCGGCGCAGGGCCTGTCCCGGCCCGCGTTCCTCACCTACATGGCCTTCGGCGCGTTCGGCACCCTGCTCACCGCCGCCTACCTGCTGATCGTCGTGCGGCGCATCTGCATGGGCGACCCCAAGGCCCGGCCCGAACCCGGGCCCGCGCTCGAACTCGCGGACATCCAGCGCTACGAGTTCGCCGCCTGGACCCCGCTCGCGGCCCTCACCGTCCTCGCCGGCCTGTGGCCCGCTGTCCTCCTCGGCCTCACCGACCCGGCCGTCCAGAAGCTCCTCGCAGGAGGCAACGCATGACGGCCCTGTCCGCCCTGTCCGCGGCCACGGCCCCGGCCGCCGAGACCGCGAGCCTCGTCCAGAACGTCGACTGGCTCGCAATCACCCCCGTGGTGCTCCCCGCCGCCGTCGCCCTGGTCGTCCTGGTCGCCGACCTCTTCGTACCGGAACGGCTCAAGCCGCTGCTCGGCTGGCTCTCCGTCGCCGGCCTCGCCGCCGCGACCCTCACCCTGCTGCCACTGCGCGCCGGCGACCGCGCCACCTTCTGCCTCACCACCGACCCCGGTGCGTGCAGCTACACCGCCGACCACTTCACGCTCGTCATCCAGTTCCTGGTACTGGCCGGCGCCCTGGTCACCGCCCTGCTGTCGGTCACCACCGTCCGCGACGCGCGCATGCCGGCCGGCGAGTACTGGTTCCTGCTGCTGTCCTCCGCCGCCGGCGCCGCCCTGCTGCCCGCCTCCCGCGACCTCGCCACCCTGATCGTCGCCCTCGAAGTCGCCTCGCTGCCCGCCTTCGCCCTCGTCGGCATGCGCCGCGGCGACCGGCTCTCCTCGGAAGCCGCCCTCAAGTTCTTCCTCTCCTCCGTCACCGCCACCGCCGTGTCGCTGATGGGGATCAGCTTCGTCTACGCCGCCACCGGCTCCCTGCACCTCACCCAGGTCGCCGACCGCCTCGAGGACGTCCCCGGGCAGCTCGACACCCTCGCCATGGCCGGCGTCGCACTCACCCTCGTCGGCTTCGCCTTCAAGACCGCCGCCGTCCCCTTCCACTTCTGGGTCCCGGACACCTACGTCGGCGCGCCGCTGCCCATCGCGGGCTACCTCTCCGTGATCGGCAAGGCCGTCGGCTTCACCGGCCTCATCCTCGTCACGGTGATCGCCTTCCCGGCGTACTCCGACATCTGGGGCCCGGCCCTCGCCGTCCTCGCCGCGCTCACCATGACGCTCGGCAACGCCGCCGCCCTGCGCCAGCGCGCGGACCGGCCGGGCAGCGCCGTCCGGCTGCTCGCCTGGTCCTCGGTCGGCCAGGCCGGCTACCTACTGGTCCCGATCGCGGCCGCCGCCTACTCCGACCGCGACCAGATCGGCTCCACCGTCGCGTACGCCCTCATGTACGCCGCCGTGAACCTCGGCGCCTTCGCCGTGGCCGCGCTGGTCGCCCGTACGAAGCCGCTGAACCGCCTCAGCGACTACCGCGGCCTGTACGCCGAGCGCCCGGCGGCCGCCCTCGCGCTGGCCTTCTTCCTGCTCTGCCTGGCCGGCCTGCCGCCGGGCCTCATCGGCCTCTTCGCCAAGGTCACCGTCTTCCGTTCCGCGGTCGACGCGGGCCTGGGCTGGCTGGCCGTGGTCATGGCGGTCAACGTCGTCATCGCCCTGTACTACTACCTGCGCTGGACGGCGCTGCTCTTCCGCGCCCCGGAGGGCCCCGCCGAGGCCGCCCGTACGAAGGCCCCGTGGCCGGTCACCGCCGCGATCGCGATCACGGCCGTCACCGCCGTGGTGCTCTCGGGTGCCCCGCAGCTCGTCCTGCGCTTCGCCGCGGGCAGCCTGTTCCCGCAGTAGCCCGCCCCGGCAGACCCGTACGCCGGCCCGACCGTACGCCGTGACCCGTACGGAGCAACGCCCGCCGCTGCACCGCCGCCCCGGACACCGGGGCGGCGGCCCCGGCACGCCCTGGGAACCAGATGCCCTCACCTCGCGTTGACCGAGAAGGGAGGGTCCACTGGACCGTAGACCCTCAGATCCGCAGATCCTGGACGGGGGTCCCCCTGCCGCACCATTTGGAGGGCGTACCGTGCACCGCCGGCACAACGGGCTGAAGACCGCCGTACTCCTCGGCGGGCTGTCCGCACTCATCATCGTCATCGGAAGCTTCTTCGGGCGGGGCGGCCTGATCATCGCCGTCCTCGTCGCCCTCGGGACGAACGCGTACGCGTACTGGAACAGCGACAAGCTGGCTCTACGCGCGATGCGCGCCCGCCCCGTCAGCGAGTTCGAGGCCCCCCAGCTCTACCGCATGGTGCGCGAGCTCTCCACCTCCGCGCGCCAGCCCATGCCACGGCTCTACATCTCGCCGACCGACGCGCCGAACGCCTTCGCCACCGGCCGCAATCCGCGCAACGCCGCGGTCTGCTGCACCGAAGGCATCCTGCGCATACTCGACGAGCGCGAGCTGCGCGGGGTGATCGGCCACGAGCTGAGCCACGTCTACAACCGCGACATCCTGATCTCGTCCGTCGCCGGAGCCCTCGCCTCCGTCATCATGTTCCTGGTGAACTTCGCCTGGCTGATCCCGATCGGCCGGTCGAACGACGACGAGGGGCCCGGCATCCTCGGCATGCTGCTGATCATGATCCTGGGCCCGCTGGCCGCATCCGTGATCCAGCTGGCCATCAGCCGTTCGCGCGAGTACGAGGCCGACGCGGCCGGCGCCCAGCTCACCGGCGACCCGCTCGCCCTGGCCGGCGCCCTGCGCAAGCTGGACGCCGGCGTCAAGCAGCTCCCGCTTCCCCCCGAGCCCAGGCTGGAGACCGCGAGCCACATGATGATCGCCAATCCGTTCCGTCCGGGCCAGGGCCTTTCTAAGATGTTCTCCACGCACCCACCGATGGCCGAGCGCATCGCCCGGCTCGAACAGATGGCAGGCCGTAGTCAGTGAAGACCATCCTCAACATCATTTGGCTCGTCCTCAGCGGCGTCTGGCTGTTCCTGGGCTACTGCCTGGCGGGCGTGCTCCTGTGCATCACCATCATCGGCATCCCGTTCGGCATCGCGGCCTTCCGTATCGCCGTGTACGCCCTCTGGCCCTTCGGCTACACCACGGTCGAGCGCCGGGACGCGGGCGCGGCGTCCTGCATCGGCAACGTCCTGTGGCTGGTCCTGGCGGGCTGGTGGCTGGCCCTCAGCCACATCGTCACCGGCATCGCCCTGTGCGTCACGATCATCGGCATCCCGTTCGGCATCGCCAACTTCAAGATGGTCCCGCTGGCCCTGCTCCCGCTGGGCCGCGAGATCGTTCCGACCGACGCTCCGTTCGCCTCCCGGTAGACGACGGGGCGGCGAGGGAACTCACGGGCAGGGAGAACCAGTGTCGGCTGCGAGCACGGCCACGACCCTGTCGGTCATCGTGCCAATGTACAACGAGGAAGAGGCCCTCCCTGCCCTGGTGAGCCGCCTGCGGCCGGTGCTCGACGACACCGGGGTCCCGTACGAGGTCCTCGCCGTCGACGACGGCAGCACCGACCGGACCGCCGAACTCCTCGAGAAGTTCCGTACGGACTGGCCCGAGCTCCGCATCGTGCGGCTGCGCGGCAACTCCGGCCACCAGGCCGCCCTGCGCGCCGGGCTGCACAGCTCGGTCGGGGCGTACGTGGCCAGCATCGACGCCGACCTCCAGGATCCGCCGGAGAAAATACCGGAGATGCTGGACCTGGCCCGGTCGGAGAACCTCGACATCGTCTACGGCGTCCGCTCGGACCGCAGCACCGACACCGGCTTCAAGCGCCGCACCGCCGCCGCCTACTACTGGCTCATGCGCCGCATGGTCGGCAAGCAGGTGCCCGCGCAGGCCGGGGACTTCCGGCTGCTCAGCCGCGAGGCCGTGGAGGCCCTCAAGGCCCTGCCCGACCAGCAGCAGGTCTACCGGCTGCTGGTGCCCTGGCTCGGTTTCCCGAGCGGGCAGGTCACGTACCGCCGGGGCGAACGGGTGGCGGGCGAGACCAAGTACCCGCTGAGCAAGATGATCCGCCTCGCCGTGGACGGCATCACCAACTTCTCCGCCGCCCCGCTGCGGCTTGCGACCTGGCTCGGCGTCATCAGCTTCGTCACCTGCCTCGTCATGATCGCCTGGACGCTGGTGGTGTTTCTGCTCGGCAAGACGGTGCCCGGCTGGACCTCGCTGTTCGTCGGCATGCTGTTCCTCGGCGGTGTGCAGCTGATCTGCGTCGGGCTGCTCGGCGAGTACATCGGCAGGATCTACACCGCCGTACAGCGCCGGCCCACGTACTTCATCGGGTACGACTCGGCGCGCGACGACTCCGGCAAGGAGCCGGGGGAGACGCGGAACTGACGGCCGGTCCGAGGCCCGGCGCGCTGTCTCCCGGGGGCGGCGGCGCAGGTCAGGGCGATTGTCAGTGGCGTGGGTCACTATGAACGCATGAACGAGACCGAGCAGTTGCTGGAGCAAGTCGCCCGACATGTCCGGGGCTTCGGACCCGAGGGCGGCACCCTGGTGCCCGGGCGCCTGCCGGCTCCCGTGGACCCGGGGGCGCTGCGTCGGGCCGAAGGCATACTCGGCTTCGCCCTGCCCCCGCTCCTGGCCGGTCTCTACACCCGGATCGCGGACGGCGGGTTCGGCCCGGAGTACGGACTGCTCCCGCTGGAGGCCGCCCTCAAGCAGTACACCGCGATGCGTACCTCGGACTGGGGCTGGCCCGAGGGCGTCCTGCCGATAACCGACTACGGCTGCGCCATGCTGGGGTGCGTGGACTGCCGCTCCGAGACCGCAGAAGTCCTGCTGTTCGAGCCGAATCCGGGCGATCCCGACCTCGCCTGGTACGCGGACTCGCCCGCCCTCGCCGACTGGCTGCGCGGCTGGCTCGACGGCACCGCCTGGTTCTGCGACGACTCGGAGGAGGCGGGTCTGGAGATGACTCTCCGGGCGGAGTTCAGATCCCGGGTCTGAGCCGGCCGCGCACCACGTAGGCGGCGGCCCCCACGGCCAGCACCGCAGCCCCCGCGCCCGCCGTTGCAGGGGGCAGCGCGCAGGCCAGCACGACACAGCCGGACAGCCCGACCGCTGCCACGGCCCGGCCCTTGACATCTGCATCGAGAGTCCACGCGGAAGCGTTCGCGATCGCGTAGTAGGCCAGCACCCCGAACGAGGAGAAGCCGATCGCACCCCGCAGATCGGTGGTCGCCGCGAGCACCGCGACCACCACACCCACGGCCAGCTCCGCGTGGTGCGGCACCTGATGCCGTGGATGTACGGCGGCCAGCGCGCGGGGGAGATGGCCGTCCCGGGCCATCGCCAGGGTGGTCCGCGACACCCCGAGCACCAGGGCCAGCAGCGAGCCCAGCGCCGCCAGGGCCGCACCGACCCGGACCACGGGGGTCAGTCCGGGCCGTCCGGCCGCCCGAACCGCGTCGGCCAGCGGGGCCGTCGAAGCCGCCAGGGCGTCGGCGCCCAGCACCGACAGCGCCGCAACCGCCACCGCGGCGTACACGAGCAGGGCGATCCCCAGGGCGAGGGGCACCGCCCGCGGGATCGTGCGCTCCGGATCACGCACCTCCTCGCCCAGGGTGGTGATCCGGGCGTATCCCGCGAAGGCGAAGAACAGCAGTCCGGCCGCCTGGAGCAGGCCGCCGGGGCCGCCCCCGGCGAGGCCGCCGAGCCGTCCCGCGTCGGCCGCGCCGGAGGTCAGGCACACCACCACGACCCCGGCCAGCACGGCCAGGACCGCCGCCACGATCACCCGCGCGATCCGGGCGGACTTCTGCACGCCTCCGTAGCTCGCGGCGGTCAGCGCCACCACCGCCGCGACGGCCACGGCATGCTGCTGCCCGGGCCACACGTACGCCCCCACGGTGAGCGCCATCGCCGCACACGAGGCCGTCTTGCCGATGACGAAGCTCCAGCCGGCCAGATATCCCCAGAACGGGCCGAGCCGTTCCCGCCCGTACACGTAGGTCCCGCCGGAGGCCGGATACCGGGCGGCCAGCCGCGCCGAGGAGTGCGCGTTGCAGTAGGCGATCGAGGCCGCCACCGCGAGGGCGGCGAGCAGCGCGCCGCCCGCGGGACCCGCCGCGCCTGCCGCCGGGGCGAGCGCGGCGAAGATACCGGCCCCGACCATCGCCCCGAGCCCGACGACCACGGCGTCGAAGACTCCCAGCGTGCGCTTCAACTCGTTGTCCACAGGCGGAGAGTAACCGCCCTAAATGACGCCTTCCCGTCCGGTCGGCGGGGTCCGGTTCTGCTGCCACCCGTGGAGGGCGGTCAGGCAGGCGTGGTCCAGGTGGCGGAGCCCGCTGAGGTCGAGGCGTACGGGCTGTCCGGCCGGCAGTGCGTCCAGCGCGTCGAGCAGCTTCGGCAGCCGCAGGAAGCTGGCGCTCCCCATCACCTGGACGCGGAGCTCCCCGCCCTCCCACACTTCCTCGATGTGCACGTGGGAGGTCTCCCAGGCCGCCTTGACCACGGCCAGCCCCAGCCCGACCAGCACCCCCTCGAAGAGGTTGGTGGCCACGATCGCGGAGGCCGTCGCCACCAGCACCACCGCCTCGCCCCGGTGCGTCTGCCACAGGCCGGCGACGGCCCGGGCCGGCAGCAGCTTCCATCCGGCGTGCAACAGCACCCCGGCCAGCGCGGCGAGCGGCACCACTTCGAGCAGTTGGGGGAGCGCGACGGCGAACAGCAGCAGCCAGCCGCCGTGCAGGACCCGGGACGCCCGCGTGCGGGCCCCTGCCTCCACGTTGGCGGCGCTGCGCACGATCACGGCGGTCATCGGCAGCGCACCGAGCAGTCCGCAGACGGTGTTGCCGACGCCCTGGGCCATGAGTTCCCGGTCGTAGTGGGTCCGGGTCCCGTCGTGCATCCGGTCCACGGCGGCGGCGCTGAACAGGGTCTCGGCGGAGGCGATCAGCGTCAGGGCGATCACGGTTCCGAGGGCCCCGGCGGAGGCCAGCAGCCCGAAGTCCCCCCAGCCGGGCGGGGCCACGGCGTCCAGGACCCCGGTCACGGTCACCTTCTCGACGGGCAGCTGCAGCAGCATCGACACAGCGGTGGCGGCCGCCACCCCGACGAGCGCGCCCGGTACGAGCCGCAGCCGGGCAGGCATCCGGCGCCAGGCCGCGAGGACGGCGATGGTCCCGGCCCCGAGCGCCACGGCGGACCAGTTGGCCTGCCCGGCGAGCCCGGGCACCGCGGCCAGTTTCTCCAGGGTTCCGCCGGGGGCCTGCACGCCGCCCAGGGCGTACAGCTGCCCCGCGATCAGCACGAGCCCGATCCCGGCCAGCATCCCGTGCACGACGGCGACGGAGATCGCCCGGAACCACCGCCCGAGCCGCAGCGCCCCCATGCCCAGCTGCAGCACCCCGGCGGCCAGCACCAGGACCCCGAGCGCGCGGGCACCGTGCGTGTGCACCGCCTCGTAGACGAGCACGGTGAGCCCGGCGGCCGGCCCGCTCACCTGGAGCGAACTCCCCGGGAACCATCCTGTGACCAGCCCGCCCACCACCCCGGTGACGATCCCCAGCTCGGCCGGCACACCTGAGGCGACGGCCACGCCGACGCAGAGAGGCAGCGCGACGAGCGCCACGACGACGGACGCCCCGAAGTCTTCGCGAAACGTGTCGACCCCAGGCATCCGAGAACCTCCCCTGTCCCGCGGTGATGATTGCCACCAGAGTGGTGGGCGCGCGCAGGGCTCCTCAAGTGCTCATCGGGGGCCGCTGAGGCGCATGCGCCGTGCACGCCGGGCACATGATCCGCACGCCCCCGGAAACGGCCGCGGCCCGGCGGTCCTGGAAGGACCGCCGGGCCGCCGGACGGCAGGTGGGGAACCGCGATCAGCGGTAGTTCACGAACTGGATCGCGAAGTCCAGGTCCTTGCCCTTCAGCAGCGCCTGGATGGCCTGCAGGTCGTCACGGCTCTTGGAGCTGACACGCAGTTCCTCGCCCTGCACCTGGGCCTTGACGCCCTTGGGACCCTCGTCCCGGATGATCTTCGCGACCTTCTTGGCGTTCTCCTGGGAGATGCCCTCCTCGATGGAGGCGAAGATCTTGTACTCCTTGCCGGACAGCTGCGGCTCGCCGGCGTCGAGCGCCTTCAGCGAGATCCCCCGCTTGACCAGCTTGGTCTCGAACACGTCGAGGACGGCTTTGACGCGCTCCTCGGAGTTCGCCTCCATCAGGATCTTCTCGCCGGACCAGGCGATGGTGGCGCCGGTGCCCTTGAAGTCGTAGCGCTGCGAGAGTTCCTTGGCGGCCTGGTTGAGGGCGTTGTCGACCTCCTGCCGCTCGACCTTCGAGACGATGTCGAAACTGGAGTCGGCCATGTGCTGTGGCTCCTTGAAATCGGCTGTCATTGCCCCGGAGGGCGCGGCCGGACATCCCCGGCCCGCTCCGCAAAGCCTAGCCACCGCACCCACCCGCAGCGCTGATCAATCCAGTGGCGAAGCACCCTCGCACATCAGGTATTGTTTACGTCGTTGCCAGGGAGCGCCGCCGTAAGGCGGAAAAAACGGCAACGTATCTTGGCGGTGTGCCCGAGTGGCCAAAGGGAGCAGACTGTAAATCTGCCGGCTCAGCCTACCCAGGTTCGAACCCTGGCGCCGCCACGCGATGTGAGACCCCCGTTACTGCGGAAACGCAGTAACGGGGGTCTTCTCGCATGCTCGGTGATCCGAACGCGGGGCTTCCGCGTCCGGATCCCGTCAGGGCGTGAGGGACACGCGCCAGGACCAAGTGGTGCGGCGCGGGTGGGCCGGGAGGGCCAGCCGGCCGGCCGACCAGAGGAGGACCTCCGGGGCCGGGCCGGACGGGGAGTCCGGGAAGAGGCGGGCCAGGACCGGGGCCGAGAGGCCGGCCGGCGGGAGCCAGGGGAGGGCGAGGCCCTGGGTGATGTCATACGTGTGGAGCAGGATCTCCGCCACGCCCATCGCCGCGAAGCCGCCCGGATCGCAGGGGCCCCAGTGCCAGGCCCGCGCGGACTCCGGCGCCGCGTCCACGGCGGTGCCCAGCAGCCGGGCCGCCGCCGAGATCACCTGGAGGACCGCCTCGGGTGGGGTGGCCTCCCGTACGCGCAGGTCCAGCGGCAGATAGGCGTCCGAGGGCAGTGCGGCCACCTGGGCGGCGTACGCCATCAGGTCGTGGGCGACGTGCGCCGCCGTCGTCCAGCAGGTCCAGTCGAGCGAACCTGCCTTCACCTGCCAGTCCCGTCCGGTGTGCGGGGTCAGGGCCGACACCATTTCGGCTGCCGCCCGTTCGACGTCGGAGCCGGCCATCGGCCGCATCGTCCTGATCTCCTGTTCGTTCTCCGGTCGTGAACTTCATTTCTGACACGCGCGGGAAGGTCGGCGGCGGCGTGCTCCTCGCCCTCCTCGGGGCCGGGATCCCGGCCCTGGTCGGGGCGGCACTGCACAGCCATGTGGGCGAGCCCTACCAGGAAACCAGGCTCTACTTCGGGACCGAACGCCCGGGCGGCCGGGACCCGGTCGCGGAACAGGAGTTCATGCGCTTCCTGGACCGCGAGATCACCCCCGCCTTCCCCGAGGGCCTCACCCTCCAGGACGGGCACGGCCAGTGGCAGCGGGACGGCAAGGTCATCCGGGAGACCTCGTACGAGGTGGTACTGCTGTACCCGGAGAAGGAGGCCGACGAGCGCAGCGCGCGCATCGAGCGGATCCGGCAGGCCTACGAGGACCAGTACCAGCAGGACTCCGTCGGGCGCTCCGACGACAAGGTGACCGCCGAGTTCTGAGGGCGCCTCAGGGAGCCAGGGACCGCCTCAGTTGCCCGCGACGTCCTTGACGGCCACCGCCACCGGGGTCGAGCCCTCGACCAGCTCCAGGGTCAGGCCGGCCGTCGCCGGGGTCTCGATCAGCTCCGCCAGCACGGCCGCCACGTCGTCGCGCGTCACCGACCCGCCGCCCGTCCGCACCTCGAGCCGCACCTGCCCCGCCCCCAGGTCGTCGGTCAGCGACCCGGGCCGCAGGACCGTCCACTCCAGGCCCAGCCGCGTCCGTACGTGATCGTCCGCCTCGCCCTTCGCCCGCAGGTAGACGTCGAAGACGTCGTCGCCCTCGTGGTACGCGTCCGCACCCATCGAAGAGACCATCAGGAAGCGCCGTACCCCCGCCCGTTCGGCCGCGTCCGAGAACAGCACCGCCGCGCCCCGGTCGACGGTGTCCTTGCGCCCGACACCGCTGCCGGGCCCCGCACCGGCCGCGAACACCGCCACGTCCGCGCCCTGCAGAATGCCCGCCACATGCTCGACCGAAGCCGACTCCAGGTCGCAGAGCACCGGTTCGGCGCCCGCCTCCCGCAGGTCGTCGCCCTGTGCCCGGTCGCGGATGATGCCCGCGACCTCGTACCCGCGCGCGGCGAGCAGTTGCTCCAGCCGCAGCGCGATCTGACCGTGTCCACCCGCGATGACGATGCGCATGCCCCGACCGTACGACGAGCCGGGCGCCCCCGCCCGCGAAAGTGTCCACCGACGGGCCGGCGAACCTTCAGGGACCGGGCTCCACACGGCCCTGCCGGGGCAGGTCCAGGGCCACCGCGACCGCCGAGTCGCAGTACTCCCGTACGGCACTCGTCCGGGCTACCACCCGGCCGCGGTGGATCACGATCCGGCTGTAGGCCAGGGACAGCACGCCCGAGATCCGGTCCCCCCGTACGGCGAGCAGCTCCGCCGGGAACCCGGCCTCCACCCGGACCTCCGGCAGGCCCATGGCCTCCCGGGCGGCGCCGCTGACCGACGCGTAGGCCTCCGCCGCCCGCAGCCCGCCCTGGGAGGCCAGCAGGAACGCAGCCTCCAGCGGGTCGCCGCGGCCGACCGGGTTCCCGGCGTCCCGCAGCGCCCCGCTGCCGGCCGCGACGCGGACCCCGGCGGCGCGCAGCAGCCGTACGGGCGCGGTGCGCAGGCCGCGCCGTTCCAGGGCCGCGCAGTCGCCCTGGGGCAGGCAGGTCACCCGTACGCCGGCCGCGGCCAGCTGGTCGGCGGCCCGGTGCGCCACGTCCAGCGGGAGCCGCGACAGCCCGCCGCAGGGGCCGATCGTCACCCCCGGGCGCAGCCCGCCGGCCATCGCCGCGAGCCGGGCCAGGCGGCCGGGATCGTCACCGTCCGTGTGCAGGTCCACGGGGCAGCCGTGCTCGGCGGCGAGTTCCAGGACGGCTTCGAGGAAGCCCGTCGGGTCGGGGTCCAGGTCCGGGCAGCCGCCGATGACGGAGGCGCCCATCTTCACGGCGTCCCGCAGCATGGCGAACCCGTCGGCTCCGGCGATCCCGGTGAGGAGGCGGGGCACGGCGACGGTGGTCAGGTCGGTGAGCCCGCGCAGCGAGCGGCGGGCCTGGAGCACGGCCTCCATCGGGCCGAGGCCGTGCACATCGCCGATCCGGACGTGGGAGCGCACGGCCGTGGCGCCGTGCCCGAGCTGGAGCAGGGCGGCCTCGGTGGCCCGGCGCTGCACCTCGTCGGGGCTGTACGAGACGGGCCCCTCGCCGTCGGCGGTCAGTGCGGTGTCCCCGTGGGCGTGCGGCTCGGCGGGGGCGGGGAGCAGCAGATAGCCGCCGAGATCCACCCGGGAGAGGGCGGGAGCGGGGAGGCTGCCTGCGGTGCCGACGGCCTGGATCCGGCCGCCGCCGAGCCGGACGTCGACCGTACGGCCGTCCGTGAGGCGGGCCCCGGTGAGCAGGAGGGTGGTGGACTCGGCGGCGGCCGCGTTCGCGTTGCCGGTCGGGCGCTGCGGCCCGCGGCCGCCGCCCTCACCGCGTCCCTTGCGCGGGGAGGAGGACGGCTGCTGCGGCTGGCTGTCGGACATCGCGCTCCTGCGGTGGCTCGGGCGGTTCCTGGGCCGGATGGCCGCGGCTTGCGGCCCAAGATCACGCAGCGTGCTCAGAGCCTAGGGCGCAGGGCTCTCCGCTTCACGGAAGAGCGCAATAGTCGTACCGGTGTGGTGCCCACGCGCCGCGGCGCGCGCCTGCGCGCCCTGTCGGCAGCGGGTGGCCCGTCGGGCTTCGTGTGCTTCAGGTGCCCCGGGTGCGTGGCGGCTGCCTCACGTGCCCCGGGTGCGTGGCCTTGTAAAGGCCGCTTCGGGTGTGCCTCTCCGGGCGCGCCTCCTCGAACGGGCCGCGTCCAACGGGCCGCTTCGTGTGCGCCCGACGTGCCGCCGGGGGCGGCGGGTTTGTGAGCCCGGACACAATCTGCCCCGAAAAGGGCTCCGGGGCCGCCTGGGGGCTGATCAAGAAAGCCTTGCCCGCCCCCTCGGAGGCCAGTCCCCACAAAGGATTTGGGCGATGGGCGGGCAACCGTGTAATGTCTTCCTCGCTCGCCCCAATAGCTCAGTCGGTAGAGCGTCTCCATGGTAAGGAGAAGGTCTGCGGTTCGATTCCGCATTGGGGCTCTGGTGAGAGAGGTCCCCCACCCTCGGGTGGGGAGCTGATCACATCAAAGCGGCGTAGCTCAGTCGGTAGAGCAAGCGGCTCATAATCGCTGTGTCACCGGTTCAAGTCCGGTCGCCGCTACCCACAGTAGCCGATTGCGGGGTCGGTCTCCCGATCGGCTACTCTTTTATGCGTTCATCCGTCCCATAGTCCGTCAAGGAGCACTTCACGTGGCTGCCACCGACGTCCGCCCGAAGATCACGCTGGCCTGCGTGGAGTGCAAGGAGCGGAACTACATCACCAAGAAGAACCGGCGTAACGACCCGGACCGTCTTGAGATGAAGAAGCACTGCCCGCGCTGCAACTCGCACACCGCGCACCGCGAGACCCGCTGACCCCAGCGAAGTCTCGAATAACAGGCACCGTCATGAGGTCGTCCCCTTCATTGGGGGGCGGCCTCGTGTCGTTTCCGTGATCATTTCCGTGACCGTCTTTTTCAACAGGAGGTAGGGAGCCATGGCGCTCGACCAGTCCTTCGTGGGGCGTAGCTACCCGCCCACCGATCCGTACGAGGTCGGCCGGGAGAAGATCCGCGAATTCGCGGTTGCGGTGGGTGACGCGAATCCCGTCTACACCGACCCCGAAGCCGCCAAGGCGTTCGGCCACCTGGATGTGATCGCTCCGCCGACTTTTGTGTTTGCGATCACGTTCGCGGCGGCCGGCCAGGTCGTGGAGGACCCGCAGCTGGGTCTGGACTACAGCCGCGTCGTGCACGGCGACCAGAAGTTCGCGTACTCGCGCCCCGTGCGTGCCGGTGACCGGCTCTCGGTGACCTCCACGATCGAGGCCGTGAAGTCGATGGCGGGCAACGACATCATCGACATCCGCGGCGAGGTCCACGACGAGACCGGCGAGCACGTGGTGACGGCGTGGACGAAGCTCGTCTCCCGCGCCCCCGAGGAGGCCTGAGATGACTGCGCAGATCAAGTACGCCGACGTCGAGGTCGGCACCGAGCTGCCGGCGGCGTCCTTCCCCGTGACGCGGGCCACGCTCGTGAAGTACGCGGGTGCCTCGGGCGACTTCAACCCGATCCACTGGAACGAGAAGTTCGCCAAGGAGGTCGGACTGCCGGACGTCATCGCGCACGGCATGTTCACGATGGCCGAGGCGATCCGCGTGGTCACCGACTGGGTCGGCGACCCGGGGGCGGTCATGGAGTACGGCGTGCGGTTCACGAAGCCGGTGGTGGTCCCGAACGACGACGCGGGTGCGGTGATCGAGGTCACGGCCAAGGTTGCGGCGAAGCTGGAGGACAACCGCGTGCGGGTTGACCTGACGGCGATGAGCGCGGGCCAGAAGGTTCTGGGCATGTCCCGAGCCGTGGTCACCCTGGCCTGACCCTCCCCAGGCCCCGCCTGGACCCGGTGCCGCCGCCTGCGCCATTGCGGCTGCGGCACCGTTGCCGGGGGCTCTGCCCCCGGGACCCCCGAGCTCCGAACGTCGGCGGGCCGGAAGGGTTGACGAAGTTAGTGATTGAGTACTAACTTTGAAATATGGCAAGGATGAGTGCAGACGAGCGGCGCGAGAGCGTCATCCGGGCGGCGATGCACGAGTTCGCCCGGGGTGGCTACTACGGGACCTCCACCGAGGCGATCGCCAAGCACGTCGGGGTCTCGCAGCCGTACCTGTTCCGGCTCTTCCCCAACAAGCCGGCGATCTTCCTCGCCGCCGCCGAGCGCTGCCTGCGGGACACTCGTGAGGTGTTCGCAGCCGCCGCCGAGGGGCTCGAGGGCGAAGAGGCCACGCACGCCATGGCCAACGCGTACGTCCGGCTCATCGCCGAGGATCCGGACAAGCTCCAGATGCAGCTCCAGATGTACGTCACCGTCGCCGCCGCCGAGGCTGCCGGCGACCACCAGCTCGGTGAGCTCGTCCGCAAGGGCTGGATGGACCTCTGGGACACCGTCCACGTGCCCCTCGGCGGCGACGTGAACGAGACCACGACCTTCATGGCCTACGGGATGCTGATCAACAACCTGGCTGCGATGGGCTTCCCGCCCGGGCACCGGGTCTGGGAGGGGCTGTATCCCTCCGCCCGCGTGAAGGGCCTGGACCAGCCGGGGGAGTGAGCCCCGGTCCGCTCCGCCCACCCTGCGCGTCATGCGTCGCATACCCATGCGCGTGAAAGTTAGTCAGCAATAACTAACAGTTCGGTCCTCACCCTCAGGGGGAAATCGTGAACGGCACGCAAGGCATCCACGACACCCAAGGCACGCAGGGCACCCAAGGCACCGCCCTCCGCGGTCCCGCCGTCTGGGCGCTCGTCCTCACCTCCGTGGCCGGCTTCATGGCCGCCCTCGACAACCTCGTCGTCACCACCGCCCTCCCCGCCATCCGCAAGGATCTCGGCGGAGCGCTGGAGGACCTGGAGTGGACGGTGAACGCGTACACGCTCACCTTCGCCGTCCTCCTCATGTTCGGCGCGGCCCTCGGCGACCGCTTCGGCCGGCGCCGGCTCTTCATGTCCGGCCTCGCGATATTCACCGGCGCCTCCGCCGTCGCCGCCCTCTCGCCCGGCATCAACGAGCTCATCGCCGCCCGCGCCGTCCAGGGCGTCGGCGCCGCGATCATGATGCCGCTCACCCTCACCCTGCTCACGGCCGCCGTCCCGCCCGCCCGCCGCGGCATGGCCCTCGGCATCTTCGGCGCCGTCGGCGGCCTCGCCGTCGCCAGCGGCCCGCTCATCGGCGGCACCCTCACCGAACACATCTCCTGGCAGTGGATCTTCTGGCTGAACGTCCCGATCGGCCTCGCCCTGATCCCGCTCGCCCGCCTCAAGCTGACCGAGTCCACCGCCCCCAACGCCCGTCTCGACGTCCCGGGCACGCTCCTCATCAGCGGCGGCCTCTTCGGCATCGTCTACGGCCTCGTCAACGCCAACGCCCACGGCTGGACCAGCACCCCGGTGCTCACCAGCCTGATCGCCGGTACCGCGCTCGTCGGCGGATTCGTCATCCACGGCTTCCGCCACGCGAACCCGATGCTGCCCATGCGCCTCTTCCTGGGCCGCGGCTTCCTCGGGATCAACGCGGCCAGCCTGCTGATGTACCTGGGCATGTTCGGCTCGATCTTCCTGCTCAGCCAGTTCCTCCAGGGCGTCGCCGGCTACACGCCCACCCAGGCCGGGCTGCGCATGCTCCCCTGGACCGCCATGCCGATGATCGCCGCCCCGATCGCGGGCATCCTCTCCGACCGGATCGGCGGCCGCCCCGTCGTCGCCACGGGGCTCGCCCTGCAGGCCCTCGGCCTCGGCTGGTTCGCGACGATCCTGAGCACCGACGTCTCGTACGCCGCCCAGCTCCCGGCGCTGATCCTCAGCGGCATCGGCATGGGCCTGTTCTTCGCCCCCGCCTCCAACATCCTGATGTCCACGGTGTCCCCCGCCGACCAGGGCAAGGCCTCCGGTGCCAACAACGCCCTGCGCGAGGTCGGCGGCGCCCTCGGTGTCGCGGTCCTGGCCTCGGTCTTCTCCGCCCAAGGCGGCTACGAGTCCCCGCAGGCCTTCACCGACGGGACCGTGCCCGCGCTGTGGATCGGCGCCGCCGCGGTGGCCGTGGCAGCCGCCTTCGCCCTCCTGGTCCCGGGCAAGGGAGCCCGCAAGGCCGCCGCCCCCGTCACCCCCGCCCCCGCCCCCGTCACCCCC
This sequence comes from Streptomyces sp. NPDC051364, assembly GCF_040682115.1. NCBI lineage: Bacteria > Bacillati > Actinomycetota > Actinomycetes > Kitasatosporales > Streptomycetaceae > Streptomyces > Streptomyces sp. NPDC051364. The sequence goes on along the minus strand of NZ_JBFBAH010000006.1, from coordinate 312,697 downwards.
GCCCCCGTCCTCGCCGACAAGGTCCCCGCCACGCGCTGACCGGCACCGGACCGCAACGGAAAGGAGTCCACGCCATGCCCGACATCCCCTGGTCCACGCCCACCCCGCCCGCTCCCGACGCCGAGGTCTACGTCATGGCCTCCCGCTTCGAGACCGAGACCCTTGTCGGCGCCTTCCGGTTCTTCCTCAAGTCGCCCGGCATCATCCGTCAGATCCGCTCCGCCCCCGGTGCCCATGGCGTCGCCCTCCGCGCCCGGGTCTTCAGCCGGACCTTCCTGACCCTCTCCGCCTGGCAGGACCGCGACGCGCTCTACCGCTTCGCCCGCAGCGAGCCGCACCGCTCCAGCTCCCGCGCCGCCGCCGCGTTCATGCGGGAATCGGCCTTCGCCTTCTGGACCGCCCCGGCCTCCGCCCTCCCGGTCACCTGGGCCGAAGCCGAGCACCGGCTGGCCGAGGAGGCCGCCCGCTCATGACGTACGGTCCGTGGCCCCGCAGGGATGCGAGGGGTACGGACCGTACTCTTGTCCACGTGCAGGAACTCCACGACGCCCCCCTCGCCCCCCTGACCACCTTCCGCCTCGGTGGCCCCGCCACCCGTCTGGTCACCGCGACCACCGACGCCGAAGTGGTCGACGCCGTCCGCACCGCGGACGAGAGCGGCACCCCGCTCCTCGTCATCGGCGGCGGCAGCAACCTGGTCATCGGCGACCGCGGCTTCGAGGGCACCGCCCTGCGCATCGCGACCACCGGCTTCCATCTGGGGGCCCCCATGCCGGAGGCCAGGGGAGGGATCACCCTGGAGCTCGCCGCCGGTGAGAACTGGAGCGACGCCGTCGCCCGTGCCGTCGAGGCGGGCCTGGCCGGCATCGAGTGCCTCGCCGGAATCCCCGGCTCCGCCGGTGCCACCCCGATCCAGAACGTCGGGGCGTACGGCCAGGAGGTCTGCGACACCATCACCGAGGTCGTCGCGTACGACCGCACCCGGCGCGAGACGGTCACGCTGACCGCCGCCGAGTGCGCCTTCTCGTACCGCGACAGCCTCTTCAAACACCAGCCGGAGCGGTACGTCGTCCTCCGCGTCCGCTTCGCCCTGGAGGACGCGGGCGGCCTGTCCGCGCCGATCAAGTACCCCGAGACCGCCCGAGCCCTCGGCGTCGAGGCCGGCGACCGGGTCCCGGCCACGCTGGCCCGCGAGACCGTGCTCCGCCTGCGCGCCGGCAAGGGCATGGTCCTCGACCCCGCCGACCACGACACCTGGTCCGCCGGCTCCTTCTTCCACAACCCGATCCTGAGCGACGAGGCGTACGCCGCCTTCCTCGCCCGCGTCCAGGACCGGCTCGGCCCCGAGACCGCCCCGCCCGCGTACCCCGCCGGCGAGGGCCGTACGAAGACCAGCGCGGCCTGGCTGATCGACAAGGCCGGTTTCACCAAGGGCTACGGCACCGGCCCCGCCCGGATCTCCACCAAGCACACCCTCGCCCTGACCAACCGCGGCGAGGCCACCACCGAGGACCTCCTCACCCTGGCCCGCGAGGTCGTCGCGGGCGTCCACGCGGCCTTCGGCGTCACCCTGGTCAACGAGCCGGTGACGGTCGGCGTCAGCATCTGAGGAGTCCCGGCCGCCATGCTCTGTCCACTGCACGGGGCCGGTACGGACCCCACCCGCCTGGTGGGACGCACGATCAGCAGGATCGTCGCGTCCTGGCACGTCTACGAGGGCGAACGCTCCGAGGCGCCGCTCGACGTCTGGCTGATCGACAGCGAGGGCGATTCCACCAGGATCAGCACCGGGTCCGACCGGTGCCTCATCGTCGAATCCGCGTCGCCCCACGAGTCGTACGACATGGGGGAGTGGGGCCGGATCGAGGTCGGCGAGGACCTCGGCGACCACCCCTTCCTGCGGCACCTCGGGGACACGGTGGCGACCGTGGCCGAGTTCGCGGCGCCGGAGACCGGGCGCACGCAGCTGGAGATCGGCTTCCCCGACGGCGACCGGGTACGGGCCGACTGCTGGGAGGGCGACCTGCGGCTCACCCGGTGACCGTCAGGAAGCCAGCCAGTGGTCGATCCCGGCCAGCAGCTTGTCCTGTACGTCCTCCGGCGCCGCCGAACCGCGCACCGACTGCCGGGCCAGCTCGGCGAGCTCCGCGTCCGTGAAGGCGTGGTGGCGGCGGGCGATCTCGTACTGCGCCGCCAGCCGGGATCCGAACAGCAGCGGGTCGTCCGCGCCCAGCGCCATCGGCACCCCGGCCTCGAAGAGGGTGCGCAGCGGGACGTCCTCGGGCCGCTCGTAGACCCCGAGCGCGACGTTCGACGCCGGGCAGACCTCGCAGGTGATCTGCCGGTCCGCGAGCCGCTTGAGCAGGCGCGGGTCCTCGGCGGCCCGGACGCCGTGGCCGATGCGGGAGGCGTGCAGATCGTCGAGGCAGTCCCGGACGGAGGCGGGTCCGGTGAGCTCGCCGCCGTGCGGGGCCGCGAGCAGGCCGCCCTCGCGGGCGATGGCGAAGGCCCGGTCGAAGTCGCGGGCCATGCCGCGGCGCTCGTCGTTGGAGAGCCCGAAGCCGACGATGCCGCGGTCGGCGTAGCGGACGGCGAGGCGGGCGAGGGTGCGGGCGTCGAGGGGGTGTTTCATCCGGTTCGCGGCGATGAGGACCCGCATGCCGAGCCCGGTCTCGCGGGAGGCCATGTCGACGGCGTCCAGGATGATCTCGACGGCAGGGATCATGCCGCCGAGCAGGGGGGCGTAGGAGGTGGGATCCACCTGGATCTCCAGCCAGCCGCTGCCGTCCCGTACGTCCTCCTCGGCCGCCTCGCGGACGAGGCGCCGGATGTCCTCGGGCTCGCGCAGGCAGGAGCGGGCGGCGTCGTAGAGGCGCTGGAAGCGGAACCAGCCGCGCTCGTCGGTGGCGCGGAGCTTGGGTGGCTCACCGGCGGTGAGGGCGTCGGGGAGGCGGACGCCGTACTTGTCGGCGAGCTCCAGGAGGGTCGATGGGCGCATCGACCCCGTGAAGTGCAGGTGGAGGTGGGCTTTCGGCAGAAGCGTGAGATCGCGTACGTGCTCCATCTGGTGATCCTGCCGTACCGCTGCGCTCGGCGGGAGGGGGTTTTACCGATCGGGGGCTTGCTCGAACGTCTGCGCGAGGCGGGAGGCGGTGGCGGGGCCGCCTGCGCGGGGCCTGCCCGGGCGCCGCCCCGACCCGCGCCTCGAACGCCGGCGGGGCTGGAAGACCGGGCTCCATCCGCACCGGTGCCGCGAACGGCGGTGCGGCTCCATGGCTCGGCCCCGATGTGCCCGAGCGGCGGCTCCCCGTGGGGGAACCGCCGCTCGGACCGGGCTGCGTACCGCCGGAGGCTAGGCCTAGGCCTTGGCCTCGGCGAGGAGCTTCTGGATGCGGGACACGCCCTCGACCAGGTCCGCGTCGCCCAGGGCGTACGACAGGCGCAGGTAGCCCGGGGTGCCGAAGGCCTCGCCGGGGACGACCGCGACCTCGGCCTCGTCCAGGATCAGGGCCGCCAGCTCGACGGAGGTCTGCGGGCGCTTGCCGCGGATCTCCTTGCCGAGCACGTCCTTGACCGCGGGGTAGACGTAGAACGCGCCCTCGGGGGTCGGGCAGAACACACCGTCGATCTCGTTCAGCATCCGCACCATCGTCTGGCGGCGGCGGTCGAAGGCGGTGCGCATCTCGTGGACGGCCTCCAGGTTGCCGGAGACGGCGGCCAGCGCCGCGACCTGGGCGACGTTGGAGACGTTGGAGGTGGCGTGCGACTGGAGGTTGGTCGCGGCCTTCACGACGTCCTTCGGGCCCACGATCCAGCCCACGCGCCAGCCCGTCATCGCGTACGTCTTGGCGACGCCGTTGACGATGATGCACTTGTCGGCCAGCTCGGGGACGATCGCCGGGAGGGAGACGAACTTCGCGTCGCCGTAGACGAGGTGCTCGTAGATCTCGTCGGTCAGGACCCACAGGCCGTGCTCGACGGCCCAGCGGCCGATGGCCTCCGCGTCGGCCTCGGAGTACACGGCTCCGGTCGGGTTCGACGGGGAGACGAACAGGACGACCTTGGTGCGCTCGGTGCGGGCGGCCTCGAGCTGCTCGACGGACACGCGGTAGCCGGTGGTCTCGTCGGCGACGACCTCGACCGGGACACCGCCGGCGAGGCGGATCGACTCGGGGTAGGTGGTCCAGTACGGAGCCGGGACGATGACCTCGTCACCCGGGTCCAGGATGGCGGCGAACGCCTCGTAGATCGCCTGCTTGCCGCCGTTGGTCACCAGGACCTGCGACGCATCGACCTCGTAGCCGGAGTCGCGCAGCGTCTTCGCGGCGATCGCGGCCTTCAGCTCGGGCAGACCCCCGGCCGGCGTGTAGCGGTGGTACTTCGGGTTGCGGCAGGCCTCGACCGCCGCCTCGACGATGTAGTCCGGGGTCGGAAAGTCGGGCTCGCCCGCACCGAAGCCGATGACCGGGCGCCCGGCGGCCTTGAGGGCCTTGGCCTTGGCGTCCACGGCGAGGGTGGCGGACTCGGAAATGGCGCCGATACGGGCGGACACCCGGCGCTCGGAGGAAGGCGTTGCAGAGGTCATGCGGCCAATCGTCCCAGACGCCCCAGAGGCGCCGCACACCGTTTCAGTCATCGGACGGAGCAGCCGGAAAAGTGCTCTGTTCGACGTCAGGGCCCGGACCACGTACACTCACCTGTCGTTGGACCCCGCCGATCACTCCAGAGCGCGAGCACTCCGTGCACTCGTCTGGATGCGGTAGGTTGGGGGACGCAAAGGGTCGTAGCTCAATTGGTAGAGCACTGGTCTCCAAAACCAGCGGTTGGGGGTTCGAGTCCCTCCGGCCCTGCTCCACACTCCTTCTCGGATGTGTGCGCAGGTACGTACTTCGATGCAACGCCGTGCGGCGCAACCGGGCGCGGCTACGGCCACGACCCGGATTCAGGTGAGAGACGTGACGGACGCCCTGGGCTCCATCGACATGCCTGACGCCGAGGACGACACCCGCGAGAAGAAGGCCCGAAAGGGCGGCAAGCGCGGGAAGAAGGGTCCTCTGGGCCGGCTTGCACTGTTCTACCGCCAGATCGTCGCGGAGCTCCGCAAGGTCGTCTGGCCGACGCGCAATCAGCTCACGACGTACACCACCGTGGTGATTGTCTTCGTCGTCATCATGATCGGTCTGGTGACCGTGATTGACTATGGGTTCCAGGAAGCCATCAAGTTCGTCTTCGGCTGATCCCCGCGGAGGGCGGCGCCTTGATGGGTGCCGCCCGTTTTCGCATGTTCGACCACCTTTTGTATCCAGGAAGAAGCCGCCACCGTGTCTGACCCGAACCTGAACGCGAGCCCCGACTCCGTCGAGTCCGTCGAGGACGCGCTCGACATCGTCGAGGCGGCAGACGCTGTGGACCCCGACGAGGTAGAGCTCGCCGACGCCGAGGCCGGTGTCGCCGCCGAAGAGGCCGCGCTGCACATCGAGGACGAGGTCGACGCCGAGTCCGAGGACGACGCCGAGGTCGAAGAGGCTGCCGACGAGGACGAAGCGGCCGAGGAGACCGAGGCTGCCGACGAGGTCGAGGTCGAGGCCGAGGTCGAGGCCGCCGCGGACGAGGTCGAGGCCGAGGCCGAGCCCGCCGAGCCCGTCGACCCCATCCAGGCCCTGCGCGAGGAGCTGCGCCTCCTGCCCGGCGAGTGGTACGTGATCCACACCTACGCCGGCTACGAGAAGCGCGTGAAGGCCAACCTCGAGCAGCGTGCCGTCTCGCTGAACGTCGAGGAGTTCATCTACCAGGCCGAGGTGCCCGAGGAAGAGATCGTCCAGATCAAGAACGGCGAGCGCAAGAACGTCCGGCAGAACAAGCTGCCCGGCTACGTTCTCGTCCGCATGGATCTGACGAACGAGTCCTGGGGCGTCGTCCGCAACACCCCCGGTGTCACCGGCTTCGTCGGCAACGCGTACGACCCGTACCCGCTGACGCTGGACGAGATCGTCAAGATGCTCGCCCCGGAGGCGCAGGAGAAGGCCGCCAAGGCCGCCGCGGAAGAGGCCGGCCTGCCCGCGCCCGCCGTCAAGCGCACCATCGAGGTCCTGGACTTCGAGGTCGGCGACTCGGTCACCGTCACCGACGGCCCGTTCGCGACGCTGCAGGCGACCATCAACGAGATCAACCCCGACTCGAAGAAGGTCAAGGGCCTCGTCGAGATCTTCGGTCGCGAGACTCCGGTCGAGCTCAGCTTCGACCAGATCCAGAAGAACTGAACCGATCTTCTGAAGCAAGCTTCCGGACAGGTCAGATCGCCCCGCAAAGGGCGGTCTGACCTGCTCGGTTTTTAGCCCCGCTCCGATACCCGTTATTGTGGTGCGGTATGCCTCCATCCGGATGACCGGATCGGCGGCGAAAAACTCTCACTAGGACCCGGAGAGAGCAATGCCTCCCAAGAAGAAGAAGGTCACGGGGCTTATCAAGCTCCAGATCAAGGCCGGCGCGGCCAACCCGGCTCCGCCGGTCGGCCCCGCGCTCGGTCAGCACGGCGTCAACATCATGGAGTTCTGCAAGGCCTACAACGCCGCGACCGAGTCGCAGCGTGGCATGGTCGTGCCGGTGGAGATCACGGTCTACGACGACCGCTCCTTCACCTTCATCACCAAGACTCCGCCGGCAGCGCGCCTGATCCTCAAGGCCGCGGGCATCGAGAAGGGCTCCGGCGAGCCGCACAAGACCAAGGTCGCCAAGCTCACCGGCGCCCAGGTCCGCGAGATCGCCGAGCTGAAGATGCCCGACCTGAACGCCAACGACGTCGATGCCGCGATGAAGATCATCGCCGGCACCGCGCGCTCGATGGGCGTCACGGTCGAAGGCTGATCCAGCCACCCCAGTACCACCAGTGGTAGGGCCAAGCGCTGGTCCGCACCACGACTCCATGCCTGAAGCCGAAATACAGGAGCAGAAGTGAAGCGCAGCAAGACTCTCCGCGCTGCGGACGCCAAGGTCGACCGGGAGAAGCTGTACGCCCCGCTCGAGGCCGTCCGTCTCGCCAAGGAGACCTCCGCGACCAAGTTCGACAGCACCGTCGAGGTCGCCTTCCGCCTGGGTGTAGACCCGCGCAAGGCCGACCAGATGGTCCGCGGCACCGTGAACCTCCCGCACGGCACCGGCAAGACCGCCCGGGTCCTGGTCTTCGCGACCGGTGACCGTGCTGCGGCCGCGGAAGCCGCCGGCGCCGACATTGTCGGCGACGACGAGCTGATCAACGAGATCGCCAAGGGCAACCGCCTGAACGAGTTCGACGCCGTTGTGGCCACCCCGGACCTCATGGGCAAGGTCGGCCGCCTCGGTCGCGTGCTCGGTCCCCGTGGCCTCATGCCGAACCCGAAGACCGGCACCGTCACGATGGACGTCGCGAAGGCTGTCACCGAGATCAAGGGTGGCAAGATCGAGTTCCGCGTCGACAAGCACTCGAACCTGCACTTCATCATCGGCAAGGTCTCCTTCTCCGATGAGCAGCTGGTCGAGAACTACGGCGCGGCCCTGGACGAGATCCTTCGTCTGAAGCCGTCCGCCGCGAAGGGCCGCTACATCAAGAAGGCCGCCCTGAGCACCACGATGGGCCCCGGCATCCAGCTGGACTCGAACCGCACCCGGAACCTCCTCGTCGAGGAAGACCCGGCCGCTGTCTGAGCCCCACGCTGAGCCTCCGGCTCACCTGAGTGGCTGAAACGGGCCCCTCGCCCCCTCACAGGGCGGCGAGGGGCCCGTTTTCTTGCTCTCGGACGGCCTCGGGGTCCTCGGGCGGCACGGGACGGCCTCAGGCGGCCCGGGACGGGCCCGCCCCGGGCCTGGCGGTGTTGCCGGGCCACGTCCGCCGGCCTCGGACACTGACCGATTTGCCTGACCGGTGCCGGGTCACGTAGTCTTCACCAGAAGCCAAAGACCGCTGGTCGTTGCCGTGCCCGCAAGGGTTCGGCGGCCGAAGGATCCGTTGAATGCGGACGACCCGCGTAGGTGACTGTGGAAGGTTCCCGGAACTCGTTCCGGTTGAGCCACGCCCTGGCGCCTGCGCCGGGGCGTTTCTTATTTCAGCCCCTTCTGAGCGGTCCTCATCACCCGGAAGGAGGCGAACGCACCATGCCGACGCCCAACAAGGCTGCATCGGTAGCCGAGCTCAAGGACGCGTTCCAGAGCTCGAACGCCGCCGTGCTGACCGAGTACCGGGGTCTCACCGTCGCGCAGCTCAAGACGCTGCGTCGCTCCCTTGGTGAGAACGCCCAGTACGCCGTGGTGAAGAACACGCTGACCAAGATTGCGGCCAACCAGGCCGGGATCACCGCGCTGGACGAGCACTTCGCTGGTCCGACCGCGGTCGCCTTCATCACCGGTGACCCGGTGGAGTCGGCGAAGAGCCTGCGTGACTTCGCCAAGGACAACCCGAACCTCATCATCAAGGCGGGTGTCCTTGATGGTAAGGCGCTCACCGCCGATGAGATCAAGAAGCTTGCGGACCTCGAGTCCCGCGAGGTTCTGCTCAGCAAGCTGGCCGGCGCGTTCAAGGGCAAGCAGTCTCAGGCTGCCTCGCTCTTCCAGGCGCTGCCGTCGAAGTTCGTCCGCACCGCGGAAGCGCTTCGCGTCAAGCTCGCCGAGCAGGGCGGTGCCGAGTAATTCGGCTCGCGCATTGATCCACGCCGCCTAGTGCGTGGGTCGTAGCGGGCCGTTACGCCCGCCTCTATATACATCCGGCACCTGCCGAATTAGTGGAAGGATCGCCCATCATGGCGAAGCTCTCTCAGGACGACCTCCTCGCCCAGTTCGAGGAGATGACCCTCATCGAGCTCTCCGAGTTCGTGAAGGCCTTCGAGGAGAAGTTCGACGTCACCGCCGCCGCGGCCGTCGCCGTTGCCGGTCCGGGTGCCCCGGTTGCCGCTGAGGCCGCTGAGGAGCAGGACGAGTTCGACGTCATCCTCACCGGTGCCGGCGACAAGAAGATCCAGGTCATCAAGGTCGTGCGTGAGCTGACCTCCCTGGGTCTGAAGGAGGCCAAGGACCTCGTGGACGGCGCTCCGAAGCCGGTCCTCGAGAAGGTCGCCAAGGAGGCCGCTGACAAGGCCGCCGAGTCCCTCAAGGCTGCCGGCGCGGCTGTCGAGGTCAAGTAACACCTCTGGGGCCCTCTGGGGCCCCAACCAAGGGCGATCACCCGTAAGGGTGGTCGCCCTTTGGCGTATCCGCGGTGCCTGACTTGCCCTGGTCTCGTTGGGGAGTAGGGTGATCATCGTTGCCCCGCGGTCGGGTCCGGAGCTGATCCGCACGGAGCAGGGGGCCTTGACGAACGGCACGCGGCGCGCAATTCTCAGACCCGTTGCGGGATCGGTCCGCCCGATCCGGGATCCGGGACACGGATCCGAGATCCGAGGCATGGATCGGCTACGAAGAGGGCAGTACTGATTCGCGCTCTGTAGTACGAGCCGCAATGTTGGACGCAGGGTTGCAGGGTTGGTTTTAACGACATGGGGAAGGCCTGTTGCCGGTTTCCGGAAACCTGGTCTGGACATCAGTGAGCCAAGTGGCTACACTGACCCTTTGCGCTGCCTGTTAGCTGCCCCCTGCCCGTCGCCAGGGGCATGCCCACGCTTGAGCACACTTGATTGATACGCCCTGACCAGGCCTTATCGGCCAGATCAGGGGGGTTGTCTTCTGTGTCAGCTGGGACCGGTACGCGCGTAGTGAGTCCGAGCCCTCGGAAGGACCCCCTCTTGGCCGCCTCGCGCAACGCCTCGACCAATACGAACACCGGTGCCAGCACCGCCCCGCTGCGCATCTCCTTTGCAAAGATCAAGGAGCCCCTCGAGGTTCCGAACCTCCTGGCGCTGCAGACCGAGAGCTTTGACTGGCTTCTCGGCAATGCCGCCTGGAAGTCTCGCGTCGAGTCGGCGCTCGAGAGTGGACAGGACGTCCCCACCAAGTCCGGTCTGGAAGAGATCTTCGAGGAGATCTCGCCGATCGAGGACTTCTCCGGTTCCATGTCGCTGACGTTCCGCGACCACCGGTTCGAGCCGGCGAAGAACTCCGTCGACGAGTGCAAGGACCGCGACTTCACGTACGCGGCGCCGCTGTTTGTCACGGCCGAGTTTACGAACAACGAGACCGGAGAGATCAAGTCTCAGACGGTCTTCATGGGCGATTTCCCGCTCATGACCAACAAGGGCACCTTCGTCATCAACGGCACCGAGCGTGTCGTCGTGTCGCAGCTTGTCCGCTCCCCCGGTGTCTACTTCGACTCCTCCATCGACAAGACGTCCGACAAGGACATCTTCGCCGCCAAGATCATCCCGTCCCGGGGTGCCTGGCTCGAGATGGAGATCGACAAGCGCGACATGGTCGGTGTCCGCATCGACCGCAAGCGCAAGCAGTCCGTCACCGTCCTCCTGAAGGCTCTCGGCTGGACCACCGAGCAGATCCTCGAAGAGTTCGGCGAGTACGAGTCCATGCGCGCCACCCTGGAGAAGGACCACACCCAGGGCCAGGACGACGCGCTGCTCGACATCTACCGCAAGCTGCGCCCGGGCGAGCCGCCGACCCGCGAGGCCGCTCAGACGCTGCTCGAGAACCTCTACTTCAACCCGAAGCGCTACGACCTCGCGAAGGTCGGCCGCTACAAGGTGAACAAGAAGCTCGGCGCCGACGAGCCGCTCGACGCCGGTGTGCTCACCACCGACGACGTCATCGCGACGATCAAGTACCTGGTCAAGCTGCACGCGGGCGAGACCGAGACGGTCGGCGAGTCGGGCCGGGAGATCGTCGTCGAGACCGACGACATCGACCACTTCGGCAACCGTCGTATCCGCAACGTCGGCGAGCTCATCCAGAACCAGGTCCGCACGGGTCTGGCTCGTATGGAGCGCGTCGTGCGCGAGCGCATGACGACTCAGGACGTCGAGGCGATCACGCCGCAGACCCTGATCAACATCCGGCCGGTCGTCGCCTCCATCAAGGAGTTCTTCGGCACCAGCCAGCTGTCGCAGTTCATGGACCAGAACAACCCGCTGTCGGGTCTGACGCACAAGCGTCGTCTCAACGCCCTCGGCCCGGGTGGTCTGTCCCGCGAGCGGGCCGGCTTCGAGGTCCGTGACGTGCACCCGTCGCACTACGGCCGCATGTGCCCGATCGAGACGCCTGAAGGCCCGAACATCGGTCTGATCGGCTCGCTGGCCTCCTACGGCCGGATCAACCCGTTCGGCTTCATCGAGACCCCGTACCGCAAGGTCGTCGAGGGTGTCGTCACCGACGAGGTCGACTACCTCACGGCCGACGAGGAAGACCGCTTCGTCATCGCCCAGGCGAACGCCGCCCTGAACGATGCGATGCGCTTCACCGAGAACCGCGTTCTGGTCCGCCGTCGTGGTGGCGAGATCGACTACATCGCCGGCGGCGACGTCGACTACATGGACGTCTCGCCGCGCCAGATGGTGTCCGTCGCGACCGCGATGATCCCCTTCCTCGAGCACGACGACGCCAACCGTGCCCTCATGGGCGCGAACATGATGCGCCAGGCCGTTCCGCTCATCAAGGCGGAGGCGCCGCTCGTCGGTACCGGCATGGAGTACCGCTGTGCGGTCGACGCCGGTGACTCGATCAAGGCGGAGAAGGACGGTGTCGTCCAGGAGGTCTCGGCCGACTACATCACCGTCGCCAACGACGACGGCACGTACACCACGTACCGCGTCGCCAAGTTCTCCCGCTCGAACCAGGGCACCTCGGTCAACCAGAAGGTCATCGTCAACGAGGGTGACCGGATCATCGAGTCCCAGGTCCTCGCCGACGGTCCCGCGACCGAAGAGGGCGAAATGGCCCTCGGCAAGAACCTGCTCGTCGCGTTCATGCCCTGGGAAGGTCACAACTACGAGGACGCGATCATCCTGTCGCAGCGCCTCGTGCAGGACGACGTCCTCTCCTCGATCCACATCGAGGAGCACGAGGTCGACGCCCGTGACACCAAGCTGGGCCCCGAGGAGATCACCCGGGACATCCCGAACGTCTCCGAGGAGGTCCTCGCGGACCTCGACGAGCGCGGCATCATCCGCATCGGTGCGGACGTAGTCGCCGGCGACATCCTGGTCGGCAAGGTCACGCCCAAGGGTGAGACCGAGCTGACCCCGGAAGAGCGCCTGCTCCGCGCGATCTTCGGTGAGAAGGCCCGCGAGGTGCGTGACACCTCGCTCAAGGTCCCTCACGGTGAGATCGGCAAGGTCATCGGTGTCCGCGTCTTCGACCGCGAGGAGGGCGACGAGCTTCCTCCGGGCGTGAACCAGCTGGTCCGCGTCTACGTCGCCCAGAAGCGCAAGATCACCGACGGTGACAAGCTCGCCGGCCGCCACGGCAACAAGGGTGTCATCTCCAAGATCCTTCCGATCGAGGACATGCCCTTCCTGGAAGACGGCACGCCGGTCGACATCATCCTCAACCCGCTGGGTGTCCCGTCCCGAATGAACCCGGGACAGGTCCTGGAGATCCACCTCGGCTGGCTCGCCAGCCGCGGTTGGGACGTCTCCGGCCTCGGTGAGGAGTGGGCCGAGCGTCTGAAGGTCATCGGGGCCGACCGTGTCGAGCCCGGTACCAACGTCGCCACCCCCGTGTTCGACGGTGCCCGCGAGGACGAGCTCGCCGGCCTCTTCGAGCACACGATCCCGAACCGCGACGGGGACCGCCTGGTCCTGCCGACCGGCAAGGCGCACCTGTTCGACGGCCGCTCCGGGGAGCCGTTCCCGGACCCGGTCTCGATCGGGTACATGTACATCCTCAAGCTCCACCACCTGGTCGACGACAAGCTCCACGCTCGGTCGACCGGTCCGTACTCGATGATCACGCAGCAGCCGCTGGGTGGTAAGGCGCAGTTCGGTGGCCAGCGCTTCGGTGAGATGGAGGTGTGGGCGCTCGAGGCTTATGGCGCCGCTTACGCCCTCCAGGAGCTGCTGACCATCAAGTCCGATGACGTCACCGGCCGCGTGAAGGTCTACGAGGCCATCGTCAAGGGCGAGAACATCCCCGAGCCGGGCATTCCCGAGTCCTTCAAGGTGCTCATCAAGGAAATGCAGTCGCTCTGCCTCAACGTGGAGGTGCTGTCCTCGGACGGCATGTCCATCGAGATGCGCGACACCGACGAGGACGTCTTCCGCGCGGCGGAGGAGCTCGGTATCGACCTGTCCCGGCGCGAGCCGAGCAGCGTCGAAGAGGTCTGACGGGCCTGACGGGGGGCTCGCTCAAGAGCCCCCCGTCATCCCCGGGACCGTTCAGACCATGATTGAGACTCGACCCCGAAAGAGGGATTGACGCACAGTGCTCGACGTCAACTTCTTCGACGAGCTGCGGATCGGCCTTGCCACCGCGGACGACATCCGAACCTGGTCCCACGGCGAGGTCAAGAAGCCGGAGACCATCAACTACCGCACCCTCAAGCCCGAGAAGGACGGACTCTTCTGCGAGAAGATCTTCGGTCCGACCCGGGACTGGGAGTGCTACTGCGGCAAGTACAAGCGTGTCCGCTTCAAGGGCATCATCTGTGAGCGCTGTGGCGTCGAGGTCACGCGCGCCAAGGTGCGCCGTGAGCGGATGGGCCACATCGAGCTTGCCGCTCCCGTCACCCACATCTGGTACTTCAAGGGCGTCCCGTCGCGCCTCGGCTACCTGCTGGACCTCGCGCCGAAGGACCTCGAAAAGGTCATCTACTTCGCCGCGTACATGATCACGTTCGTGGACGACGAGCGCCGCACCCGCGACCTCCCGTCGCTGGAGGCCCACGTCTCCGTCGAGCGCCAGCAGATCGAGAACCGCCGCGACGCGGACCTCGAAGGCCGTGCCAAGAAGCTCGAGACCGACCTGGCCGAGCTCGAGGCCGAGGGCGCGAAGGCCGACGTACGCCGCAAGGTGCGCGAAGGTGCCGAGCGCGAGATGAAGCAGCTCCGTGACCGCGCCCAGCGCGAGATCGACCGCCTCGACGAGGTCTGGGCGCGCTTCAAGAACCTCAAGGTCCAGGACCTCGAGGGCGACGAGCTGCTCTACCGCGAGCTGCGCGACCGCTTCGGTACGTACTTCGACGGTTGCATGGGTGCCGCGGCGCTGCAGAAGCGCCTGGAGTCCTTCGACCTCGACGAGGAGGCCGAGCGCCTCCGCGAGATCATCCGTACCGGCAAGGGCCAGAAGAAGACCCGTGCGCTCAAGCGCCTCAAGGTCGTCTCCGCGTTCCTGCAGACCAGCAACAAGCCCAAGGGCATGGTTCTGGACTGCGTCCCGGTGATCCCGCCGGACCTGCGTCCGATGGTGCAGCTGGACGGTGGCCGCTTCGCGACCTCCGACCTGAACGACCTGTACCGCCGCGTGATCAACCGCAACAACCGTCTGAAGCGTCTCCTCGACCTCGGTGCCCCCGAGATCATCGTGAACAACGAGAAGCGCATGCTTCAGGAGGCCGTGGACGCCCTCTTCGACAACGGTCGTCGTGGTCGTCCGGTGACCGGTCCCGGTAACCGCCCGCTGAAGTCCCTGAGCGACATGCTCAAGGGCAAGCAGGGTCGATTCCGTCAGAACCTTCTCGGCAAGCGCGTGGACTACTCCGCGCGTTCCGTGATCGTCGTCGGTCCGCAGCTGAAGCTGCACCAGTGTGGTCTGCCCAAGGCCATGGCGCTGGAGCTCTTCAAGCCGTTCGTGATGAAGCGCCTGGTCGACCTGAACCACGCGCAGAACATCAAGTCGGCGAAGCGCATGGTCGAGCGCGGCCGCACGGTCGTGTACGACGTGCTCGAAGAGGTCATCGCCGAGCACCCGGTGCTGCTGAACCGTGCACCCACGCTGCACCGCCTCGGCATCCAGGCCTTCGAGCCCCAGCTGGTCGAAGGCAAGGCCATCCAGATCCACCCGCTCGTCTGCACCGCGTTCAACGCGGACTTCGACGGTGACCAGATGGCCGTGCACCTGCCGCTCTCCGCGGAGGCGCAGGCCGAGGCCCGCATCCTGATGCTGTCCTCGAACAACATCCTGAAGCCGGCCGACGGCCGTCCGGTCACGATGCCGACCCAGGACATGGTCCTCGGTCTGTTCTTCCTGACCACCGACGGTGAGCTCCGTGACACCAAGGGCGAGGGCCGCGCGTTCGGCTCCACGGCCGAGGCGATCATGGCGTTCGACGCCGGCGAGCTCGCGCTGCAGTCGTCCGTCGACATCCGCTTCCCGGTGGGCACCATCCCGCCGCGTGGCTGGGTGCCGCCGGTCGCCGAAGAGGGCGAGCAGGAGTTCCAGCCGGGCGACAGCTTCCGTCTGCGCACCTCCCTGGGCCGCGCGCTCTTCAACGAGCTGCTGCCCGAGGACTACCCGTTCGTCGACTACTCGGTGGGCAAGAAGCAGCTCTCCGAGATCGTCAACGACCTGGCTGAGCGCTACCCCAAGGTCATCGTGGCGGCGACGCTCGACAACCTGAAGGCGGCCGGCTTCCACTGGGCGACCCGTTCGGGCGTCACCGTGGCCATCTCCGACGTCGTCGTGCCCGAGGCCAAGAAGGCCATCGTCGCGGGCTACGAGGCGATGGACGAGAAGGTCCAGAAGCAGTACGAGCGCGGTCTGATCACCAAGGACGAGCGCACGCAGGAGCTCATCGCGATCTGGACCAAGGCGACCAACGAGGTTGCCGAGGCGATGAACGCGAACTTCCCCAAGACGAACCCCATCTTCATGATGGTTGACTCGGGTGCCCGAGGAAACATGATGCAGATGCGACAGATCGCCGGTATGCGTGGTCTGGTGTCGAACGCGAAGAACGAGACCATCCCGCGTCCGATCAAGGCGTCCTTCCGTGAGGGCCTCACCGTTCTGGAGTACTTCATCTCCACGCACGGTGCCCGTAAGGGTCTGGCGGACACCGCCCTGCGTACCGCCGACTCGGGTTACCTGACCCGTCGTCTGGTGGACGTCTCGCAGGACGTGATCATCCGCGAGGAGGACTGCGGCACCGAGCGCGGCCTGAAGCTGAAGATCGCCGTTCGCGGCGAGGACGGCGTGCTGCGCAAGGCCGACGACGTCGAGACCTCGATCTACGCCCGCATGCTGGCCGAGGACGTCGTCATCGACGGCAAGGTCATCGCGCCGGCCAACGTCGACCTCGGTGACGTCCTGATCGACGCCCTGGTCGCCAACGGCGTCGAGGAGGTCAAGACCCGCTCGGTCCTGACCTGTGAGTCCGCGGTCGGCACCTGTGCCTTCTGCTACGGACGCTCGCTCGCCACCGGCAAGCTGGTCGACATCGGTGAGGCGGTCGGCATCATCGCCGCCCAGTCCATCGGTGAGCCCGGTACCCAGCTGACGATGCGTACCTTCCACACCGGTGGTGTGGCCGGTGACGACATCACGCAGGGTCTGCCGCGTGTCGTCGAGCTCTTCGAGGCCCGTACCCCGAAGGGTGTCGCCCCGATCTCCGAGGCCGCCGGCCGCGTGCGGATCGAGGAGACCGAGAAGACGAAGAAGATCGTCATCACGCCGGACGACGGCAGCGACGAGACGGCCTTCCCGATCTCGAAGCGCGCCAAGGTCATCGTGCACGAGGGTGACCACGTCGAGGTGGGCCAGAAGCTCACCGCGGGTGCCACCAACCCGCACGACGTGCTGCGCATCCTCGGCCAGCGTGCGGTCCAGGTCCACCTGGTCGGCGAAGTCCAGAAGGTCTACAACTCGCAGGGCGTGTCGATCCACGACAAGCACATCGAGATCATCATCCGGCAGATGCTCCGCCGCGTGACGATCATCGAGTCCGGCGATGCGGAGCTCCTGCCGGGCGAGCTCGTCGAGCGCTCGCGCTTCGAGACCGAGAACCGTCGTGTGGTCACCGAGGGCGGTCACCCCGCCTCCGGCCGTCCGCAGCTGATGGGTATCACCAAGGCCTCGCTGGCGACGGAATCCTGGCTGTCGGCCGCCTCCTTCCAGGAGACGACCCGAGTCCTGACGGATGCGGCGATCAACGCCAAGTCCGACAGCCTCATCGGCCTCAAGGAGAACGTCATCATCGGTAAGCTCATCCCGGCCGGTACGGGCCTCGCCCGCTACCGCAACATCCGGGTCGAGCCCACCGAGGAAGCGAAGGCCGCGATGTACTCGGCCGTCGGCTACGACGACATCGACTACTCGCCCTTCGGCACCGGCTCCGGCCAGGCTGTCCCGCTGGAGGACTACGACTACGGCCCGTACAACGGCTGACAGCTCGTAAGAAGAAGCCCCCCGCTGCTCCGAGAGGAGCGGCGGGGGGCTTCTTCGTGTCCCGGGAGCCCGGGGTTGCCCCGGGCCCCTGGGGTGCCGTCAGGCGCGACGGCGGCGCAGGCTCGTCACCGTGGCCGACGTGAGGGCCAGGAGGGCCAGGGCGGCGGCTGCCAGGCCTGGGGCGAGGCCCTTCGGGGTGAAGGTGCAGGAGACCTTGTCCGTGCCCGGGGGGAGGGGCAGGGAGACCAGGCCGTGGAAGGGGGTCGGGTCCGTCGTGCGGGAGCCGGCCGTGCACTGCCAGCCGGGGACGTCGGTCATCGCGAAGACCGCCGTCCCCGTGGCGCCCTTCGGGAGGGTGGCCTCGATGGTGTGGCCGCCCGCCGTGACCTTCGTGGCGCCGGTGGACGTGAGGGAGCCGATCGCCGTGTCCAGGCCGGCGCGGTTCAGGCAGCCGACGGGGTGCTCGCCCGCCGTCGCGTCCTGCGTGCGGGTGTTCACCGCCACCGCGACCTTGCCGTCCGCGGGGACCGTGCCCAGCTCGACCACCCCGGTCATCCGGTCTTCCAGGGGGCGGGAGGTGCCGGCGAAGGCGAGGGTGCCGTAGAGATCCGGGGAGAACCAGTACGCCTCGGAGCCCGGGGTGCACTGGGCGGTGTACGTCTGCTCCGTGGCGCTGCCGCCCCGGGTGACCTGCGGGACCTGGTAGACGGTGGCGCCCAGGACGTTCTCCTGGCGGGCGTAGACGCTGTCGGCCGGGTTCGGGGAGGTGTAGGCGGTGCTGCGGACCGTCACCAGCGGAGGCGCGGGGAAGCGCGTCGACGTCCAGGTGTCCTTCGCCGGGCCGGGGTGGACCCGGGCGCCGATCGCGAAGATCGCGTCGAGCACCGGGCTGTCGGCCCCGAAGAAGGTACGGCCGTCGTTCTTGAAGCCGTACCCGAGGGGCTCCAGGGCCTGGTACGTCGCCTCCGGCAGGTAGCTGCTGTAGTACTGCGGGCCCTCGGCCCGCAGGGCGAGGGCGTCGTTGTACGAGGTCTGCGGCGCGCCCGAATCAGTCCGGTATGCGGGCCAGCCGTCCACCTGTCGGACGGCGTCGAAGTGCGCGCCGATCGAGCGGTTCGAGGTGGCGACCGGCTTCGCCCAGCGCTCCCGGGCCCGGCGGGCGTCCGCGTTGGCGGCCGCCACCGTGGACTCCGCGAAGACCACGCCGACCATGAGGACGGCGGCCACGGGGATCAGTACCCGGTGCTTCGCGCCCAGGGAGAGAAGGATCAGGGCCAGTAGCGAGACGCCTCCGCCCAGCAGCACCGCGTGCCAGGTCCAGCCGCCGAAGTCGTCGGTGCGGCGCAGGACGAAGGTGGCCGCGACCAGCAGGGCGGCCGTCAGCGCCAGGTGGAGCGGGCGCGGGCGGTGGGCCAGGGCCAGCCAGGCCAGGATCACGACCATGCCGCTGAAGACGAAGGCCTCGCGGTACGGATTGCCGTTCGGCACGGCCAGCCCGTGCCACAGGTACTGCGTCGGCGGGAACTGGAACGAGGCGACGACGAGCAGCGTCGCCGCGGCCCACACCAGGCGGGTCTTCTTCGCAATGGCGGCGTTGAACAGGAACGATCCGGCGAGGATCAGGCCCAGCGAGGCCACGCACAGCCGCGGCCGGCCGCCCCACAGGTGGGTGGCCGGGAGCATCCCGGCGAGGAAGACCTCGATCCGCACCGGCTCGAACGCCCCGGCCTGGGTGGGCTGCGCGGAGCCGCTGGACAGGAACGACGGCAGCAGCAGCGGGAGGGTGAGCAGGATGCCGGTCGCGGTGGCGCTCGAGGCCCGCCACAGGGCGCGCAGCCGCTGCCGGCCGGTCATGTCCCGGGTGATCAGGCGGATGCCGAGCAGGACGCAGGCGGCCATCGTCGCCATCATCGCGGTGTAGAAGTTGCCGAACCAGGCGAGCGCGACGAACAGCGCCACCCCCGGCCAGCGGCGCTCCTCCAGGCACCACTCGACGGCGATGCCGAGGAGGGGGAGGGCGACCAGGCCCCACAGCCACATGGGGATGTACGAGGCGTCGCTGAGCGCCCAGCCGCACAGGCCGTAGCAGGCGCCGAGTACCCCGCGCTGCCACCACGGGCCGGGGTGCAGCTTGCCGAGGTAGACCGTCATGACGGCGGCGGCGGCGCCCATCGTGATCGGGGTGACCGCGAAGACGGCGAGGTCGACGTGGGCGCGCGGGACGAGGACGGCCAGCCAGGAGAACGGGTTGCCGAGGTACGTGTAGTAGTCGGACAGGAACTGCTGGCCGAAGCCGCCGCGCCAGGTGAAGAGCACGTCGCCGGCGGCCTGCCCGTGGACCAGGTCCCACAGCGCCCGGTGGAAGGGCACGTACTGGTTGGCCTGGTCGTTGAGGGCCCGGCCGGTGTCGCCGAAGGGGAAGGTGCCGCGGGCCGCCCAGGCCGCGCAGAACGCGGCCGAGGTGACGAGGAACGCCAGCAGGGGCCCGTACAGGCGGGCGGATCGCGGGGGCCGGCGGCGGGGCGACGGGTGGACCGGGCTGTCGGCGGCCGTCGTCTCCGTGGTGACCGTCCGCAATGTCCCGCTCCCTGGTGGTTGGTCGTGCCGTTTGGGGTGAATCGCTGAATTCGCTGCTTCGCCGAATGCCGAGGCAGTTTAGTTCGCGGGGGAGGCAGCTCCGTCCGGCACCGCTTAGCACGCCTTGACCACATGCGCGAGTCGGAGCGGCCACACGGGGGCCTCGCCCAAGTGGCACATGACCGGCGGCGATGTTCCGGTCGTCCCGCGCGGGCTTTTGTTTTGACCGGATGGGATGCGGTAGGTACGCTCAGACCTTGTGCCTGGGGTGTGCCTGGGCTCCTGTGCGTGTCCATCAACCGCATGAGAGCCGGATCAGCCACCGCGATCCATGCGTTTCCGTGCTTGCGCGGAGTTCCGCCGGATCCGACACACCCGACCGCGTGGGTCGGCAAAGTTCCAGGTTAGCTTCACTACACGGCACACAGAAACCGGAGAAGTAGTGCCTACGATCCAGCAGCTGGTCCGTAAGGGCCGGCAGGACAAGGTCGAGAAGACGAAGACGCCCGCGCTTGAGGCTTCGCCCCAGCGTCGTGGCGTCTGCACGCGTGTGTTCACGACCACCCCGAAGAAGCCGAACTCGGCGCTCCGTAAGGTCGCGCGTGTGCGTCTGACCTCCGGCATCGAGGTCACCGCTTACATTCCGGGTGAGGGACACAACCTGCAGGAGCACTCGATCGTGCTCGTGCGTGGTGGCCGTGTGAAGGACCTGCCGGGTGTTCGTTACAAGATCATCCGCGGTGCGCTTGACACCCAGGCTGTCAAGAACCGCAAGCAGGCCCGCAGCCGCTACGGCGCCAAGAAGGAGAAGTAAGAATGCCTCGTAAGGGCCCCGCCCCGAAGCGCCCGGTCATCATCGACCCGGTCTACGCATCTCCTCTGGTGACGTCGCTCATCAACAAGATCCTCCTGAACGGCAAGCGCTCCACCGCCGAGCGCATCGTCTACGGCGCCATGGAAGGCCTCCGCGAGAAGACCGGCGCTGACCCGGTCATCACGCTGAAGCGCGCGCTCGAGAACGTCAAGCCGTCGCTCGAGGTCAAGTCCCGCCGTGTCGGTGGCGCCACCTACCAGGTGCCGATCGAGGTCAAGCCCGGTCGCGCCTCGACCCTCTCGCTGCGCTGGATCGTGGGTTACTCCCGCGCCCGTCGTGAGAAGACCATGACCGAGCGCCTCATGAACGAGCTCCTCGACGCCTCGAACGGCCTCGGTGCGGCCGTCAAGAAGCGTGAGGACACGCACAAGATGGCCGAGTCCAACAAGGCCTTCGCGCACTACCGCTGGTAGTCCCAACCCACATCGAGACCGAGAGAAGACTGAGCCGATATGGCTACCACTTCGCTTGACCTGGCCAAGGTGCGCAACATCGGCATCATGGCTCACATCGACGCGGGCAAGACGACCACCACCGAGCGCATCCTGTTCTACACCGGTGTCTCTTACAAGATCGGTGAAGTCCACGACGGCGCTGCCACGATGGACTGGATGGAGCAGGAGCAGGAGCGCGGCATCACGATCACGTCTGCCGCGACGACCTGCCACTGGCCGCTCGAGGACGTCGACCACACCATCAACATCATCGACACCCCGGGTCACGTGGACTTCACGGTCGAGGTGGAGCGTTCGCTCCGCGTCCTCGACGGTGCCGTCACCGTGTTCGACGGTGTCGCGGGTGTGGAGCCGCAGTCGGAGACGGTGTGGCGTCAGGCCGACCGTTACGGCGTGCCGCGCATCTGCTTCGTGAACAAGCTCGACCGTACCGGCGCCGAGTTCCACCGCTGCGTCGACATGATCAAGGACCGCCTCGGTGCGGTTCCGATCGTCATGCAGCTCCCCATCGGCGCCGAGGCCGACTTCCAGGGTGTTGTCGACCTCGTCACGATGAAGGCGTTCGTCTGGTCCGCCGAGGCGACCAAGGGCGAGATGTACGACATCGTCGACATCCCGGCCACGCACGCCGAGGCCGCTGAAGAGTGGCGCGGCAAGCTGGTCGAGACCGTCGCCGAGAACGACGACGAGATCATGGAGCTCTTCCTGAACGGCGACGAGCCGTCCGTGGAGCAGCTGCACGCCGCCGTCCGTCGCATCATCCTCGGCTCCGGCAAGGGCAAGGGCGAGCCCACGATCACCGCGGTGTTCTGTGGCACGGCGTTCAAGAACAAGGGTGTTCAGCCCCTGCTCGACGCTGTCGTCCGCTACCTGCCGTCGCCGCTGGACATCGAGGCCATCGAGGGCCACGACGTCCGCGACGCCGAGACCGTCGTGAAGCGCAAGCCGTCCGACGAGGAGCCGCTCGCGGCGCTGGCGTTCAAGATCATGCGCGACCCGCACCTCGGGAAGCTCACCTTCGTCCGGGTTTACTCGGGCCGCCTGGAGGCCGGCACCTCGGTGCTGAACTCCGTCAAGGGCAAGAAGGAGCGCATCGGCAAGATCTACCGCATGCACGCGAACAAGCGTGAAGAGATCGCCGCGGTGGGCGCCGGTGACATCGTCGCCGTCATGGGCCTGAAGCAGACCACCACCGGTGAGACGCTGTGTGACGACAAGGCACCCGTGATCCTGGAGTCCATGGACTTCCCGGCTCCGGTCATCCAGGTCGCCATCGAGCCCAAGTCCAAGGGTGACCAGGAGAAGCTGGGTGTCGCCATCCAGAGTCTCGCGGAGGAGGACCCCTCCTTCCACGTTCACTCGGACGAGGAGACCGGCCAGACCATCCTCGGCGGTATGGGCGAGCTGCACCTCGAGGTGCTGGTCGACCGTATGAAGCGCGAGTTCAAGGTCGAGGCCAACGTCGGCAAGCCGCAGGTCGCGTACCGCGAGACGATCCGCAAGACCGTCGAGCGTCACGACTACACCCACAAGAAGCAGACCGGTGGTACCGGTCAGTTCGCCAAGGTGCAGATCGCGATCGAGCCGATCACGGACGCCGATGGTCCGGCGTACGAGTTCGTGAACAAGGTCACCGGTGGCCGCATCCCGAGGGAGTACATCCCCTCGGTCGACGCCGGTGCGCAGGAGGCCATGCAGTTCGGCATCCTGGCCGGCTACGAGATGACCGGCGTCCGCGTCATTCTTCTCGACGGTGGCTACCACGAGGTCGACTCCTCGGAGCTCGCCTTCAAGATCGCCGGTTCGCAGGCCTTCAAGGAGGCCGCGCGCAAGGCTTCTCCCGTGCTGCTCGAGCCGATGATGTCCGTTGAGGTCACCACGCCCGAGGAGTCCATGGGCGACGTCATCGGTGACATCAACTCCCGCCGTGGCCAGATCCAGGCCATGGAGGAGCGTCACGGCGCGCGTCTCGTGAAGGGCCTCGTGCCGCTTTCGGAGATGTTCGGCTACGTCGGAGACCTCCGCAGCAAGACCTCGGGTCGCGCCAGCTACTCGATGCAGTTCGACTCCTACGCCGAGGTTCCCCGGAACGTCGCCGAGGAGATCATCGCGAAGGCCAAGGGCGAGTAACTCTTCCGAGTACACGCTTTAGGCTTGTCACCGGAGCCTCTGGGGCAACAGGAGTAACCCTCCGTTGCCCCGGAGGGGCCGGCTTTCCAGCAAAGATCACCTGGCGCCGATGAGCAAGGCGTACAGAACCACTCTCCAGGAGGACCCCGTGGCGAAGGCGAAGTTCGAGCGGACTAAGCCGCACGTCAACATCGGCACCATCGGTCACATTGACCACGGTAAGACGACCCTCACGGCCGCCATTACCAAGGTGCTGCACGACGCGTACCCGGACCTGAACGAGGCCTCGGCCTTCGACCAGATCGACAAGGCTCCTGAGGAGCGCCAGCGCGGTATCACCATCTCCATCGCGCACGTCGAGTACCAGACCGAGGCGCGTCACTACGCCCACGTCGACTGCCCGGGTCACGCCGACTACATCAAGAACATGATCACCGGTGCCGCGCAGATGGACGGCGCGATCCTCGTGGTCGCCGCCACCGACGGCCCGATGCCGCAGACCAAGGAGCACGTGCTCCTGGCCCGCCAGGTCGGCGTTCCGTACATCGTCGTCGCCCTGAACAAGGCCGACATGGTGGACGACGAGGAGATCCTGGAGCTCGTCGAGCTCGAGGTCCGTGAGCTGCTCTCCGAGTACGAGTTCCCGGGCGACGACC
This sequence comes from Streptomyces sp. NPDC051364, assembly GCF_040682115.1. Classification (NCBI taxonomy): domain Bacteria; kingdom Bacillati; phylum Actinomycetota; class Actinomycetes; order Kitasatosporales; family Streptomycetaceae; genus Streptomyces; species Streptomyces sp. NPDC051364. The sequence goes on along the minus strand of NZ_JBFBAH010000006.1, from coordinate 288,779 downwards.
TGCCGGTCGTCCGCGTCTCCGCGCTGAAGGCCCTCGAGGGCGACAAGGAGTGGGGCGAGAAGCTTCTCGGCCTCATGGCCGCCGTCGACGAGGCCATCCCGACCCCGCCGCGTGACACCGAGAAGCCGTTCCTCATGCCCGTCGAGGACGTCTTCACGATCACCGGTCGCGGTACGGTCGTCACCGGCCGTATCGAGCGTGGTGTCCTGAAGGTCAACGAGACCGTCGACATCATCGGCATCAAGGAAGCCAAGACCACCACCACGGTCACCGGCATCGAGATGTTCCGCAAGCTGCTCGACGAGGGCCAGGCCGGTGAGAACGTCGGTCTGCTCCTCCGTGGCATCAAGCGCGAGGACGTCGAGCGCGGCCAGGTCATCATCAAGCCCGGTTCGGTCACGCCGCACACCGAGTTCGAGGCCCAGGCCTACATCCTGTCGAAGGACGAGGGTGGCCGTCACACCCCGTTCTTCAACAACTACCGCCCGCAGTTCTACTTCCGTACCACGGACGTCACGGGTGTCGTCACCCTGCCGGCCGGCACGGAGATGGTCATGCCGGGCGACAACACCGAGATGACGGTCGCGCTGATCCAGCCGGTCGCCATGGAGGAGGGCCTGAAGTTCGCCATCCGTGAGGGTGGTCGTACGGTCGGCGCCGGCCAGGTCATCAAGATCACGAAGTAATTCGTGCTCTGACCTGGTAGCTCGCGCGAGCGGGCACCATGTTTGACAGAAGAGCCCCTTCCCTTCCGCCTCGGCGGCGGGGGAGGGGCCCTTCGTCGTACGGGCGTGCAGGACGTACGGGACACGGAAGAGGGCCGCACCCCCGATCGCGGGGTGCGGCCCTCATCCGTGTGCTGCGGGGGAGCGGTCAGCCGGTCACGCGCAGCGACTCGGTGAACTCCTTGCAGGCGGCGTAGTCCGGCAGCAGGCCCGACTCGATGGCCTCGGCCAGCGACGGCGCGGCCTCGTCGCGGGCGGACAGCAGCGGGATGTCCGCCGGCCAGTCGATGCCCAGATCCGCATCGAGCGGGTGAACCGAGTGCTCGCCGGTCGGGTTGTACGTCTCCGAGCAGAGGTACGAAAGCGTGGCGTCGTCGCTCAGCGCGCAGAACCCGTGGCCCAGGCCCTCCGGGATGTAGACCGCGCGGCGGTCCACGTCGTCCAGCCGGACACCCTCCCAGCGGCCGAAGGTCGGGGAGCCGACCCGCAGGTCCACGATGACGTCGAGCACGGCACCCCGTACGCAGGTCACGTACTTGGCCTGGCCGCGCGGTACGTCGGCGAAGTGGATGCCGCGGACCACGCCGCGCGAGGACACCGAGAGGTTCGCCTGCGCCAGGTTCAGCGGGTGGCCGACGACCTCGGACAGCTTGTCGAAGCGGTACCACTCGGTGAACATGCCGCGCGGGTCGCCGTGCAGCTGCGGGGTGATCTCGTAGGCGCCCTCTATCGAGAGCTGACGGAACTTCACCGGGAGGACTCCTCGTCGAGCAGGCTGATCAGGTAGTCGCCGTAACCGCTCTTGAGCAGCGGCTGGGCCAGCTCGCGCAGCTGCGCGGAGTCGATCAGGCCGGCCCGCCAGGCCGCCTCCTCGATGCAGCCGATCTTGAAGCCCTGGCGCTCCTCGATCACGCGGACGAACTCCGAGGCCTGGACCATGGAGACGAAGGTGCCCGTGTCCAGCCAGGCGGTGCCGCGGTCGAGGATGGTGACATTCAGCTCACCGGCCTGGAGGTACGCGTCGTTGACCGCGGTGATCTCCAGTTCGCCGCGCGCGCTGGGCTTCAGGGTGCGGGCGATCTCGACGACGCGGTTGTCGTAGAAGTACAGACCGGGCACCGCGTAGCGGGACTTGGGCTTGACCGGCTTCTCCTCGATGGAGATGGCCTGGCCGTTCTCGTCGAACTCGACCACGCCGTACGCCGTCGGGTCCGCCACCGGGTACGCGAACACCCGGCCGCCCTTGGAGTCGGTGTGCTCCGCCAGGCGGGTGCCGAGACCGCTGCCGTGGAAGATGTTGTCGCCGAGGATCAGGGCCACGGACTCGTCGCCGATGAAGTCGGCGCCGAGCACGAAGGCCTGGGCGATGCCCTCGGGGCGCTCCTGGACCGCGTACTCCAGCCGGATGCCGAACTGGGAGCCGTCGCCGAGCAGTCGCTCGAACTGGGCACGGTCCTCCGGCGTGGTGATGACGAGAATCTCGCTGATTCCGGCCATGACCAGGGTGGAGAGCGGGTAGTAGATCATCGGCTTGTCGAAGACGGGGAGCAGCTGCTTCGAGACTGCCCGGGTCAGCGGCCAGAGTCGGGATCCGGTGCCACCGGCCAAGAGAATTCCACGCATGGGCACAACCCTATGCGAGAGCGCGGGGGCGGCGTGGTCCGGGCCCGAACGGTGGTGTACGAGCGGCTAGACTCTTCGTATTATGCGCATCCTCGTGACCGGCGGCGCCGGCTTCATCGGTTCAGAATTCGTTCGCCAGCAGCTCGGTGCAGACACATCGGCTCAGATCACGGTCTTCGACAAACTGACCTACTCCGGTGTCGAAGCCAATCTCGCCCCGGTCGCGGACCACCCCGGGTGCACCTTCGTCAAGGGCGACATCTGCGACGCCGAGGCCGTCGACCGGGTCATGCCCGGACACGACGTCGTGGTGCACTTCGCGGCGGAGTCCCACGTGGACCGCTCGATCGCCGGCGCCGGCCCGTTCGTGATGACCAACGTCGTGGGCACGCAGGTCCTGCTGGACGCCGCCCGCAAGCACGGCGTCGGCCGCTTCGTCCACATCTCCACCGACGAGGTGTACGGCTCGATCACCGAGGGCTCCTGGACCGAGGAGTGGCCGCTGGTCCCGAACTCCCCGTACTCCGCCTCCAAGGCTTCGTCCGACCTGCTGGCCCTGGCCTACGCCCGTACGCACGGGATGGACGTCGTCGTCACGCGCTGCTCCAACAACTACGGGCACTACCAGTTCCCGGAGAAGGTCATCCCGCTGTTCGTCTCGAACCTGATGGACGGCACGAAGGTCCCGCTGTACGGCAACGGCGGCAACGTCCGCGACTGGCTGCACGTCTCCGACCACTGCCGCGGCATCGACCTGGCGATGCGCAAGGGCCGCGCCGGCGAGGTCTACAACATCGGCGGCGGCACCGAGCTCACCAACAAGGAGCTCACCGGCGTGCTGCTCGAGGCGGCCGGCCTCGGCTGGGACATGGTCGAGCAGGTCGAGGACCGCAAGGGCCACGACCTCCGCTACTCCATCGACATCAGCAAGATCGGTGCCGAGCTGGGCTACGCCCCGCAGGTCACCTTCGAGGACGGCATCGCCGCCACGGTCGAGTGGTACCGCGAGAACCGCGCCTGGTGGGAGCCGCTGAAGGCGAAGGCGGCCCTGCAGAAGTGAGCACCAACTCGCCGGCCGGGCGCTGGCTCGTCACCGGCGCCGCCGGGATGCTCGGCCAGGACGTCCTGGCCGTGCTCAAGGACGCCGGGATCGAGGCCGTGGGCCTGCGCCGCGCAGACCTCGACATCACCGACCCGGCCGCCGTCCGGGCCGCGGTCGAGGGCATCACCGTGGTCGTCAACTGCGCCGCCTGGACCGACGTGGACGGCGCCGAGACCGCCGAGGAAGCCGCCACCGCCGTCAACGGCACCGGCGTACGCGTCCTCGCCGAGGCCTGCGCCGCCGCCCATGTGCGCCTGCTGCACGTCTCCACCGACTACGTGCTGCCCGGGGACGCCTCGGAGCCGTACCGCGAGGACGCGGCCACCGGGCCCGTGAACGCGTACGGCCGCTCCAAGCTGGTCGGCGAGCGGGCCGTGGCCGAACTGCTGCCGCAGGACGGCTACGTGGTCCGGACCGCCTGGCTGTACGGCGAGCACGGGCCGAACTTCGTCGCCACCATGCTGAAGCTGGCCGCCCGGCGGGACACCCTCGACGTGGTCGATGACCAGCACGGCCAGCCCACCTGGTCCTACGCGCTGGCACGCCACCTGGTCGAGCTCGGCCTGGCCGCGCTGAAGGGCCATGCCATGGGCGGGATCTACCACGGCACCGCGAGCGGCCGGACCACCTGGATGGGGCTCGCCCGCGAGAGCTACCGGCTGAGCGGGCTCGACCCGGAGCGGATCCGGCCGACCACCTCCGCCGCGTTCGTCCGCCCGGCCGCCCGCCCGGCGTTCAGCGTGCTTGCGCACGACCGCTGGGCCGACGCGGGCCTGGCCCCGCTCGCCGACTGGCGCGAGCAGCTCGCCGAGGCGCTCGCCGCTCCCGCGTTCACCGTCCTGGCCGACGAAGCCAGGAACGGCAGTACGGGATGAAGTCCCTGCTGAGCAGGCTCACCGCGGCGCTGCCGCCGGGCACCGTCGCGGTGGCCGGCGGCACCGTCGTGCTCGGTGCGGCCTCGTACGTCCACCTGGGCGTGGCCGGCTACAGCCTGTCCACGGAGGCCGTGGCGAACGTCTCGGTGCTGTGGACGATCGTCATGGCGCTCGGGCTCGGCATCTTCTTCCCGATCGAGCAGGAGCTCACCCGGCTCGTCGCCGCCCGCGTGGTGCTCGGCCAGGGCGCGGCCCCCGTGCTGCGCCGGGCCACACTGCTGACCTCGGGGATCCTCGGCACGACCCTGCTCCTCCTCGCCGTGGGTGCGGGCCCGATCGCGGACCTGCTGTTCCACGGCGACCGCGGCCTGGTGGCGGCCCTCGGCGGCGCCTTCACCGGCATGGCCGTCTGCTACCTGACCCGCGGTGTCCTGGCCGGCCTCGGCCGGTTCGGCGCGTACGGCACCCAGTTGGCCGTCGACGGCGGGCTGCGCATCGCCCTCGCCTTCGGCTGCGCGGTGTCCGGGCTGCACTCCGCGCTCGCCTTCAGCCTGGTCCTGGCCGTGGCGCCCGTCGCCGCGACGCTGATCACCCTGCCTGCGCTGCTGCGCGCGGTGGAGCCCGGCGAGGAGATCGCCTGGCGGGAGCTGACCGGCGGGCTCGGCCTGCTGATCTGCTCGACCCTGCTCTCCCAGGTCGTCGTCAACGCAGCGGTGATGAGCACCAAGCTGCTCGCCCCCACCGACAGCGTGCTGATCGCGGCGCTGCTGAACGCGCTGGTCCTGGCCCGGGTGCCGCTGTTCGTCTTCGGCTCGCTCCAGGCCTCGCTGCTGGGCGGGCTCACCGCCGCCTACACGGCCGGCGACCGGGCGGCGTTCTCCGCGATGCTGCGCCGGATCGGCGTGGTCGTCGGGCTGTTGGGGCTGCTCGGCGGAGTGCCCGCGACCGCCCTGGGCCCCTGGCTGATCGAGGTCCTCTTCCACGCCAAGCCGGCGCTGGGATGCCTCGACTTCTTCCTTTTGTCCGCCGGCACCGTGGCGTACATGTTCGCGATGGTGCTCGGACAGGCGCTGATGGTATTCAAGCGGCACAACCTGCAACTGCTCTGCTGGGCCATCGGCACCGTCGTCCTGATCGGCATCACTTTTGCTCCGGGCGACGTTGCCGTGCGTGTCACTCTGGCCTACGCTCTCGGGTCCCTTGCCACCGTGCTCAGTATGCTGTCCGTGCTGAGGCTGAGGTTCCCCGGAGCTGCTCCGGGCGTGACCGAAGGACCCGCGCACAAGGTCGCCCCAAGCCCACTGGGCGCCGGAGCGGTCGGGGAGTGACCATGCCGGCTTCCGACGTCCCACCGATCACCGAGCACGCGCCCGTGCCACATTCCGCTGGAGCTACCGTGTCCCAATACGACGATGTCTGGCTGGTCATTCCGGCCTATAACGAGGGCCAGGTGATCGCCGATGTGGTCGAGGGAGCGCGTGCGACCTTCCCGAACATAGTCGTCGTCGACGACGGCAGCTCCGACAACTCGGCCGAGCACATCGCGACGACCGGCGCCCACCTGGTGCGGCACCCGGTCAACCTCGGCCAGGGCGCTGCCCTGCAGACGGGCCTCAAGTACGCCCTCACCCAGCCCGGTGCCCGCTACTTCGCGACCTTCGACGCGGACGGCCAGCACCAGACGCACGACGTCGAGAAGATGGTCCAGGTGCTGCGCGACGACGAGGCCGACGTGGTCCTCGGCTCGCGCTTCATCGAGCAGAACGGCCAGGTGCCGTGGATCAAGCGCGTCGTGCTGCGTACGGCCGCGTCGGTCAGTCCGACCGCCCGCAAGCTGAAGCTCACCGACTCGCACAACGGCCTGCGCGTGCTCAGCCGCAAGGCCGCCGAGCAGCTGAACATCACCATGAACGGCATGGCGCACGCGTCGGAGATCGTCGGTTTCCTGGCCGGGTCCGGCCTGCGCGTCACCGAGGTCCCGGTGGACATCCTCTACACCGAGTACTCGCGCGCCAAGGGTCAGTCCCTGATCAACGGCGTCAACATCATCTTTGACATCACGATGCGGGAGCGAAGCCGCTGATGAAGTACTTCTGGATCCAGCTGCTGCTCATCGCAGGCTCGGTGTCGATGGCACTGATGTTCATACGCACGTGGGGGCAGGCGAAGAACCGCGCCTGGAAGCGCATCGCGTTCTCGCTGTTCGTCATCGTCAACGTGTACGCCGTGCTCCGCCCCACGGACGTCACCTGGGTGGCCCACCAGCTCGGCGTCGGCCGTGGCACCGACCTCGTGCTGTACGTGATGGTGCTGGCGATGGGCTTCCTGACCCTCAACACCTTCCTGCGCTTCCGCTCGTTGGAGAAGAAGCTCACCGACCTGGCCCGGACGGTGGCCCTGAGCGAGGGCGCACGGCACAACGACGCGCGCCTCGGCTCGACCACGACCGCCGCCGCTGCCGTCGCCACCGAGGCCGGCGCTGCCGCCGAGCCGGAGCCCGAGCCTGCCGACTCCGACACCGTGAAGGCCTGACGTCCCGTGGTGACCTTCGACTTCATGCTCCCCTACTACGGGGACGTGCAGCTGATGCAGGACGCCGTCCGCAGCGTCCTGGCCCAGACGGACCCGGACTTCCGCCTCGTCGTCATCGACGACGGCAAGGAGCCGGACGTCCCGGGCTGGTTCGAGGCACTCGGCGACGAGCGGGTGCACTACACCCGCAACGAGCAGAACCTCGGCATCACCAAGAACTTCCAGAAGTGCGTACGGCTCTCCGAGGCCGACTACGTCGTCATCATGGGCTGCGACGACCTGCTGCACCCGCACTACCTGGAGACCGTCCGCGGCCTCATCGCGGCCAACCCGGGCATCGGCATGGTCCAGCCCGGCGTCGAGGTGATCGACGGCGACGGGCAGCTGACGTCCGGCCTCGCCGACCAGACCAAGCGGCGGCTGTACGCCCCGCAGGTCAAGGGCCGGCGCCTGATGGGCGGCGAAGAGCTCGCCACCAGCGTGCTGCGCGGGAACTGGCTGTACTTCCCGTCGATCTGCTGGCGCGGCGAAGCCCTGCGCGGCGTCAACTTCCGCGACGAGTACTCGGTGATCCAGGACCTGGCCCTGGTGGTCGACCTCCTCGAGCTCGGCGAGCAGATGCTGATCGACGAGACCACCACGGTCTTCCAGTACCGCCGCCACGCGGTCAGCGAGTCATCGGTGCAGGCGTTCTCCGGCACCCGCTTCACCGAGGCCGAGCGGTACTTCTCCGCCGTGGCCGGCCGGATGGACGCCCGGGGCTGGCCCAAGGCCGCACGCGCGGCCCGTTTCCACAGCGGCTCCCGGTTCCACGCCATCACCATGCTCCCCGGCGCCCTGCTCCGCGGACACCGCGAGGGCGTCCGTACGCTGGCGAAGCACGCCTTCACCGCCGGTCAGCGCGCCGACTGACACCCGCGACGGAAATTGGACTGAGATGACACACCTGGCCCCCGAGGTCGTCGGAACATCCGGCCCGGCGCACAGCCGGACCGGGACCGCGGACCCCGGGCCGGTCCCGTCCAGCTCGGCGGCCCGCCGCCCGTGGACGTCACGGCGCCGGGTGCTCGCCCTCGCCGAGGCCGTCGTCAGCCTCACGGCGGCCCTCGGCTACATGCTGCTGAGCCGCCACATCAGCGTGAACCCGATCGTCCGCCTCGACCAGGTCAGCGGGCTCGCCACGCTCCAGCAGTACGCCGCGGTCATCGGCCTGCCGCTGCTCGCGCTGCTCCTGTACACCGCCCACCGGGGCGCGGCCCGGCGCCACCAGCTGGTCAAGCGCCTGGTCTGCGCCGCCCTCGCGGGCCTGGCCACCGGCGTGATCGCCGGCGGTGTCGTCGTCGCCCTGCGCGGTACGCCGCACCCGCTCGGCGGCCAGGAGGCCGACCCGGGCGTCCTCATCGACATGGCCAACTCGTTCCTGCACCACGAGGGGATGTCGGGTATCTACCCGCCCGCCTTCCCGGCCCTCATGGCCCTCTGGGCGAAGATCCGCTACAACGGCCGCGGCGAGACCGGCTTCGCCCTGCACGACCTGCAGATCTTCTTCACCGCCGTGGCCGGACCGATGGCCTACCTGGCCTGGCGGATACTGCTGAGGCCCTTCTGGGCGCTGCTGATCGCGGTTCCGGCCGTGGTGCTCTTCCTCGACCCGATCCGCCCGTACAGCCACATCGTCATGATCGTGCTGCTGCCGCTGCTCGGCTACTGGCTGCGCGAGATGCGCCTGGCCGGGCGGCGCGACACGCGGCACCTGCTGCTGCGCGGCCTCGTCCTCGGCCTGATCTTCGGCGCGCTGTTCCTCTGGTATTCCGGCTGGTACATCTGGGCCGCGCCGGGCGCGCTCGCCGCCGTGCTGTTCTTCTTCCCGTGGCGCCAGGGCGCGGCGACGGCCAAGAAGGCGGGCCTGTACATAGGGGTCACGCTGCTGTCGGCCGGCGTCGTCGGCGCCCCGCTGCTCTACCAGATGGTCCGGCTGGGCTCGGAGAACCCCGACCGCTACGCCTTCCTCGCCGTGTACGCGGACCCCGGGTACGTCCTCGGCTGGGTCTCGGACCGGTCCTCGCCCTTGACGTACCAGACCTGGCCCGTGGCCGGCGAGATGGCCGGCCAGAGCGGGTTCGCGCTGTTGCTGCTGTTCGGGGTGGGCCTCGGCCTCGGTCTCGGCCTGCGCAACATCATGGTCCGCACCGCGGCGGCGGTCCTGGCCGGCGCCTGGCTCGCCCGCTTCTGGTTCGCCGGGCACATGGCGCACGACAAGGCCATCCAGCTCTACCCGCGCACCACGTGGATCATCATGTACTGCCTGATGATCCTGGCCGTCCTCGGCATGATGGCCGTGGTCAACCGGGGCTCCGGGTGGATCGAGCGCACGCTGCGCCCGAGCGGTGCCGGGGCCGGTTCCGGGGCCGGGCTCGCCCGGGTCGTTCCGCCACGGGTGATCCGCCAGCTCGCCGCCGGCATGGTGTGCGTGGTCGCCCTGTTCGCGGCCATGGGCGCGTCCTGGTCGGCCAACCGCTACATGCCCTCGTCCGACGTCGACTCGATGGGCATCGACGCGTACCGCGCACACGTCATCAAGACGCGGGACGGCAGCTGCCCGCGCTTCTCGCCCCGCGAGAGCTGCTGGGACATCGAGAAGAACGACTGGAAGCCCGGCCCCATCCAGGACTACATCTGGTGCGCCGGCATCGTGGCCGACGACTGGCCCAGCGTCTGCGGGATGAAGGCGCCCAAGCGCGTGAGGTCGAAGGCGGACATCGAACGGGACGCCGAGGCCGAAAAGCAGGCTCGGAAGGACGCCGCCGGGGCCGAGAAGGACGCACAGAAGAAGTAGAGCCACGCGGTCCGGTCGCCCGGGGCGCCCCCCCGGGCGACCCCACCCGTACCACCTGTCATAGCCGGCCAGTAGCATCCGCCCCGTCAGTGGTGTCGTATGGCGCAATCGCCACAGGGGTGGGGAGCAAACTTGAGATTGACACGCGTGCGCGGTACCGCGCTGGCGGCCGCGATCGGTGCCGCCGCGGTACTGGGCGTTCAGGGATGGGCCGGGGGAGCCGAACTGGGCTCGGACGGCAACGAACCGGCGAAGGCCTACAGCGCCGGCGTCAAGGAGACCGGACCGGTCGAGGGCGAGGTGCACAAGCTCGCGCTCAAGCCCAAGGGCAGCGGCGAAGCCGTGCTCTCGCAGCAGGGCACCGAGCCCTTCGGCCTGCTGGGCGTCTCCTGGACGGACCCCAAGGCCGAGGTGAAGGGCACCATCGAGGCCCGCGCCCGCGACGCGAAGACCGGCAAGTGGTCGCACTGGATCGCCCTCGACCCGGTGAAGGCCGGGATGGACGGCGTACGCCCCGGCGCGCACGGCTCGACTGAGCCCGTCTGGGTCGGCGCGTCGGACGGTGCCGAGGTACGGATCAGCGGCGGCGGTGCGCTGCCCGCGGGCCTGGAGCTGAACCTGGTGGACCCGGGCGGCGCCAACAGTCCGGCGAAGAAGAGCGGCGCGAAGAAGAACGGCGCCCAGCAGAGCGGCTCCCTGAACGCCGGCCCGGCCGCGTTCGCCGCGCCGGCGGCAGGCCCCGCCCCGGCGGACCCGCCCACCACTCCGCCGTCGGTCCCCGGGCCCGTCTCCACGGCCCCGCAGCCGAACGTGGTCTCGCGCCTCGCCTGGGGCGCCGACGAGACGATGAACAACGAGGGCCCGATCTACCTGCCCGGCGGGAAGGTCAAGGCGGTCTTCGTCCACCACACCGCAGACACCCAGCCGTACGACTGCTCGCAGTCCGCGGCGATCGTCCGCGGCATCCACGTCTACCACGTGAAGACCAACGGGTGGCGGGACCTCGGCTACAACTTCCTCGTCGACAAGTGCGGCACGATCTTCGAGGGCCGGCAGGGCGGTACCGACCAGCCCGTCCTCGGTGCGCACACGTACGGCTGGAACAACGAGTCGGCGGGCATCGCCGTCCTCGGCGACTACAACGCCGAGGGCGCCTCGGCCGCCGCCCAGGACGCCATCTCCAGGATCGCGGCCTACAAGCTCGGCCAGTACGACGGCGACATGAACGGCACGGCGACGCTGACCGCGGGCGCCACGCAGACCAACTTCTTCGGGACCGCGTTCGAGGCGGGCAAGCCGTACACGTTCAAGTCGCTCTCGGGCCACCGGGACGGCTTCAACACCGAGTGCCCGGGCAACCAGCTCTACGGGCAGCTCGGCGCGCTCCGCACCTCTGGCCCCGCGGCGCAGCTGAAGGTGGCCACCGTCAACGGTGTGCCGGTCCAGCCGGGCGTCGACGCGAAGTCCGACGGTGTCCTGTCCGTCGGCTGGTCGACGAGCACGGCGAGCGACCGCATCGGTTCGTTCGAGGTGCTGGTCGACGGGACCTCGGTGGCGACTGCCTCCGGCACGGCCCGGACGGCGATCACGACGCTGACGGACGGCACCCACCAGGTCCAGGTCAAGGCGACCGCGACCAACGGCAAGACCTCCACCACCCTCCCCGTCACGGTCGTGGCCGAGGTGAAGCCCGCCACGTTCACGCCGGTCACGCCGAAGCGTCTGATGGACACGCGGTCGGGTCTGGGTGTGCCGCAGGCGAAGGTCGGTGCGGGTGGCGTGGTGACGCTGCCGGTGGCCGGTACCAATGGAATTCCCGCGGCCGGTGTGACCGCCGTGGTCCTGAACGTGACGGCGACCAACCCGACGGAGCCGAGCTTCGTGTCGGTGTACCCCAGCGGGGTGACGCGTTCGAGTGCCTCGAACCTGAACTTCACTCCGGGCCAGACGATCCCGAACCTGGTGGTCGTCCCGGTGGTGGACGGGAAGGTCAGCTTCTTCAACAACCAGGGCACCGTGGATCTGATCGCGGACGTCACGGGCTACTTCACGTCGGCCGGTGGCGGCGCCACGCACACCAACATCGGTCCGAAGCGTCTGATGGACACGCGGTCGGGTCTGGGTGTGCCGCAGGCGAAGGTCGGTGCGGGTGGCGTGGT
>NZ_JBFBAH010000006.1:0-276829 GCF_040682115.1 Streptomyces sp. NPDC051364 | reverse complement strand
GGACACGCGGTCGGGTCTGGGTGTGCCGCAGGCGAAGGTCGGTGCGGGTGGCGTGGTGACGCTGCCGGTGGCCGGTACCAACGGGATCCCGGCGACCGGTGTGACCGCCGTGGTCCTGAACGTGACGGCGACCAACCCGACGCAGCCGAGCTTCGTGTCGGTGTACCCCAGCGGTACGACGCGTACCAGTGCCTCGAACCTGAACTTCACCCCCGGCCAGACGATCCCGAACCTGGTGGTCGTCCCGGTGGTGGACGGGAAGGTCAGCTTCTTCAACAACCAGGGCACCGTGGATCTGATCGCGGACATCACCGGCTACTTCAGCAAGTAGCAGAGACGTTTCGGCGGGGCCCCCAGGACCTGGTCCTGGGGGCCCCGGACATTCCAGGGGCGGGACATGGGAACGAACAACGACGACCACAGACCAGCGGTCTCGGACGAGGAGTGGGCCCGGTTCATGGAGCAGGCCCAGGCGGGCACGGGCCAGGCCCCCCGGGAGCCGTCCGCCCGGGCGCGCATGGTCACCGCGCGGCTGCAGGGCGAGCCCGCCGAGCCGCCCGGCTGGCGCACCGGCCCGGCCTGGCAGGAGAGGGAACGGCAGGGGAGGGGCAAGCGCAGAATCAAGGCCGCCGGGGCGATCGTCTTCATCGCCGCCCTCGCACTGATCGCCATCCGCCCCGAGCTGGTCATCGACCGGGTCACCGGCAAGGCCGCACAGAACGGCAAGGCCGCCGAGCCGCTGCCCGGCGAGACCGCCCGGCCCAGCGCCCCGCCCTCCGCCCTGTACCCGGACCGGCCCACCCTCAAGGAGCCCTTCAAGGGGTCCCCGGCCCTGCAGTGGGCCGACGGGGCGGCCGGGATCGAGGTCCCGGTGGCGGAGGCCGTCGGCGGGATGAGCAAGGAGCAGGTGGCCGACGCGCTGGAGAAGGCCAAGCAGTTCCTGGTCGCGGCCAACCTGGACCCGGCGACCCTGCGCGGGGAGCGGCCCGCGGCGGCGCTGGCGCTCCTCGACCCGAAGCTCGAGGAGCAGCTGGGCCGCCTGGAGGGGTCGCTGACGGCTCCGACGAAGGAGAACGACCCGCTGCACCTGTTCAGCCGGGTCAAGCCGGCCGAGCTGAAGCCCGCAGGCGACGTGGTCAAGGTCCGCGGCCGGATGTGGGTGGAGCCCGGCAAGGAGGCCGGTCAGACCAACGTGCTGGCCGACTACACCTTCGTCTACCCGTTCGTGAAGGCGAAGCCGGGCGCCGAGCAGGTGGAGCGCACCGTCGTGCGGCGCGAGATCACCTTCTCGATCGCGGACCCGCGCAAGTGGCAGGCCACCGCGGGCAAGATCTGGCTCGAGAAGTTCAACGTCGACCTCGCCAACAGCGCCTGCAACGTCTACGACGGATTCCTGCACCCCGTCTTCGACGAGGACACGCCGACCGGGCCCGCGCCCTCCGGGACGCCCGTGGACCCGTACGACCGCAGCAACAGCATGGAGACCGGCGGCCAGGAGGGCTGCGGCACCGTCTCGCGTACCTGAGCGAGGGCCGCGGAAAGGTTTCCGAGGCCTGTGGACGGGCCCGGGCGGACCCCAAGGGGCGCCCGGGCAACCCCACTGCGCGGCGCAGTTTGACCGATCACCGTGGAGGGGTATTCTCTTCGGCCCGATTGGCGCAGTACGTGTCTTGTATGGCAGACTACTCAAGTTGCTCGGCTGAGTGCCGATGCTGCGCGCCTCCCGCCGGGAGGACCGGAAGCGAGTCCCACAGTACTCGTCGCCTTTATCTGCCTCTCGGGGCAGCAATGGGGCGGACGTACGGGAATCTTCTGGGAAGCGTCAGCACGGTGTCGGCCAGGCACTCGGTGGGTGTTTCTCCCCCGAACCGCGGTCTTGGGACCGCACCCCCTTGGACGAGGGAATTTCCGTATGGGAATTTTCTGTGGAGGGAGTGCGACACGCCCGACCGCGTGGGTCGGAGAGAAGCAGTGGAGAGATCCACAGCCGACCGAGCGCCAGAGCGTTTCCACAACAGACAGGACTACGGAGTAGCCATGGCGGGACAGAAGATCCGCATCCGGCTCAAGGCCTACGACCACGAGGTCATCGACTCCTCGGCGAAGAAGATCGTCGAGACGGTGACCCGCACTGGTGCGTCGGTCGCAGGCCCGGTGCCGCTGCCCACTGAGAAGAACGTGTACTGCGTCATCAAGTCGCCGCACAAGTACAAGGACTCGCGCGAGCACTTCGAGATGCGCACGCACAAGCGCCTGATCGACATCCTCGACCCGACGCCCAAGACCGTTGACTCGCTGATGCGCCTGGACCTTCCGGCCGGCGTTGACATCGAGATCAAGCTCTGAGAGGCGTCGAGAAGATGGCAAAGCAGATCAAGGGCGTCCTGGGCGAGAAGCTCGGCATGACCCAGGTCTGGGACGAGAACAACCGTGTCGTCCCGGTGACCGTGGTCAAGGCCGGACCCTGCGTCGTTACCCAGGTCCGTAAGAACGACATCGACGGCTACGAGTCGGTCCAGATCGCCTTCGGCGAGATCGACCCGCGCAAGGTGAACAAGCCCCTCAAGGGCCACTTCGCCAAGGCCGACGTGACCCCCCGCCGCCACCTGGTGGAGCTCCGCACCTCCGACGCCAGCGAGTACACGCTCGGCCAGGAGATCACCGCCGCTGTGTTCGAGTCGGGCGTCAAGGTTGACGTCACGGGCAACAGCAAGGGCAAGGGCTTCGCCGGTGTCATGAAGCGTCACAACTTCAAGGGCCTCGGCGCCGGTCACGGTGTCCAGCGCAAGCACCGCTCCCCCGGTTCGATCGGTGGCTGCGCCACCCCTGGGCGTGTCTTCAAGGGCATGCGCATGGCCGGTCGTATGGGCAACGAGCGCGTCACCACCCAGAACCTGACCATCCACGCGGTTGACGCGGAGAAGGGTCTGCTCCTCATCAAGGGCGCAGTCCCCGGTCCGAACGGCGGCCTCGTCCTGGTCCGTACCGCGGCCAAGGGGGCTTGAGGTAATGAGCACCATTGACATCCTTTCGCCGGCAGGCGACAAGGCCGGTACCGTCGAGCTCCCCGCGGAGATCTTCGACGCGAAGACCAGCGTTCCGCTGATCCACCAGGTCGTTGTCGCCCAGCTGGCTGCTGCCCGTCAGGGCACGCACAAGACCAAGCGTCGTGGCGAAGTCCGTGGTGGTGGCCGCAAGCCGTACCGCCAGAAGGGCACCGGCCGCGCTCGCCAGGGTTCCACCCGTGCTCCGCAGTTCGTCGGCGGTGGCGTCGTCCACGGCCCGCAGCCGCGTGACTACTCCCAGCGGACCCCGAAGAAGATGAAGGCCGCCGCCCTCCGCGGTGCCCTCTCGGACCGTGCGCGTCACTCCCGCATCCACGTCGTCACCGGCGTGGTCGAGGGTGCCGCCTCCACGAAGGCCGCCAAGACGCTGTTCGGCAAGATCTCGGAGCGCAAGAACCTGCTCCTGGTCGTCGAGCGCGCCGACGAGGCCGCGTGGCTGTCCGCCCGCAACCTGCCCCAGGTTCACATCCTGGAGCCGGGCCAGCTGAACACGTACGACGTGATCGTCTCTGACGACGTGGTCTTCACTCAGGCCGCTTTCGAGTCCTTCGTGTCTGGCCCCAAGGCCGATGAGACCGAAGGGAGCGACGCCTGATGTCTGAGGCGACCGTTACCAGCAAGACCTTCACTGACCCGCGCGACCTGCTGATCAAGCCGGTTGTCTCGGAGAAGAGCTACGCGCTGCTGGACGAGAACAAGTACACGTTCATCGTCGCGCCCGGCTCCAACAAGACCCAGATCAAGCAGGCCGTCGAGGCGGTCTTCGGGGTCAAGGTCACCGGGGTCAACACGATCAACCGTCAGGGTAAGCGCAAGCGCACCAAGACCGGTTTCGGCAAGCGCGCTGACACCAAGCGCGCCATCGTGACCCTCGCTGAGGGCGACCGAATCGACATCTTCGGCGGCCAGGCCTCCTAACGGAGGTCTAGTCGTCCGGAATCGGACGAGGACTGAGAAATGGGTATCCGCAAGTACAAGCCGACGACCCCGGGCCGTCGTGGCTCCAGCGTCGCCGACTTTGTCGAGATCACGCGGTCCACGCCGGAGAAGTCGCTGGTTCGCCCCCTGCACAGCAAGGGCGGCCGTAACAACACCGGTCGGATCACTGTTCGCCACCAGGGTGGTGGACACAAGCGCGCCTACCGCGTGATCGACTTCCGTCGTCACGACAAGGACGGCGTGCCGGCCAAGGTCGCGCACATCGAGTACGACCCCAACCGCACCGCGCGCATCGCGCTGCTGCACTACGCCGACGGCGAGAAGCGCTACATCATCGCGCCGAAGGCTCTGAAGCAGGGCGACCGGATTGAGAACGGCCCCACGGCCGACATCAAGCCCGGTAACAACCTGGCGCTTCGCAACATCCCGGTCGGTACCACGATCCACGCGATCGAGCTCCGTCCCGGTGGCGGCGCCAAGTTCGCCCGCTCCGCTGGTGCCTCCGTGCAGCTGCTGGCGAAGGAGGGCACCATGGCCCACCTCCGCATGCCGTCCGGCGAGATCCGTCTCGTCGACGCGCGCTGCCGCGCCACGATCGGCGAGGTCGGTAACGCCGAGCAGTCGAACATCAACTGGGGCAAGGCCGGCCGCATGCGCTGGAAGGGCGTTCGCCCGTCCGTCCGCGGTGTCGCGATGAACCCGGTTGACCACCCGCACGGTGGTGGTGAGGGCAAGACCAGTGGTGGTCGCCACCCGGTCTCCCCGTGGGGTCAGAAGGAGGGTCGTACTCGCTCGCCGAAGAAGGCTTCGAGCAAGTACATCGTCCGCCGCCGCAAGACGAACAAGAAGCGCTAGGAGCGGGTTTAGATGCCGCGCAGTCTCAAGAAGGGGCCCTTCGTCGACGACCACCTCGTAAAGAAGGTGGACGTCCAGAACGAAGCCGGCACCAAGAACGTCATCAAGACCTGGTCCCGTCGCTCGATGATCATCCCCAGCATGCTGGGTCACACCATCGCGGTGCACAACGGCAAGACCCACGTCCCGGTGTTCGTCACCGAGTCGATGGTCGGCCACAAGCTCGGCGAGTTCTCGCCGACTCGCACCTTCCGCGGCCACGTCAAGGACGACCGGAAGTCGAAGCGCCGCTAAAGGCGGGGTGGTTACGACTATGACTTACACCGAAGGGACAACCATGGAAGCCAGGGCCCAGGCGCGGTACATCCGCGTCACGCCCATGAAGGCCCGCCGAGTGGTGGACCTTATCCGTGGCATGGATGCCACGGAGGCTCAGGCGGTCCTGCGTTTCGCCCCGCAGGCCGCGAGCGTGCCGGTTGGCAAGGTGCTGGACAGCGCCATTGCCAACGCCGCACACAACTACAACCACCCGGACGCCTCCACGCTGGTCATCAGCGAGGCGTTCGTGGACGAGGGCCCGACCCTGAAGCGGTTCCGTCCGCGTGCGCAGGGCCGTGCCTACCGGATCCGCAAGCGGACCAGCCACATCACCGTGGTCGTCAGCAGCAAGGAAGGTTCCCGGTAATGGGCCAGAAGGTAAACCCGCACGGGTTCCGGCTCGGCATCACCACCGACTTCAAGTCGCGTTGGTACGCCGACAAGCTGTACAAGGACTACGTCAAGGAAGACGTCGCCATCCGTCGGATGATGACGTCCGGCATGGAGCGCGCCGGCATCTCGAAGGTTGAGATCGAGCGCACCCGTGACCGCGTGCGTGTGGACATCCACACCGCTCGTCCGGGCATCGTCATCGGCCGCCGTGGCGCCGAGGCCGACCGCATCCGCGGTGACCTCGAGAAGCTCACGGGCAAGCAGGTCCAGCTGAACATCCTCGAGGTCAAGAACCCCGAGCTCGATGCCCAGCTGGTTGCCCAGGCCGTTGCCGAGCAGCTCTCCTCCCGCGTCTCCTTCCGTCGCGCCATGCGTAAGAGCATGCAGGGCACGATGAAGGCCGGCGCCAAGGGCATCAAGATCCAGTGTGGCGGCCGTCTCGGCGGCGCCGAGATGTCCCGCTCCGAGTTCTACCGCGAGGGTCGTGTGCCGCTGCACACGCTGCGCGCGAACGTGGACTACGGCTTCTTCGAGGCCAAGACCACCTTCGGCCGTATCGGTGTGAAGGTCTGGATCTACAAGGGCGACGTCAAGAACATCGCCGAGGTTCGCGCCGAGAACGCTGCGGCCCGTGCGGGTAACCGCCCGGCCCGTGGTGCAGCAGGCGCTGGCGACCGTCCCGCCGGCCGTGGTGGCCGTGGTGGCGAGCGCGGCGGCCGTGGTGGCCGCAAGCCGCAGCAGGCTGCTGGTGCCGAGGCCCCCAAGGCCGACGCTCCCGCCGC
Source organism: Streptomyces sp. NPDC051364 (assembly GCF_040682115.1). NCBI lineage: Bacteria > Bacillati > Actinomycetota > Actinomycetes > Kitasatosporales > Streptomycetaceae > Streptomyces > Streptomyces sp. NPDC051364. The sequence continues at coordinate 270,477 of NZ_JBFBAH010000006.1, read as the reverse complement.
CGCTCCGGCCGAGAGCACCGGAACGGAGGCCTGACCGACATGCTGATCCCTCGTAGGGTCAAGCACCGCAAGCAGCACCACCCGAAGCGCCGCGGTATGGCCAAGGGCGGTACTGAGGTCTCGTTCGGCGAGTACGGCATCCAGGCGCTGACCCCGGCGTACGTGACGAACCGCCAGATCGAGGCGGCTCGTATTGCGATGACCCGCCACATCAAGCGTGGCGGCAAGGTCTGGATCAACATCTACCCGGACCGTCCGCTGACGAAGAAGCCTGCCGAGACCCGCATGGGTTCCGGTAAGGGTTCTCCCGAGTGGTGGATCGCGAACGTGCACCCGGGCCGGGTCATGTTCGAGCTGTCCTACCCGAACGAGAAGATTGCTCGTGAGGCGCTCACCCGCGCTGCTCACAAGCTTCCGATGAAGTGCCGGATTGTTCGGCGCGAGGCAGGTGAGTCGTGATGGCGACGGGAACCAAGGCGTCCGAGCTGCGTGAGCTCGGCAACGAGGAGCTCGTTGGCAAGCTGCGCGAGGCCAAGGAGGAGCTGTTCAAGCTCCGCTTCCAGGCGGCCACGGGTCAGCTGGAGAACAACGGCCGGCTCAAGTCCGTCCGTAAGGACATCGCTCGCATCTACACCCTGATGCACGAGCGTGAGCTCGGTATCGAGACGGTGGAGAGCGCCTGATGAGCGAGAAGAACGTGACTGAGACGAACGAGCGCGGTTTCCGCAAGACCCGTGAGGGTCTCGTCGTCAGCGACAAGATGGACAAGACCGTCGTCGTCGCCGTCGAGGACCGCGTGAAGCACGCGCTGTACGGCAAGGTCATCCGCCGTACGAACAAGCTCAAGGCTCACGACGAGCAGAACGCTGCCGGCGTCGGCGACCGCGTCCTCATCATGGAGACGCGTCCGCTGTCGGCGAGCAAGCGCTGGCGCATCGTCGAGATCCTCGAGAAGGCCAAGTAATCACCTGAGGGGTTTCCCTCAGGTCAGTTCCGCCAGGCTCGGCGAGGGGTTCCGGTGACGGACCCCTCGCCGGGAACCGGCAGACAAATCAGGAGATACACGTGATCCAGCAGGAGTCGCGACTGCGTATCGCCGACAACACTGGTGCCAAGGAAATCCTTTGCATCCGTGTTCTCGGTGGTTCCGGTCGCCGCTACGCGGGCATCGGTGACGTCATCGTCGCCACCGTCAAGGACGCGATCCCCGGTGGCAACGTGAAGAAGGGTGACGTCGTCAAGGCGGTCATCGTTCGCACCGTCAAGGAACGCCGCCGCCAGGACGGCTCGTACATCCGCTTCGACGAGAACGCCGCTGTCATTCTCAAGAACGACGGCGACCCTCGTGGCACCCGTATCTTCGGCCCCGTGGGCCGTGAGCTGCGCGAGAAGAAGTTCATGAAGATCATCTCGCTCGCGCCGGAGGTGCTGTAAGCATGAAGATCAAGAAGGGCGACCTGGTTCAGGTCATCACCGGTAAGGACAAGGGCAAGCAGGGCAAGGTCATTCAGGCCATCCCTACTGAGAACCGTGTCCTCGTCGAGGGTGTCAACCGGGTCAAGAAGCACACCAAGGCCGGCCAGACCGCTGGTGGCTCGCAGACCGGTGGCATCGTGATCACCGAGGCGCCGATCCACGTCAGCAACGTTCAGCTGGTTGTGGAGAAGGACGGCCAGAAGGTCGTTACCCGCGTCGGTTTCCGCTTCGATGACGAGGGCAACAAGATCCGCGTTGCCAAGCGGACGGGTGAGGACATCTGATGGCTACCACTCCGCGTCTCAAGACGAAGTACCGCGAGGACATCGCGGGCAAGCTGCGTGAAGAGTTCTCGTACGAGAACGTCATGCAGATCCCCGGCCTCGTGAAGATCGTGGTCAACATGGGTGTGGGCGACGCCGCCCGCGACTCCAAGCTGATCGACGGCGCCATCCGCGACCTGACGACGATCACCGGTCAGAAGCCGGCCGTCACGAAGGCCCGCAAGTCCATCGCGCAGTTCAAGCTGCGTGAGGGTCAGCCGATCGGCTGCCACGTCACCCTCCGTGGTGACCGCATGTGGGAGTTCCTGGACCGTACGCTGTCGCTCGCGCTGCCGCGTATCCGTGACTTCCGTGGTCTGTCGCCGAAGCAGTTCGACGGCCGTGGCAACTACACCTTCGGTCTCACGGAGCAGGTCATGTTCCACGAGATCGACCAGGACAAGATCGACCGTACCCGGGGTATGGACATCACCGTGGTCACCACGGCGACCAACGACGCTGAGGGCCGCGCGCTCCTTCGTCACCTCGGCTTCCCCTTCAAGGAGGCGTAAGCGAGATGGCGAAGAAGGCTCTCATCGCGAAGGCTGCCCGCAAGCCCAAGTTCGGTGTGCGTGCGTACACCCGCTGCCAGCGCTGCGGTCGTCCCCACTCCGTGTACCGCAAGTTCGGCCTGTGCCGCGTCTGCCTTCGTGAGATGGCTCACCGTGGCGAGCTGCCGGGCGTGACCAAGAGCTCCTGGTAATTCCCTCCCGTCCGCAAGGACTTGGGAACTTCCAGGCACTCTCGGTAAGCATCTGGTCGGTGGGTGCCCTGCTCCGCATGCCGTAGGCTTGTGGGGTTGGGCGTCCGCCGTCCATAACGACTTACTACGCCGTAGGTCCCCGCACCGCACCCGTCCCGCCACTGAGTGGGGAGAGGGATGGCGCATACAGGAAACCCCGGCGAGAGAGGCCGAAGGCCACTTCATGACCATGACTGACCCGATCGCAGACATGCTGACCCGTCTGCGTAACGCTAACTCGGCGTACCACGACACCGTCGTGATGCCGCACAGCAAGATCAAGTCGCACATCGCAGAGATCCTCAAGCAGGAGGGTTTCATCACCGGCTGGAAGGTCGAGGACGCCGAGGTCGGCAAGAACCTCGTCCTCGAGCTGAAGTTCGGGCCGAACCGTGAGCGCTCCATCGCGGGCATCAAGCGGATCTCGAAGCCCGGTCTGCGCGTGTACGCGAAGTCCACCAACCTGCCGAAGGTGCTCGGCGGCCTGGGCGTGGCGATCATCTCCACGTCCCACGGTCTCCTCACCGGCCAGCAGGCAGGCAAGAAGGGCGTAGGTGGGGAAGTCCTCGCCTACGTCTGGTAGTCGGGAACGGAGGAAAAGCAATGTCGCGAATCGGCAAGCTCCCCATCCAGGTTCCCGCCGGTGTGGACGTCACCATCGATGGCCGCACGGTTGCAGTGAAGGGCCCCAAGGGTCTCCTTTCGCACACCGTCGCCGCGCCGATCGAGATCGTCAAGGGTGAGGACGGCGTTCTGAACGTCACCCGCCCCAACGACGAGCGTCAGAACAAGGCCCTGCACGGCCTGTCCCGCACGCTGGTGGCGAACATGATCACCGGCGTGACCGCGGGATACGTCAAGGCTCTCGAGATCAGCGGTGTCGGTTACCGCGTCGCCGCGAAGGGCTCCTCCCTGGAGTTCCAGCTTGGTTACAGCCACCCGATCCTGATCGAGGCGCCCGAGGGCATCTCCTTCAAGGTCGAGTCGCCCACCAAGTTCACGGTCGAGGGCATCGACAAGCAGAAGGTCGGCGAGGTCGCCGCCAACATCCGCAAGCTGCGGAAGCCCGACCCGTACAAGGCCAAGGGTGTCAAGTACGCCGGCGAAGTCATCCGCCGCAAGGTCGGAAAGGCTGGTAAGTAGCCATGGCATACGGTGTGAAGATCGCCAAGGGCGACGCGTACAAGCGCGCTGCCAAGGCTCGCCGCCACATCCGCATTCGCAAGAACGTGTCGGGTACGGCGGAGCGTCCGCGCCTCGTCGTGACGCGTTCCAACCGCAACATCGTTGCTCAGGTCATCGACGACCTCCAGGGTCACACCCTGGCGTCCGCGTCGACCCTGGACACCTCGATCCGCGGTGGCGAAGGCGACAAGAGCGCCCAGGCCCAGGCCGTCGGCGCGCTCGTGGCCGAGCGTGCGAAGGCTGCCGGCGTCGAGACCGTTGTCTTTGACCGCGGTGGCAACCGATACGCCGGGCGCATTGCCGCTCTGGCTGACGCCGCCCGCGAAGCCGGGCTGAAGTTCTAAGCCCCGGTTCCGGGACTCACGGACGTAACAGAGAGAGGTAATCCAATGGCTGGACCCCAGCGCCGCGGAAGCGGTGCCGGTGGCGGCGAGCGGCGGGACCGGAAGGGTCGCGACGGTGGCCCTGCCGCCGAGAAGACCGCTTACGTTGAGCGCGTTGTCGCGATCAACCGCGTCGCCAAGGTTGTCAAGGGTGGTCGCCGCTTCAGCTTCACCGCGCTGGTCGTGGTGGGCGACGGTGACGGCACTGTAGGTGTCGGTTACGGCAAGGCCAAGGAAGTTCCCGCGGCCATCGCCAAGGGCGTCGAGGAAGCCAAGAAGAGCTTCTTCAAGGTTCCGCGTATCCAGGGCACCATTCCTCACCCGATCACGGGCGAGCGTGCTGCGGGCGTCGTGCTGCTGAAGCCGGCTTCCCCCGGTACCGGCGTTATCGCCGGTGGCCCGGTGCGCGCCGTTCTGGAGTGCGCCGGCGTTCACGACATCCTGTCGAAGTCGCTCGGCTCTTCCAACGCGATCAACATCGTGCACGCGACCGTGGCGGCCCTCAAGGGCCTGCAGCGTCCCGAGGAGATCGCGGCTCGCCGTGGTCTGCCCCTCGAGGACGTCGCCCCCGCGGCTCTCCTTCGTGCACGTGCCGGGGCGGGTGCGTAATGGCTCGCCTCAAGATCACGCAGACGAAGTCGTACATCGGCAGCAAGCAGAACCACCGCGACACGCTGCGTTCGCTCGGGCTCAAGCGCCTGAACGACGTCGTCGTCAAGGAGGACCGCCCCGAGTTCCGCGGAATGGTGCAGACCGTCCGCCACCTCGTGACGGTTGAGGAGGTTGACTAATCATGGCTGAGAACAGCCCGCTGAAGGCCCACAACCTCCGTCCCGCCCCCGGTGCCAAGACCGCGAAGACCCGTGTCGGTCGTGGTGAGGCGTCGAAGGGTAAGACGGCCGGTCGTGGTACGAAGGGCCAGAAGGCCCGCTACCAGATCCCGCAGCGCTTCGAGGGTGGGCAGATGCCCCTCCACATGCGCCTGCCGAAGCTCAAGGGCTTCAAGAACCCGTTCCGCACCGAGTTCCAGGTCGTGAACCTGGACAAGCTCGGCGCTCTCTACCCCGAGGGTGGAGAGGTCACGGTGGCCGACCTGGTCGCCAAGGGCGCGGTTCGCAAGAACAGCCTCGTCAAGGTCCTGGGCCAGGGCGAGATCTCCGTGGCGCTGACGGTTTCGGTTGACGCCGTTTCCGCCTCCGCCAAGGAGAAGATTGCCGCTGCCGGCGGCACCGTCACCGAGCTCGTCTAAGACGAACTCTTGTGACAAATAGATAGAAACCCGACCGGGGATGCCTCACATATGGGGCATCCCCGGTTGGTCGTTCCACGGGGGGCGCAGTCGCCGGTAAGGTGGCCTGCACCTTTGCTTGTACGTATTCACCGATCCCTCAGACCGTCACCTCTGACGCAGTAGCGCGGGGGTCGCAGGAGGCACCGTGCTCACCGCGTTCGCCCGGGCGTTCAAGACGCCCGACCTGCGCAAGAAGCTGCTCTTCACGCTCGGCATCATCGTGCTGTTCCGGCTCGGGTCCCACATCCCGGTACCCGGCGTGAGCTACAAGAACGTTCAGATCTGTGTCGACCAGGCCGGGAGCAGCAACAGCCTCTTCGGTCTCGTCAACATGTTCAGCGGCGGTGCGCTGCTGCAGATCACGATCTTCGCGCTCGGCATCATGCCGTACATCACGGCGAGCATCATCCTGCAGCTGCTGACCGTGGTCATCCCGAAGCTGGAGAACCTCAAAAAAGAGGGACAGTCCGGCACGGCGAAGATCACTCAGTACACGCGCTATTTGACGGTCGCCCTCGCGATCCTGCAGGGCACCGGCCTGGTCGCCACCGCCCGCACGGGTGCCCTTTTCGGGACCTGCCCGGTCGCCCGCGAGATCGTCCCGGACCGGTCGATCTTCACCACGATCGTCATGGTGGTCACCATGACCGCCGGCACCTGCGTCGTCATGTGGCTCGGTGAGCTCGTGACCGACCGCGGCATCGGCAACGGCATGTCGATCCTGATGTTCATCTCCATCGCCGCCGGCTTCATCGGCGCCCTGTGGCAGATCAAGCTCCAGGGCAAGATCGCCGACGGCTGGGTCGAGTTCGGCGTGGTCATCCTCGTCGGCCTGGCCATGGTCGCCCTGGTGGTCTTCGTCGAGCAGGCGCAGCGACGGATTCCGGTCCAGTACGCGAAGCGCATGATCGGCCGCCGTGCGTACGGGGGCACCTCGACGTACATCCCGCTCAAGGTGAACCAGGCCGGTGTCATCCCGGTCATCTTCGCCTCGTCGCTGCTGTACATCCCGGCGCTGATCGTGCAGTTCAGCGGTTCGACCGCCGGCTGGGCCACCTGGATCCAGAAGCACTTCGTCAAGGGCGACCACCCGTACTACATCGCCGCCTACTTCCTCCTGATCGTCTTCTTCGCGTTCTTCTACGTGGCGATTTCGTTCAACCCCGAGGAAGTTGCAGACAACATGAAGAAGTATGGTGGGTTCATCCCGGGTATCCGTGCCGGTCGACCCACCGCCGAGTACCTGAGCTACGTGCTCAACCGGATCACCTGGCCGGGGTCGCTGTACCTGGGTCTCATCGCTCTTGTGCCGACGATGGCGTTGGCCGGCTTCGGAGCGAACCAGAACTTCCCGTTCGGCGGGACGAGCATCCTCATCATCGTGGGTGTGGGTCTGGAAACCGTGAAGCAGATCGAGAGCCAGCTCCAGCAGCGCAATTACGAAGGGTTCCTCCGCTGATGCGAATCGTCCTCGTCGGACCGCCCGGTGCGGGCAAGGGAACGCAGGCCGCGTTCCTTGCGAAGAACCTGTCGATCCCGCACATCTCCACGGGCGACCTCTTCCGTGCCAACATCAGCCGGAACACCGAGCTGGGCCAGCGTGCGAAGGCGTTCATGGACGCCGGTGATCTCGTCCCCGACGAGATCACGATCGGCATGGCCAAGGACCGGATGGAGCAGCCGGACGCCGTGAACGGCTTCCTGCTGGACGGCTTCCCGCGCAACGTCTCGCAGGCCGAGGCGCTGGACGAGATGCTGCAGACGGCGAGCATGAAGCTCGACGCCGTCCTCGACCTCGAGGTCGAGGAGGACGAGGTGGTCAAGCGCATCGCCGGACGCCGGATCTGCCGCAACGACTCTGCGCACGTCTTCCACGTCGTGTACGCGGCGCCGAAGACCGAGGGCGTCTGCGACGCCTGCGGTGGCGAGCTGTACCAGCGCGACGACGACTCCGAGGCCACGGTCCGCAACCGGCTCGAGGTCTACCACACGCAGACCGAGCCGATCATCGACTACTACAAGGCCCAGGGCCTGCTGGTGACCATCCCGGCCCTCGGTGAGGTCGCGGACGTCACGCAGCGCGCGATGGACGCCCTCAAGAAGTAGTACCCCTGTCTCGTGCAGTACGGCCGCGGTGTCCCCAGGACCCCGCGGCCGTACTGTTGAGACGACCTGAACACGCAGATCCGAAGGTGGAAGGCACTTCCCATGGTCCAGATCAAGACCCCCGAGCAGATCGCGAAAATGCGCGAGGCGGGGCTGGTCGTCGCCGCGATCCACGCGGCGACCCGTGAGGCGGCCGTGCCGGGCGCCACGACGCGGGATCTGGACATGGTGGCCCGCAAGGTCATCGCGGATGCCGGGGCCAAGTCGAACTTCCTCGGCTACGGCGGCTTCCCCGCGACGATCTGCACCTCGGTGAACGAGGTCGTCGTCCACGGCATCCCGGACGACAAGACGGTCCTCAAGGACGGCGACATCATCTCGATCGACGCCGGCGCGATCGTCGACGGCTGGCACGGCGACGCCGCGTACACGGCCTTCGTGGGCACCGGTCACGCTCCGGAGCTCGTCGAGCTCTCCCGGGTGACCGAGGAGTCCATGTGGGCCGGTATCGCCGCCATGAAGCTCGGCAACCGCCTCGTGGACATCTCCAAGGCGATCGAGACGTACATCAAGCGGCAGCCCCGCCCCAGCACCGGCGAGCACAGCCTCGGCAAGTTCGGGATCATCGAGGACTACGGCGGCCACGGCATCGGGTCCGAGATGCACATGGACCCCCACCTGCTGAACTACGTCTCGCGCAAGCGGGGCAAGGGCATCAAGCTGGTCCCGGGCCTCTGCCTGGCGATCGAGCCGATGGTCTCCCTGGGCACGCCCCAGACGGAGGTCCTGGCGGACGACTGGACGGTCATCACGACGGACGGCACCTGGTCCTCGCACTGGGAGCACTCCATCGCCCTGACGGAGGCCGGGCCCATCGTTCTGACCAGCCCGGACTGCGGCAAGGCGAAGCTGGCGGAGTACGGCGTGACCACGGCGCCCGACCCTCTCGGTTAATGATCTACGCTGTGGGGCAAACTTTCCGGATTCGTCTTTCTGGGTGCCCTGACGTAGACTGACTCGTCGGCTCCTTTGCACCCGCATGTCTTCATGTGAAGCAGGGAGCTGATCAAGGTAGCCGATTCGAAGGGCGAAGCGTGGCCAAGAAGCAAGGTGCCATCGAAATCGAGGGCACCGTGATCGAGTCCCTCCCGAACGCGATGTTCAAGGTGGAACTGCAGAACGGTCACAAGGTCCTCGCGCACATCAGCGGCAAGATGCGTATGCACTACATCCGCATCCTCCCGGATGACCGGGTCGTTGTGGAGCTGTCTCCGTACGACCTGACGCGTGGCCGGATCGTCTACCGATACAAGTAGATCTTGTCCTCACTCCTGCCTGGGCGTCTTGTCCCGGTGCGGGTGGTGGCACTGACCCGGAGAACCTCACCAACATGAAGGTCAAGCCGAGCGTCAAGAAGATCTGCGACAAGTGCAAGGTGATCCGCCGTCACGGCCGGGTCATGGTCATCTGCGACAACCTGCGCCACAAGCAGCGCCAGGGCTGACGCACGCCGACCGACCTGCACTACGCAGTTCTTCGCGCGACGTAAGAAAACGTACATACGCAGAACCCGCCCAGCCCTGAGAAGGGCCGGCGGCACCTCCGGCGGGGGCCGGGGACCCGGGCGTACCATCACCCACTTCGGGGTGGTCGGCGGTCGGGGTCGGTTCTGCTGAAGACCCCCGAACACACAGGAGCCATTGAATGGCACGCGTTTCCGGTGTTGACATCCCGCGCGAAAAGCGTGTGGAGATCGCACTTACCTACGTCTTCGGTGTCGGTCGCACCCGGTCCAAGGAAATCCTTGCGGCCACCGGTGTGAACCCGAACACCCGCGTTCGTGACCTGGCCGAAGAGGACCTGGTCAAGATCCGCGAGTACGTGGACGCCAACCTCCGTACCGAGGGTGACCTCCGCCGCGAGATTCAGGGCGACATCCGCCGCAAGATCGAGATCCAGTGCTACCAGGGCATCCGCCACCGTCGTGGCCTGCCGGTGCACGGTCAGCGCACCAGCACGAACGCGCGTACCCGCAAGGGCCCGCGTCGCGCGATCGCCGGTAAGAAGAAGCCGGGCAAGAAGTAGTCCTGTTCAGCGGTCTTGCGCTGTAGGACCGACCACCTCCCGTAGGAGATTTAGATGCCCCCCAAGGGTCGTCAGGGCGCTGCCAAGAAGGTGCGCCGCAAGGAAAAGAAGAACGTCGCTCACGGGCACGCCCACATCAAGAGCACGTTCAACAACACCATCGTTTCGATCACCGACCCCTCGGGCAACGTGATCTCCTGGGCCTCCGCCGGCCACGTCGGCTTCAAGGGCTCGCGCAAGTCCACCCCCTTCGCCGCGCAGATGGCCGCCGAGTCGGCCGCCCGTCGCGCGCAGGAGCACGGCATGCGCAAGGTCGACGTCTTCGTCAAGGGTCCCGGCTCCGGCCGCGAGACCGCGATCCGCTCCCTCCAGGCCACCGGCCTCGAGGTCGGCTCGATCCAGGACGTCACCCCCACCCCGCACAACGGCTGCCGCCCGCCGAAGCGCCGCCGCGTCTGACGCAGCGACGCCTGTGCGTCTTTGAGTGTTCGGGCGGTACGAACCCCTTCGGGGGGACGTACCGCCCGTACCCTTGCTGTACCTGGCTTTACCCGTCGGGCGTCAAATAGTGGGCGTCCACGACTGAAGGAACACAGACATGCTTATCGCTCAGCGTCCTTCGCTGACCGAAGAGGTCGTCGACGAGTACCGCTCGCGGTTCGTGATCGAGCCGCTCGAGCCGGGCTTCGGCTACACCCTCGGCAACTCGCTGCGCCGCACGCTCCTGTCCTCGATCCCGGGTGCCGCTGTCACCAGCATCCGCGTGGACGGCGTCCTGCACGAGTTCACCACCGTGCCCGGTGTCAAGGAAGACGTCACCGACATCATCCTCAACATCAAGCAGCTGGTCGTCTCCTCGGAGCACGACGAGCCGGTCGTGATGTACCTGCGCAAGCAGGGTCCCGGCCTGGTCACCGCTGCCGACATCGCGCCCCCGGCCGGTGTCGAGGTGCACAACCCGGACCTGGTCCTCGCCACGCTCAACGGCAAGGGCAAGCTGGAGATGGAGCTGACCGTCGAGCGCGGTCGCGGCTACGTCTCCGCCGTCCAGAACAAGCAGCTGGGCCAGGAGATCGGTCGTATCCCGATCGACTCCATCTACAGCCCGGTCCTCAAGGTCACCTACAAGGTCGAGGCGACCCGAGTCGAGCAGCGCACCGACTTCGACAAGCTGATCGTCGACGTCGAGACCAAGCAGGCCATGCGCCCGCGTGACGCCATGGCGTCCGCCGGCAAGACCCTGGTCGAGCTGTTCGGTCTGGCCCGCGAGCTCAACATCGACGCCGAGGGCATCGACATGGGCCCGTCCCCGACGGACGCCGCCCTGGCCGCCGACCTGGCGCTGCCGATCGAGGAGCTCGAGCTCACCGTTCGGTCGTACAACTGCCTCAAGCGCGAGGGCATCCACTCCGTGGGTGAGCTCGTCGCCCGCTCCGAGGCCGACCTGCTCGACATCCGCAACTTCGGTGCGAAGTCGATCGACGAGGTCAAGGCGAAGCTGGCCGGCATGGGCCTGGCCCTCAAGGACAGCCCGCCCGGATTCGACCCGACCGCCGCTGCCGACGCCTTCGGCGCCGACGACGACGCGGACGCCGGTTTCGTCGAGACCGAGCAGTACTAAGAAAAGACTTTCCCGGGGCAGCCGCCCCGGGGGAACTGACACCGGTACCTGACACGGCCGGTGCAGATATGAAGGAGTAACACCATGCCGCGTCCCGCAAAGGGTGCCCGTCTGGGCGGCTCCGCCGCGCACGAGAAGCACCTTCTCGCGAACCTCGCGAAGGCGCTCTTCGAGCACGGCCGCATCACCACCACCGAGGCCAAGGCCCGTCGCCTGCGTCCCTACGCCGAGCGTCTGGTCACCAAGGCCAAGAAGGGCGACATCCACAACCGTCGCCTGGTGCTGCAGACGATCACGGACAAGAGCATCGTGCACACGCTGTTCACCGAGATCGCCCCGCGCTACGAGAACCGCCCCGGTGGTTACACGCGCATCACCAAGATCGGCAACCGTCGTGGCGACAACGCCCCGATGGCCGTGATCGAGCTGGTCGAGGCCCTTACGGTCGCCCAGCAGGCCACCGGTGAGGCCGAGGCCGCCACCAAGCGTGCGGTCAAGGAGGCGGAGGCTGTCGAGACCCCCGCCGAGGAGACCAAGGAGGCCTGATCCCTCGGGATCACGCTTGCTTGATCGGCTCTGAACGGGCCCGCCCCTTCCCGGGGCGGGCCCGTTCTGTGTTTCTTGACGTTCTGGAGCTTCTGAGAGGATCTGTCACGTGAGTGACGAGGTGGAGCCCGGGCACGTCCGGGTGCGGCTGGACCTGTCGTACGACGGCAAGGACTTCTCCGGCTGGGCGAAGCAGCGCGTGCTGCGGACGGTGCAGGGCGAGCTGGAGTCGGCCCTGCAGACCGTGATGCGGTTGCCGGACCCGGTCGAGCTGACCGTGGCCGGGCGGACCGACGCCGGCGTGCACGCGCGCGGGCAGGTCGCCCAGTTCGACCTGGCCGAGGAGGTGTGGGCCGAGCACCACGACAAGCTGCTGCGCCGCCTCGCGGGGCGGCTGCCGCACGACGTACGGGTATGGAAGGCCGCCGAGGCCCCGGAGGGCTTCAACGCCCGGTTCTCCGCCATCTGGCGCCGCTACGCCTACCGCGTCGGCGACCACCAGGGCGGCGTCGACCCGCTGCGCCGCGGGCACGTTCTGTGGCACCAGTGGCCCCTGGACGTGGACGCCATGAACGAGGCCGCCGCCCCGCTGCTCGGCGAGCACGACTTCGCCGCGTACTGCAAGAAGCGCGAGGGCGCCACGACCATCCGCACCCTCCAGCAGCTCAGCTGGGAGCGCGCCGAGGACGGGATCATCACGGCGACCGTCCGCGCCGACGCCTTCTGCCACAACATGGTCCGCTCGCTGGTCGGCGCACTCCTTCACGTCGGGGACGGGCACCGGCCGACCGACTGGCCCGGGAAGGTCCTGCGGGCCGCTGTACGGGACTCCTCGGTGCACGTCGTGAAGCCGCACGGGCTCACCCTGGAGGAGGTCGGCTACCCGGCGGACGAGCTGCTGGCCGCCCGTAGCAAGGAAGCGCGCAACATGCGCACCCTCCCGGGCACAGGCTGCTGCTGATCCGCCGGTGACCGTTGTCCAATCCGTTTGGGCGGATCGGCGCCGGGCCTGGACAATGCCCGGCATGGGACATCTCGAAGCCGGCCACCTGGAGTACTACCTTCCCGACGGGCGGGTCCTGCTCCCCGACGTCTCCTTCCGCGTGGGGGAGGGGTCGGTCGTCGCCCTGGTCGGGGCGAACGGGGCCGGCAAGACCACCCTGCTGAAGCTGATCTCCGGTGACCTCCAGCCGCACGGCGGCGGGGTCACCGTCAGCGGAGGCCTCGGCGTGATGTCGCAGTTCGTGGGCTCCGTACGGGACGAGACGACCGTACGGGACCTGCTGGTCTCGGTGGCCCAGCCCCGGATCCGGGCCGCCGCGAAGGCCGTCGACCACGCCGAGCACCTGATCATGACGGTGGACGACGAAGCCGCCCAGATGGCGTACGCGCAGGCGCTCAGCGACTGGGCCGACGTGCAGGGCTACGAGGCGGAGACCCTGTGGGACGTCTGCACCATGGCCGCGCTGGCCGTCCCGTACGACGCCGCGCAGTTCCGCGAGGTGCGCACGCTGTCGGGCGGTGAGCAGAAGCGGCTGGTCCTGGAGGCCCTGCTGCGCGGTCCGGACGAGGTGCTGCTGCTCGACGAGCCGGACAACTACCTGGACGTCCCGGGCAAGCGGTGGCTGGAGGAGCAGCTCGGGGCAACCCGCAAGACGGTGCTGTTCGTGTCGCACGACCGGGAGCTGCTGTCCACGGCCGCCGAGAAGATCATCAGCCTGGAGCCCAGCCCGATGGGCACGGACGTGTGGGTGCACGGCTCGGGCTTCGGCACGTACCACGAGGCACGCAAGGAGCGCTTCGCGCGCTTCGAGGAGCTCAAGCGGCGCTGGGACGAGGAGCACGCCCGCCTGAAGGCGCTGGTCCTGCGGCTGCGCAACCAGGCGGCGAGCAGCCCCGACATGGCCTCGCGCTACCGGGCGATGCAGACGCGTTTCCAGAAGTTCGAGGAGGCGGGCCCGCCGCCGGAGCCGCCGCGCGAGCAGGACATCCGGATGCGCCTGAAGGGCGGCCGGACCGGCGTGCGCGCGCTGACCGTGGAGAACCTCGAGCTCACGGGCCTGATGAAACCGTTCTCGCTGGAGGTCTTCTACGGAGAGCGGGTCGCGGTGCTCGGCTCGAACGGCTCCGGGAAGTCGCACTTCCTGCGGCTGCTGGCGGGCGAGGAGGTCAAGCACACGGGCGACTTCAAGCTGGGTGCCCGGGTGGTTGCCGGACACTTCGCGCAGACCCACGCGCACCCCGAGCTGTTCGGCCGCACCCTGGTCGACATCCTGTGGACGGAGGCCGCGAAGCCGCTCGGCGCCGCGATGGGCGTCCTGCGCCGGTACGAGCTGGAGCGCCAGGGGGAGCAGCCGTTCGAGAAGCTGTCGGGCGGCCAGCAGGCGCGTTTCCAGATTCTGCTCCTGGAGTTGGCGGGCACCACGGCACTGCTGCTGGACGAGCCGACCGACAACCTGGACCTGGAGTCCGCGGAGGCGCTGCAGGACGGCCTGGAGTCGTACGAGGGCACTGTGCTGTGCGTCACGCACGACCGCTGGTTCGCGCGGACATTTGACCGTTTCCTGGTCTTCGGTTCCGACGGTGTTGTGCGAGAGACTCAGGAACCCGTTTGGGACGAGCGGCGCGTCGAGCGCCGCCGCTGAGACGGGTGTTCGGCCCGGTTCGACGGACGGAGTCTCCCCCGGCTACCGCTGGGAGGTGCCCCCAGCGCAGCCGTCCGAAGCCCCTGAGGCCCCCTGGGGCCGAAGGGTGCGAGGGCGGCGGTGGGGGTGGGTCTCAGGAACCCGTTCGGGACGAACGTAGGGTCGAGCGGAAGCGCTAGGGGGAGACCGCCCCCTCGGCCGGAGTGAGGGGGAGGCGTTGTGGGCCTGCGGCCTGGCATCTGGCTCATGAAGCGGGAGTACCACGGCTTGGGCCACCGGCTGCTCGACTGGCTGCTGCGGCCAGCGTCCCGGCCCTGGCAGCTCGTCTCCCTCGCGGTGGTCCTGGGGGTCTGCGTCTCCACGAGCCTGCGGGAGAACTGGGGCTCCGACAACGCCTTCGTGGTCAAGGCGGCGCAGACGCTGCTGGCCGGCGGGTCCCCGTACGAGGACAAGCGCTTCCTGTACCTGCCCAGCGCGGTCCTGATGGCCGTTCCCGAGGCGCTGCTGCCGACGACGGTGCTGCGCTGGAGCCTGCCGGTCGCGATGTCCGGGCTGCTGGGCATCGGGTGGCTGGCCGCGCTGCGGATGTTCTCGGTGCCGCTGCGCTCGCGCTTCGCGGTCGTCGGGTTCCCGGTGCTGGCCCTGGCCTACAAGCCGTACGTGAACCTCGTGCTGATCGGCAACTGGACGGCGATCTCGGCGGCCGCGCTGCCGGTGGCGCTGCTGCTCGCGCACCGGCGGCGCTGGGGGACGGCCGGGCTGGTGGTCGGGCTGGCGATCGCCTGCAAGCCGATGCTGGTGCCGGTCGGGCTGCTGTTCGTGATGGCGCGGCGGTGGCGGGGTCTGGCGGCGGCCGTGCTGGTGCCGCTGGGGCTCTCGCTGGCGGGCGCGCTGCTGATGCCGAGCCCGTCGCTGTTCTTCACCAAGACCCTGCCGTTCCTGCTCCGGGGGCAGGACGCGTACGCGCTGCCCTGGGACGCCTCGCCCATCGCGGTGCTGCCCCGGCTGGGGGTGCCGGAGCCGGTGGCGGTGCTGGTGGCCTTCGCGGGGGCCGGGGCGGGGCTGTGGGCCGCCTGGACGCGGTGGCGGCGTACGGGGGAGGAGACGGACGGGGGAGAGCTGCGGCTCGTGGAGACGGCCTGCATGGTGATGTTCGCCGCATTCCTGGTCTCGCGGCCGTCCTTCGACCACTACCTGCTGGTGGTGCTGCCGCTGCTGCTGGCTTCGGCGGTGCGGCCGGGGTCGATGCCCCGCTCGCCCTGGTTCTGGCTGGCCCTGACGCCCCAGGTGGCGCTGGTGCCGTGGCCCTCCGAGCTGGCCCACAAGCGGCGCGCCTTCAAAGACTGCGCCACCCTGTGCGGGCTCGCGATCCTCCTGGCGCGTCGTGCGCTGCGCTCCGGTCGGGTTACTGTGGAGCCTGTAACAACTGCGGGGTCCCCATCCAGGACCGAACCGGAGTGCACCGCGACGCCAGCAGAATCGGCATCGCGGACCGCGTTTTGACCCGTACGGGTCTGCTTGGGTATCCTGCTGGTTTGTTATGCGTATTGGCTTTCTCATTCTCACGTGAAAGGGCCTTGCGCCGGTCCACCGGACCGATGACCAGCGGTTCACATGGGTTGCGTCCCCGTTGTGAACGAGGGCTGTCGTGATCGTCCGTGGTGACCCTGTCAGGACCTTCCCGTGGGGGCTTGCGCCCTTGGGATACCACCACTGAAGAAGCGAAGGCATACGCGTGCGTACGTTCAGCCCTAAGCCCGGCGACATCTCGCGCCAGTGGCTCGTCATCGACGCCCAGGACGTTGTCCTCGGCCGTCTGGCGACCCAGGCCGCTGCCCTCCTGCGGGGCAAGCACAAGCCGACCTATGCGCCTCACATGGACATGGGCGACTTCGTCGTCATCATCAACGCCGACAAGGTTCACCTGTCCGGCAACAAGGCGACCCAGAAGATGGCGTACCGCCACTCCGGTTTCCCGGGCGGTCTGCGTTCCGTGCGCTACGACGACCTCCTGGCGAACAACCCGGAGAAGGCCGTCGAGAAGGCCATCAAGGGCATGCTCCCCAAGAACACCCTGGGCCGTCAGATGCTCTCGAAGCTGAAGGTCTACTCGGGCGACCAGCACCCCCACGCTGCCCAGCAGCCGGTGCCGTTCGAGATCACCCAGGTCGCGCAGTAGTTCCGGCCACCCCCTAAGACGTAGAAAATTCTGAGGAGCATCGTGGCCGAGACCACCGCCGAGACGACCCCCGTCGAAGAGTTCGAGGGCAACGTCGAGGAGTACACCAG
Organism: Streptomyces sp. NPDC051364; assembly: GCF_040682115.1. Classification (NCBI taxonomy): domain Bacteria; kingdom Bacillati; phylum Actinomycetota; class Actinomycetes; order Kitasatosporales; family Streptomycetaceae; genus Streptomyces; species Streptomyces sp. NPDC051364. The sequence goes on along the minus strand of NZ_JBFBAH010000006.1, from coordinate 253,785 downwards.
CGAGTCCGAGGTTGTCGTCGAGGGCGACTACACCTCCGAGTCCCTTGCCGGCCGCTTCGGCGACCCGCAGCCGGCCGCAGGCCTGGGCCGTCGCAAGAACGCCATCGCCCGCGTCCGGATCGTTCCGGGCACCGGCAAGTGGAAGATCAACGGTCGTACCCTTGAGGACTACTTCCCCAACAAGGTGCACCAGCAGGAAGTCAACGAGCCGTTCAAGCTGCTCGAGCTCGACGGTCGCTACGACGTCATCGCCCGCATCTCGGGTGGCGGCGTCTCCGGCCAGGCCGGCGCCCTGCGCCTCGGTGTGGCCCGCGCCCTGAACGAGGCCGACGTCGACAACAACCGCCCGGCGCTGAAGAAGGCCGGCTTCCTCTCCCGCGACGACCGTGCGGTCGAGCGCAAGAAGGCCGGTCTCAAGAAGGCCCGTAAGGCCCCGCAGTACAGCAAGCGTTAATCTGCGCCTGCTGTTCAGCAACAACCGCCCCGGCAGCACTCTCCGTGCTGCCGGGGCGGTTCGTTTACCGCCACAAGCGGCAAATACATGTCACAAGCGGTCACAAACGAAGCGTGAACTCGGGAGGACAACAGTGGGACAACTCTTCGGGACGGACGGTGTACGCGGCGTCGCCAACGCGGATCTGACGGCTGAGCTCGCGCTCGGTCTCTCCGTGGCAGCTGCCCACGTACTCGCTGAGGCGGGCACCTTCGCGGGCCACCGGGCGACCGCGGTCGTCGGCCGCGACCCCCGCGCCTCCGGCGAATTCCTGGAGGCCGCGGTCGTCGCCGGCCTCGCGAGCGCGGGCGTGGACGTCCTGCGCGTCGGTGTGCTGCCCACCCCGGCGGTGGCGTATCTCACCGGTGCGCTGGGTGCCGACCTCGGCGTGATGCTCTCCGCCAGCCACAATGCGATGCCCGACAACGGCATCAAGTTCTTCGCCCGCGGCGGCCACAAGCTCGCCGACGAGCTCGAGGACCGCATCGAGGCCGTCTACGACGAGCACCGCACCGGCGCTCCCTGGGACCGGCCCACCGGCGCCGGCGTCGGCCGTGTCTCCGACTACGACGAGGGCTTCGACAAGTACGTCGCGCACCTCATCGCGGTCCTCCCCAACCGCCTGGACGGGCTCAAGATCGTCCTGGACGAGGCGCACGGCGCCGCCTCCCGCGTCTCGCCCGAGGCCTTCACCCGGGCGGGTGCCGAGGTCGTCACCATCGGCGCCGAGCCGGACGGCCTCAACATCAACGACGGCTGCGGCTCCACCCACCTGGGTCTCCTCAAGCAGGCCGTGGTCGAGCACGGCGCCGACTTCGGCATCGCGCACGACGGCGACGCGGACCGCTGCCTCGCGGTCGACGGTTCCGGCGCGGAGATCGACGGCGACCAGATCCTCGCGGTGCTGGCGCTGGCCATGCGCGAGGCCGGCCAGCTGCGCGGCGACACCGTCGTCGGGACCGTGATGTCCAACCTCGGCTTCAAGCTGGCCATGGAGGGCGAGGGCATCCAGGTCGTGCAGACCGGCGTCGGCGACCGGTACGTGCTCGAGTCGATGAAGCAGCACGGCTACGCACTGGGCGGCGAGCAGTCCGGCCACGTGATCATCCTCGACCACGCCACGACCGGCGACGGCACGCTCACCGGCCTGATGCTGGCGGCGCGCGTCGCGGCCACCGGCCGGTCCCTGGCCGACCTGGCGGGCGTCATGCAGCGGCTGCCGCAGGTGCTGATCAACGTCCCCGACGTGGACAGGTCCCGGGTCGGGACCTCCGCCGAGCTGGCCGCGGCCGTCGCCGACGCCGAGCGCGAGCTGGGCACCACCGGCCGGGTGCTGCTCCGTCCGTCGGGTACCGAACCGCTCGTCCGGGTGATGGTCGAGGCCGCCGACATCGAGCAGGCCCGCGCGGTCGCCGGGCGGCTCGCGGACGTCGTGAAGTCGGCGCTCGGCTAGGTCCGGCCCCGGTTCGTACGTCGGCCCCGCCCTTCCGTCGATTCCGGAGGGCGGGGCCGACGGCGTCACCGGGCCGCTCAGGTCTTCGGCCGGCGGACCCAGCGGCCGCGCTGGGTCCGCCAGAGCGCTTTCTGCCCGTACAGGGTCAGGACGCCCGCCAGCATGATCCCGCCCAGGTTCAGCAGCAGCTGCTCCGCCGACCCCCACATCTGGGAGAAGTCGCCGTAGCTGAGGGCCACGGCGGCGTTCGCACCGGCCGGGACGGTGGTCACGGAGATCGCGACGCCCACCAGCGCCCCGGACTTGGCGGAGGTCAGGGACAGCACCCCCGCCACGCCCGCGAGCAGCGACACCACGAAGGAGAACGGGTCCGGCTGCCAGATGAAGCCGGTGTTCGGGCGGGGCCGCTCCAGCATCCCCTCCTGGAACTGCCCGATCGCGTCCATCCCCAGGCTGAAGACGGTCGTGGCGACGATCGCGGCGGCGAAGCCGATCAGCAGTGCGCCGAGAGACCGCAGGGCGAGCCGCGGCGCCCGCTGCACCACCGCGGTGCAGACGCCCGTGAGCGGGCCGAACTCCGGACCGACCGCCATGGCTCCCACGATCAGGATGGCGTTGTCGAGGACGACACCGCATGCCGCGATCATGGTCGCGAGGATCATGAACGCGACGTACGTGATGGTGAGCGTGGACTCCTCGTGGGTGGCCTCCGTCAGCTGCTCCCACAGCACCGCGTCGGCGGCCTCGCCCGGGGCCTCCTCCTCGGCCGCGTCGGCCCGCCGGGACAGCGACAGGTCGATGGTCTCGACGGCGATCGAGCCGTCCTGCTCGATGCCCAGCTCCCGGAGCTCGTTCAGCAGCTCGTCCCCCGCCTCGCGGGCGACGTCGCACAGCACGACGTCGCCCCGGGGTTCGCGGGCGACGCCGGGCAGTACGACCAGATGGGTGGTGCCGACCGTCGATTCGATGGCCGAGACCACGGCCTCGGTCCGGTCGGCCGGGGTGATCAACCGAAGGTGCAGCATGGCCGCACCCTAGCGCCGCGTCAGAGTTTGCGGAGGCTGAGCTTCTGCACCTTGTGGTCCGGGCCCTTGCGTACGACGAGGGTCGCGCGGCCCCGGGTGGGGGCCACGTTCTCCAGCAGGTTGGGCTTGTTGATGGTGCGCCACATGGTCTGCGCGTACTCCATGGCCTCCTCCTCGGAGACCTGGGTGTACTTGCGGAAGTAGGAGAAAGGATTCTGGAAGGCGGTCTCGCGCAGCTTCCGGAACCGGTTGAGGTACCAGCGCTCGATGTCCTCCGGCCGGGCGTCCACGTACACGCTGAAGTCGAAGTAGTCGGCGAGGCCGACGCGCGTGCGGCCGTCCTTGCCGGGCAGGGCCGGCTGGAGGACGTTGAGCCCCTCGACGATCAGGATGTCCGGGCGGCGTACGACGAGCTGCTCGCCCGGGACGATGTCGTAGATCAGGTGCGAGTAGACGGGGGCCGTCACCTCGTCCTTGCCCGCCTTGATGTCCGCGACGAAGCGGGTGAGTGCGCGGCGGTCGTACGACTCCGGGAAGCCCTTGCGGGAGGTGAGCCCGCGGCGCTGGAGCTCCTTCATGGGGTACAGGAAGCCGTCGGTGGTGACCAGCTCGACGCGGGGGTGCTCGGGCCAGCGGGCGAGCAGGGCCTGGAGCAGGCGGGCCACGGTGGACTTGCCGACGGCGACGGAGCCGGCGACCCCTATGACGAACGGGGTGCCCTGCTGCGCGCCGTGGCCGTTGCCGGCGTCGCCGAGGAAGGTGTTGAGGGTGCCGCGGAGGTTGCTCGTGGCGCCGACGTAGAGGTTGAGGAGGCGGGAGAGCGGAAGGTAGACGTCCCGGACCTCGTCGAGGTCGATGACGTCGCCGAGACCGCGCAGTCGCTCGACCTCGTCGGCGGTGAGGGGGAGCGGGGTGCGCTCGCGCAGGGCGCTCCACTCGTCCCGGGTGAGGTCGACGTACGGAGAGACGTCGGCCCGGCGGTGAGGTCGCTCGGGACGGTCGGGGCGCTCCATTGCGCTGTCCGGCGTGCTTCGTGGCGGCGAAGTGATCACAGGGCCATTGTCGTGGCTCAGGGGCGGTTGTGGGTGGTGTGGTCGGTCACGTGCCGGGGGCTCCGGGCCGTCGCAGCGGTGTCTGCGGGGTGACGTGCAGTGGTTCCCGTGCCGGTATCGAGCCGGCTGCGAGCCGGGCTGGGCCGGGGCTCGTGCCGGGGCGGCGGCTGGAGCCGGGGTACGGGATCTCGCCCTGGTCACGATTGGCTGTATCCGGCGGAAAATGGACTGTTCGTGATCGGATCGCCCGTAGATTTGCTGATCATCGCGGCTCTCTGTCTGCTGCCGCTGCTGTTGTTTTCGTGTGTTCTGGGGGAGATTCTTCGTGCGTAGCACCCTTGTCCGTCGTACCGTCCTGACCGCCTCCGCGGTGTCCCTGGCCCTGCTGTCCACCGCCTGCGGTTCCGACAAGGCGGACGACAAGAAGGCGGAAGCCAAGCCGTCCGCCGCCGCGTCGTCCGCGGCCCCGGCCGCGAAGGGCAAGACGGACACCGAGCTGGCCGCCGTGATCGTGGCCCAGGCCGATCTGCCCGACCACCAGCTCAAGGCGGCCACGCCGGCCGAGGCCGCGGCGGGGGCTTCGGCCACCAGTGACAAGCCCCAGTGCGTGCCGCTGGTCAAGGCGCAGGCCATGGGGGCGGTCGGCACGTCCACCGGCACCGCGCGGACCAAGGTCGTCGCGAAGCCGAAGGAGCAGGCGGCGAGCCAGAGCCCCGAGGACAAGCTGAAGGGCCTGATGGACGCCCTGGGCGCGACCGCCACCGCCGTCACCCTCACCTCTTACGACGGCAAGGGCGCGGAGGAGGCCTTCGCGAGCCTGAAGACCGCGGGCACCGCGTGCGCCGGCGGCTACACCGCGAGCGGTGAGGGCCAGGCCGGCAAGGTCACCAAGGTCGGCGCCGGCGCCCCCGTCACCGCCGGCGACGAGGCGCTCGCCTACACGGTGGAGGGCGACGCGGAGGGCGAGAAGTTCACGACGCAGCTCGTCGTCGTGCGCAAGGGCAACACGCTTGCGACCTTCTCGGCCCTGAGCCTGAGCGGTGCCGCCGAACAGCCGAAGGCCGTCGTCGACGCGCAGGCGAAGAAGCTCGGCTGACGGCTCGGCCGACCCCGGGCCCGCAGGGCCGTCGAACAACGTCATTCCCGCTCCGGCGCATTCGCCGGGGCGGGTTTTTCGTCTTGTTCAGGTACGGGGCAGGCGGCAAGGTTCCGCGTACGCTGCGCCGTATGTGCGGAATTGTGGGTTACGTGGGAGCGCAGTCGGCGCTCGATGTGGTCATCGCCGGACTCAAGCGGCTCGAGTACCGCGGCTACGACTCGGCGGGCGTCGCCGTGCTCGCCGACGGGGGGCTCGTCGCCGCCAAGAAGGCCGGGAAGCTGGTCAATCTGGAGAAGGAGCTGGTCGGGCACCCGCTGCCGGCCGGTTCCACGGGACTCGGGCACACCCGCTGGGCCACCCACGGTGGCCCCACCGACGTCAACGCCCACCCGCACCTGGACAACGCGGGCCGGGTGGCCGTCGTACACAACGGCATCATCGAGAACTTCGCCGAGCTGCGCGCCGAACTGGCCGAGCGCGGACACCGGCTGGAGTCCGAGACGGACACCGAGGTCGTCGCGCACCTGCTGGCGGAGCGGTTCGAGGCCGGCGGGGATCTCGCGGAGGCCATGCGGCAGGTGTGCCGGCGGCTGGAGGGTGCGTTCACGCTGGTCGCGGTGCACGCCGACGCGCCGGACGTGGTGGTCGGGGCGCGCCGGAACTCCCCCCTGGTGGTGGGCGTTGGGGAAGGTGAGAACTTCCTCGCCTCGGACGTGGCCGCGTTCATCGCCCACACCCGGTCCGCGATCGAGCTGGGGCAGGACCAGGTCGTCGAACTCCGCCGCGACGGGGTCACGGTGACCGACTTCGCCGGTGCGCCCGCATCCGTGCGGGCGTACCACGTCGACTGGGACGCCTCGGCGGCCGAGAAGGGGGGTTATGACTACTTCATGCTCAAGGAGATCGCCGAGCAGCCGAAGGCTGTCGCCGACACCCTCCTGGGCAGGATCGACGCGAGCGGCTCGCTGACCCTGGACGAGGTGCGCATCCCCGTCTCGGTGCTCAGGGAGGTCGACAAGGTCGTGATCGTGGCGTGCGGTACGGCGTACCACGCGGGCATGATCGCGAAGCTGGCCATCGAGCACTGGACCCGCATCCCGTGCGAGACGGAGCTGGCGAGCGAGTTCCGCTACCGCGACCCGATCCTGGACCAGCGGACGCTGGTGGTCGCGATCTCGCAGAGCGGCGAGACCATGGACACCCTGATGGCGCTGCGGCACGCGCGCGAGCAGGGCGCCAGGGTGCTGGCCATCTGCAACACGAACGGGTCGACGATCCCGCGCGAATCGGATGCGGTGCTGTACACGCACGCCGGTCCCGAGGTGGCAGTCGCCTCGACCAAGGCGTTCCTGACGCAGCTGGTGGCCTGCTATCTGGTCGCGCTGTACCTCGGGCAGGTACGGGGTACGAAGTGGGGCGACGAGATCGAGGCGGTGATCCGCGAGCTGTCCGACATCGCCGCGGCCGTGGACACCGTACTGGAGACCATGGAGCCGGTACGGGAGCTGGCGCGGTCGCTGGCGGACAAGAACACCGTGCTGTTCCTCGGGCGGCACGTCGGGTACCCGGTGGCCCTGGAGGGCGCGCTCAAGCTCAAGGAGCTGGCGTACATGCACGCCGAGGGCTTCGCGGCGGGCGAGCTCAAGCACGGGCCGATCGCGCTGATCGAGAAGGACCTGCCGGTGGTGGTGGTCGTGCCGTCGCCGCGCGGGCGCTCCGTGCTGCACGACAAGATCGTGTCGAACATCCAGGAGATCCGGGCGCGCGGGGCGCGGACCATCGTGATCGCGGAGGACGGCGACGAGGCGGTCGTCCCGTACGCCGACCACCTGATCCGGATCCCGGCGACGCCGACGCTGCTGCAGCCGCTGGTGGCGACGGTGCCGCTACAGGTCTTCGCGTGTGAGCTCGCGACGGTGCGGGGCAACGAGGTGGACCAGCCGCGTAATCTCGCGAAGTCCGTGACGGTGGAGTGAGCGCAGCGAGTGAGCGAAGCGAGTTGGCGTTGTGATTATCGGTGTGGGGATCGACGTTGCCGAGATCGAGCGGTTCGGTGAGGCGCTGGCGCGCACCCCGAACATGGCTCAACGGCTGTTCGTCGACTCAGAGTTGACGCTGCCGAGCGGCGAGCGGCGCGGGATCGCCTCGCTCGCCGCCCGGTTCGCGGCCAAGGAGGCCCTCGCCAAGGCGCTCGGCGCGCCCGGCGGGATGCTGTGGACCGACGCCGAGGTGTACGTCGAGGAGACCGGGCAGCCGCGGCTGCGGGTGTCGGGGACGGTCGAGGCCAGGGCGCTGGCGCTGGGCGTGAAGTCCTGGCACATCTCCCTGAGCCACGACGCGGGTGTCGCCTCGGCCGTGGTGATCGCCGAAGGATAGCGACGGGCAGGGCCGGCTTTTCGGGCACGCTGGTGTCATGCGTACTGCTTACAGCGTGGAGACCGTACGGGCCGCCGAGCGGGAGTTGATGGCCCGGCTGCCGCAGGGCGCCCTGATGCAGCGGGCGGCGGCCGGACTGGCCGCCGTGTGCGCGGGCCTGCTGCGCCGGGTGTACGGGGCGCGTGTCGTCCTGCTCGTCGGGCCCGGGGACAACGGCGGTGACGCCCTGTACGCGGGCGCCCGGCTGGCCCGGCGCGGCGCCGGGGTGACGGCGGTGCCGATGGATCCGGAGCGGGTGCACGCGGGCGGGCTGCGGGCGCTGCTGGCCGCCGGGGGCCGGGTCGCGCCGGGCGTTCCCGGCCGGGCGGATCTCGTACTGGACGGGCTCGTCGGCATCGGCGGGCGCGGCGGGCTGCGGCCGGCCGCGGCGGCGCTGGTGGAGCAGATCCCGGCCGGTGCGGTCGTGGTCGCGGTGGACCTGCCGAGCGGGGTCGACGCGGACACCGGGGAGGTGGCCGGGCCGGCCGTCCGGGCCGATGTCACGGTGACCTTCGGGGCGTACAAGCCCGGGCTGCTCATCGACCCGGGGGCTTCGCGCACGGGCGCGCTGCGCCTGGTGGACATCGGGCTGTCGCTCCCGGACCCGGACGCGGAGGCGTTGCAGCACGCCGATGTCGCGGCGCTGCTGCCGGCTCCGACGGCGTCGAGCGACAAGTACCGCCGGGGCGTGGTCGGCATCGTCGCCGGGTCGGCGCAGTACCCGGGCGCGGCGGTACTCGCCGTCGCCGGGGCGCTGCGGGGCGGCGCGGGCGCCGTGCGGTACGTCGGGCCGGCGGCGGACGCGGTGCTGGCGCGCTACCCCGAGACGCTGATCGGGCGGGGCCGGGTGCAGGCGTGGGTGGTCGGGCCGGGGCTGGGGGAGAGCCGGGCGGCGGAGGTCGCGGAGGTCCTGGCCGACCCGGTGCCGGTGCTGGTGGACGCGGACGGGCTGCGCGGGCTGGACCCGGCGGTGCTGCGGGCCCGGCCGGCCGAGACGCTGCTGACCCCGCACGCGGGGGAGGCGGCGGCGCTGCTGGGGATGTCCCGGGAGGCGGTGGAGTCGGCCCGGCTGTCGTCCGTACGGTCGCTGGCCGCGCGGTACGGGGCGACGGCCCTGCTGAAGGGGTCGACGACGCTGGTGTCCCGCGGCGGCGGCCCGGTCCGGGTCAACCCGACGGGAACGGCGTGGCTGGCGACGGCCGGCAGCGGTGACGTCCTGTCGGGCCTGGCCGGCTCCCTGCTGGCCTCGGGCCTGCCGGCGGTCGACGCCGCTTCGGTCGCGGCGTACCTCCACGGCCTGGCGGGGCGCCGGGCCGCCTCCGGAGCCCCGCTCCTCGCCCAGCAGATCGCGGAATCCCTCCCGGAGGCCTGGCGCAGCATCCAGAGCCCGTGACGCCCCGGCCCCACCCGGACGGCCCCGCTCCCCGAGGTCGGTAGCGGACCCGCGGCGCCACCGGAGTGGCCCCAACGGGGGTGAAACATCCCGGTATGCAGGGTTGGGACGGCGGTCGCGCAGGCCAGGGCCGGGCTCTGAGAGACTGGGGGCGATGAACGAGACACCGACGCGCGTGTACGCCGAGATCGATCTTGACGCCGTACGGGCGAACGTACGCGCACTGCGCGAGCGGGCGCCCGGGGCCGAGTTGATGGCCGTCGTCAAGGCGGACGCCTATGGCCACGGTGCGATCCCCTGCGCCCGCGCGGCCCAGGAGGCCGGTGCCACCTGGCTCGGCACAGCCACCCCCGAGGAGGCGCTCGCGCTGCGCGCCGCCGGGATCGGCGGGCCGGTCATGTGCTGGCTGTGGACGCCCGGCGGCCCCTGGCAGGCGGCCGTCGAGGCCGACCTGGACGTCTCCGTCAGCGGGATGTGGGCCCTCGACGAAGTACGCAAGGCCGCGCACGCCGCCGGCCGCCGGGCCAGGATCCAGCTCAAGGCCGACACCGGCCTCGGCCGCAACGGCTGCCAGCCCGCCGACTGGGCGGAGCTCGTCGGCGCGGCCGTCGCCGCCGAGGCCGAGGGCACCGTCAAGATCACCGGCGTCTGGTCCCACTTCGCCTGCGCCGACGAACCCGGCCACCCCTCCATCGCGCTCCAGCTGACGGCGTTCCGCGACATGCTGGCGTACGCGGAGAAGGAGGGCGCCCGGCCCGAGGTCCGGCACATCGCCAACTCGCCCGCGACGCTGACGCTGCCCGAGAGCCACTACGACCTCGTGCGCTGCGGCCTCGCCGTCTACGGCGTGTCCCCCGCCCCCGAGCTCGGCACCTCCCAGGAGCTGGGCCTGCGGCCCGCCATGACCCTCAAGGCCTCCGTGGCGCTGGTCAAGGCCGTGCCCCCGGGCCACGGGGTGAGCTACGGGCACCACTACGTCACCGAGGCCGAGACGAACCTCGCCCTCATCCCCGCCGGATACGCCGACGGCATCCCCCGGCACGCCTCCGGCCGCGGGCCGGTCTTCGTCGGCGGGAAGGTCCGCCGCGTCGCCGGGCGCGTCGCGATGGACCAGTTCGTCGTCGACCTGGGCAGTGACCTGGTACGCGCCGGGGACGAGGCCGTCATCTTCGGCAGCGGCGAGCACGGCGAGCCCACCGCCGAGGACTGGGCTCGAGCAGCAGACACCATCGCCTATGAGATCGTCACCCGTATCGGGGTGCGCGTTCCTCGGGTCTACCGCAACGGCTGAGGCTGAGTGAGGACGACGTGAGCGTGAGGACGGCGTGAGCGAGAACTGGCGCAAAGCCGGCTGGGCAGGTGCCGCGATCGGCGTGATAGCCGCAGGCGCGGCAGCCGGCGTAGCGGTCGAACGGATCACGGTCGGACGCGGCATGCGCCGCAAGGCGCGCCTCGCGCTCGACGCCACCGGGGACTACGGCTCCCTGCGCGGCACCGCCGGAGCCTGCTACGCCGAGGACGGCACCGAGATCTACTACGAGGTCGACGAGCCGTCCGAGGGCCCGAAGAAGCGGCCCCGGCTGCGCCGCAAGGAACCGGCCGCCCCGACCGTCGTGTTCTGCCATGGCTACTGCCTCGGCCAGGACTCCTGGCACTTCCAGCGCGCCGCCCTGCGCGGACTGGTCCGCGCCGTGTACTGGGACCAGCGCAGCCACGGCCGCAGCGCGCGCGGGTTCTCCCAGGCCGACGGCGAGCGCGTGACCATCGACCAGCTCGGCCGCGACCTGCAGGCCGTCATCGACGCCGCCGTGCCCGAGGGCCCGCTGATCCTGGTGGGTCACTCGATGGGCGGCATGACGATCATGGCGCTGGCCGAGCAGTTCCCCGAGCTCATCCGCGACCGGGTGATCGGTGTGGCCCTCGTCGGCACCTCCAGCGGGCACCTCGACCAGGTGACGTACGGGCTGCCCTCGGTCGGCATGGGCGCCGTGCGCCGCATCCTGCCGCCCGTGCTCAAGGCGCTCGGCTCGCAGGTGGAGCTCGTGGAGAAGGGCCGCCGGGCCACCGCAGACCTCTTCGCGGGCATGATCAAGATGTACTCGTTCGGCGCCCCCCGCGAGGTGGACCCGGGTGTCGCGCGCTTCGCCGAGCGGCTCATCGAGGCCACCCCGATCGACGTGGTCGCCGAGTTCTACCCGGCCTTCCAGATCCACGACAAGAGCGCCGCCCTCCAGCGGTTCGCCGACATCCCCGTCACCGTCATCGCCGGCGACCGCGACATGGTCACCCCGGCCGCGCACAGCCAGGCCATCAAGGACGCGCTGCCGGCCGCGGAGCTCGTGGTCCTGGAGTCCGCCGGCCATCTGATGATGCTGGAGTACCCCGAGACGGTGACCGGGCTGCTCACCGACCTGCTGGCGCGCACCGGTGCGGTGCCCGCAGCGACTAACGTTGGCGGGCATGGAAGAAGTACCGCTGGAAGCGCCACGAGCACTGCACAGTCAGGCACCGCAGCAGGGAACTGAGGCGGCCGACGCCGAGGCGCGCATCACCGTCGACTCGCCCGAGGCCATGCAGGAGCTGGGCCGCACCCTCGCCGGCCTGCTCCGCCCCGGCGACCTCGTCCTGCTGACCGGGGAGCTCGGCGCGGGCAAGACCACGCTGACCCGGGGCCTGGGCGAGGGGCTGGGCGTCCGGGGCGCCGTGACCTCGCCGACCTTCGTGATCGCCCGGGTGCACCCCTCGCTGCGCGGCGGGCCGGCGCTGGTGCACGTGGACGCGTACCGGCTCGGCGGCGGGCTGGACGAGATGGAGGACCTGGACCTCGACGTCTCGCTGCCCGAGTCCGTGGTCGTCGTGGAATGGGGCGACGGCAAGGTCGAGGAGCTCTCCGACGACCGGCTGCACGTGGTGATCGCCCGGGCGGTCGGCCACGAGGAGGTCCTGGACGACGTACGGGAGGTCTCGGTGCGCGGGATCGGGGCGCGCTGGTCCGGGCCGGGCGCACTGGCGGCGCTGGCCCCGGTGCGCTGAGCCGACGGCAGCCGAGGGGTACCGCGAGGGGCGGCCGAGGGGCATCGCGGGAAAACGTACCGACAACTCGTCGGCAAGATATTGCGCCGATGGAGTCGCGCGTGGTGACATGGTACAGAGGGCTGGTTAGGCCTACCTAAGTACGGGCCGGCCCGGGCCAGGAGGCAGCCATGTCCGCAGCAGGAGTGCAGCGCGACCCCCGCTCGTCCGTCGTGTCCATGGGGGCGCTGCTCGCCGCCGGCGCGGCCGCCACGGCGGTCTCGACGCCACCCGCGCCGGAGCACGCCCCGGACGCGCCCGAAGGCACCGGCGCCGACGTGGCCGACGTACGCGAACAGGCCGCCCCGGAGTCCGAGGCGGCCTGAGAGGCCCGCAATGAGCGGTGGGTGGCCCGCACGTCCGGTAGCCCGTAGGGGTGAATCCGCGGCGGGCTCCCCGGTCGGGGGCGGGGCGTCAGGGGAGGACGACGACCTTCGAGTTGATCGTCGCGAAGGCCCACATCGCATCGCCGTCGGTCCGCGTCATGCGGATCCCGCCGGTCTTCTTGTTCGGGTCGGGCTCCGGCGTCTGGCCGTCCACCCGGGAGCTGAACCCGACCACGACGCCGTCCGCCGTGGCGAACCGTACGACGTGCTCGATCGGCACCCCGTCCGAGCCGGTGACCGCGCCCGAGCGCGAGTTCACCAGGTACGTGCCCGGCTTCGGGTGCGCCGTGCTCGGCTTGACCGGGAACGACTTCTGCTCCTGCCCGCTCTCGCCGACCAGCCACACCCGCTTCAGGCTCACCGAGTACACGACGCGCGAGCCCGTACCCGACTCGGCCGGCACGGCCACCGGCTTCGCCGCGTCGGCCGCGTGGGCGGACGGGACGGGGGAGGGCGCCGTGGCCGGCGGGGCAGCCTGCGGAGGGTGCGCCGGCGCGGTCGCAGAGGCCTGGTAACCGAGGAAGCCGACGGCGGCGAGCGCCACCACGGTGAGCCCGGCCACGATTCCCGAGCTGCTGCGTGCCACCTTGCTCCACCTCTCCCGTGCTTCCCCTGCGCCGAGCGCCGGCCGGGCACTCCGTGCCCCGGCTCGGACCTCGGCCGATACCTGGGTCGAAGGTAGCAGCCGGGGTGCCCCGCGACCGGCCGCGAGGGCCCGGGGCCCCGGAGTCGTAGGCTGTTCGCGTGCTCTTGCTCGCTGTAGATACCGCCACGCCCGCCATCACCGTCGCCCTGCACGACGGCGAGTCCGTCCTCGCCGAGTCGAACCAGGTCGACGCCCGCCGCCACGGGGAACTCCTGCTGCCCTCCGTCGACAAGGTCCTCGCCGAGGCCGGGCTGAAGCTCGACGCCCTCACGGGCATCGTCGTCGGCGTCGGACCCGGCCCCTACACCGGGCTGCGCGTCGGCCTCGTCACCGCCTCCACCTTCGCCACCGTGCTCGGCATCCCCGTGCACGGCCTGTGCACCCTCGACGGCCTCGCGTACGCCGCGGGCGCCGCCGGGATCGAGGGCCCCTTCACCGTGGCCACCGACGCGCGGCGCAAGGAGGTCTACTGGGCCCGGTACGAGGACCCGCGCACGCGCGTCGGCGAGCCCGCGGTGGACCGCCCGGCCGACATCGCCGAGCAGGTCGCCGGCCTGCCCGCGGTGGGCCAGGGCGCACTGCTCTACCCGGACGTCTTCACCGACGCGCGGGCCCCCGAGCACCAGAGCGCCGCCGCCCTCGCCGCCCTGGCGGTGGAACGGCTCGCGGCCGGGGCCGCGTTCGAAAATGGTCCCGGCCTGCCTCCGACGCCGCTGTACCTGCGCCGGCCCGACGCGCAGGTGCCGAAGAACTACAAGGTGGTCACCCCGCAGTGACGGAAGTGACCGCAGTGCTGCGTGAGATGCGCTGGTGGGACATCGAGCCGGTGCTGGAACTGGAGCGCGAGCTGTTCCCCGAGGATGCCTGGTCCGCGGGCATGTTCTGGTCCGAGCTCGCCCACGCCCGCGGCCCGCACGCCACCCGCCGCTACGTGGTCGCCGAGGACCCCACCACCGGCCGTCTCGTCGGCTACGCCGGGCTGGCCGCCGCCGGCGACCTGGCCGACGTACAGACCATCGCGGCCGCACGCGACCAGTGGGGGACCGGGCTCGGCGCCCGGCTCCTCACCGACCTGCTGCGCGCCGCCACCGCGTTCGAGTGCGCCGAGGTGCTGCTGGAGGTACGGGTGGACAACACCCGGGCCCAGAAGCTCTACGAGCGCTTCGGCTTCGAGTCGATCGGCTTCCGGCGGGGCTACTACCAGCCCGGCAACGTGGACGCGCTCGTGATGCGCCTGACCGACCCCGCACAAGCAACGACTGAGAGCACTGAGAGCAGTGAGAGCAATGGCTGACGAACCGCTCGTCCTCGGCATCGAGACCTCCTGCGACGAGACCGGCGTCGGCGTCGTCCGCGGCACCACCCTGCTGGCGGACGCGATCGCGTCCAGCGTCGACGAGCACGCGCGCTTCGGCGGCGTCGTGCCCGAGGTGGCCTCCCGGGCGCACCTGGAGGCGATGGTCCCCACCATCGAGCGCGCCCTGAAGGAGGCCGGGGTCAGCGCCCGCGACCTCGACGGCATCGCCGTCACCGCGGGTCCCGGCCTCGCGGGGGCGCTGCTGGTGGGCGTCTCGGCGGCCAAGGCGTACGCGTACGCGCTCGGCAAGCCGCTGTACGGGGTGAACCACCTGGCCTCGCACATCTGCGTCGACCAGCTGGAGCACGGGCCGCTGCCGGAGCCGACCATGGCGCTGCTGGTGTCCGGCGGGCACTCCTCGCTGCTGCTCGCCCCGGACATCACCTCCGACGTACGGCCGCTGGGCGCGACCATCGACGACGCGGCGGGTGAGGCCTTCGACAAGATCGCGCGTGTGCTGCAGCTGGGCTTCCCCGGCGGTCCGGTCATCGACCGGCTCGCGCGCGAGGGCGACCCGAAGGCGATCAAGTTCCCGCGCGGGCTGACGGGGCCGCGCGACGCGGCGTACGACTTCTCCTTCTCCGGGCTCAAGACGGCGGTGGCCCGCTGGATCGAGGCGAAGCGGAACGCGGGCGAGGAGGTGCCGGTGCGCGATGTGGCGGCGTCCTTCCAGGAGGCCGTGGTGGACGTGCTGACCCGTAAGGCGATCCGCGCGTGCAAGGACGAGGGTGTCGACCACCTGATGATCGGCGGCGGTGTGGCGGCCAATTCCCGGCTGCGGTCGCTGGCGCAGGAGCGGTGCGACGACGCAGGGATCATCCTGCGCGTGCCGCGGCCGAAGCTGTGCACGGACAACGGTGCGATGGTGGCGGCGCTGGGCGCGGAGATGGTCAAGCGGAACCGGCCGGCCTCGGACTGGGACCTGTCGGCGGACTCCTCGCTGCCGGTGACGGACCCGCATGTTCCGGGCACCGCTCACACGCACTCCCACGCTCACGGCCACGGCCATGACCACGACCACGTGCACGAGTTGAGCAAGGACAACCTGTACTGATGGGCGCCGTCGCGCTGATGTGGGAGGCCCGGGCCGCCGCCGGGCGGGGCAACGAGCTGCTGGAGTGGGCCCGTTCGCAAGTGCTGGCGCGCGAGCCGGTGCGCCGCGAGCTGCTGCGGGGGCCGCAGGACCGGGTGCTGGTCGTCACGTGGTGGGAGGCCGCCGAGGGCCTGGCGGCAGAGCTGCCCGAACTCCCGGAGCCCGACGCCGATCTGATCACCCGTCCGGTGCATCGCTGGCGCTTCGAGTCGGTGGAGACCACCGGCAGTTGACACGCCGGGGCCTCTCGAGCGGCTCCGGACCGGAGTTGTGGCCGGATGCCGATATCGTCATGCGCATGCCTCGTCGTGACCTGCCGCCTCCGCCGCCTCCCGCCCACCTGCGCGCCTGGCTGGACGAGAGCACCGTACGGGCCGACCGGGCGCGGTTCCTGCAGGACCTGCGCCGGCGCAGCCTGGGCTTGGGGCGGTTGCTGCTGCTCTGGACCGTCGCCGCGGTCTTCGCGCTCGGCTGGTCCTTCGTCGGCATGGCCCTGATGTCCTTCGAGGTACCCGGCGACCCGTTCGCGTACGTTTTCGGCCTCATTTTCGCCCTGCTCGGCGCGGGCGTGCTGATCCCTGCCGGGTTCTGGTTCGCCTGGGGCGCCAAGCGGGACCGCCGGGTGCGCCAACTGCTGTGCGCTTGGGCGGAGTCGGACCGGGATCCGGCCGCCGACGCCCGGCTCCGCGCCCCCGGGCTGAGCCTGACGTGGCTGCTGGCCTCCTTCGCGCTGGGCGTGTTCGGGCTGTACGTGACCTTCGGGTCCGCGGCGTCGGCCCGTCCGGGCGAGTCGACGTACGGCGAGGTCACGTACTTCATGGGCCTCGGCATGATCCTGTGGATCACGGGCCTGCTGGGCCTCGGCAAGGCGGGCGCGCACTACCGGTGGGCGGTGCGCGCCTTCCGCGGCGGCGCTACTGCGGTGCGCTGACCGGCGAGCCGATCAGCATCGAGGGGGCGCCCGCGACCCGGGTGAGGAAGACGGTCGCGGAGTGCGGCCCCTGCGGCTTGACCTTCTTGCGCAGTTCCTCGGGCTCGATGGCCGAACCGCGCTTCTTCACGGTCAGGATGCCCACCTCGCGCTCGCGCAGCAGCGCCTTGAGCTTCTTGAGGCCGAAAGGCAGCACGTCGGTGATCTCGTACGCGGTGGCGTACGGCGTCGCGCGCAGCTCGTCGGCGGTGACGTAGGCGATGGTCGGGTCGATGAGCCGGCCGGCCAGCTGCTCGGCGACCTCGGCGACGAGGTGGGCGCGGATCACGGCGCCGTCGGGCTCGTAGAGGTAGCGGCCGACCGGCCCGGCCTCGGGGTCGGGCAGCGGATCGGCGGTGTGCAGGGTGCGCGGGCCGGGCAGCAGGGTGGCGCGGACGGTGCCGGGCGCGGTCCCGAACCACAGCACGGCCTCCTTCACGTCCCCACGGTCCGAGATCCACTCGGCTTCGGCCTCCTGCGGCACGGCCTCGTGCGGGATCCCGGGGGCGATCTTGATGGCGGCGTACTTGGCCGTACGGGCGGCCTCGACGGCCCACGACAGCGGCGGCGAGTAGCTCTCCGGGTCGAAGATCCGGCCGCGGCCGTTGCCGCCGCGCCGGGCCGGGTCGAGGAAGACGGCGTCGTACCCGGAGGTGTCCACGTCGGTCACGTCCGCCTCGCGGACCTCGATGAGCTCCGCCAGCCCCAGGGCCTCGGCGTTGGCGCGGGCGACGGCGACGGTCAGCGGGTCGCGGTCCACGGCCAGCACGCGGATGCCGAGCCGGGCCAAGGCGAGGGCGTCCCCGCCGATGCCGCAGCACAGGTCGGCGACGCTGCGCACGCCGAGTTCCGCGAGCCGCTCGGCGCGGTACGAGGCCACCGAGGCGCGGGTGGCCATCTCGCCGCCGCCGGACGTGAAGTACATCCGGAACGCGTCCTCGGCGCCGAACTTCGCCACCGCGCGCTGCCGCAGCCGGGCCTGCCCGAGCGCGGCGGAGACCAGTGCGGCGGGGTGCTCGCGGCGCAGCCGCGTGGCGACGGCGAGCTCCTGGGACGGGTCGTAGTCGCGCAGGGAGTCGAGGAGGGCGCGGCCCTCGGGGGTGAGGAGCGCGGCGAAGTCTTCGGGGGTCACCGGTTCATTGTCGGTCAGTGTGGGCCACTCGATGGAAGGTCGTCTTCCGTTCGCGGTGTCGGCGGGGCGGCGTGCGTGTCGGATGCCAGGATGCGCTGCTATGCAGCTAGTCAGACAAAAGGAACATAAGACGCTCCATGGTCACCGGTCCGCGGCGGGTCCGCGCGGCCGAGTCGGGGTGGCACTGGCCGCACTGCTGGTCGCCGCCCTCGGAACCGGCTGCGGCTCCTCCGCGGACTCCGAAACGCCCGCCAAGACCAAGGCCGGCAAGGGCGCCGAGGCAGCGGGCGCGGCGGGCGCGGTCGCAGGCTCGGCCGAGCAGCTGAAGGCCGCCCAGCAGGCCCGGATCGCCGCGGCGAAGAAGTGGAAGCTGGCCAAGCCGCCGCTGATGGCGCCGGCCGCCCCGCAGACGAAGCCGGAGATCAGCACCCGCGAGGGCTTCGAGGTCGAGGGCGGCGGCGAACTCCCGCCGGTCTTCACCACCGTCCCCACGGAGGACAAGGTCGTCTTCCTGACGATCGACGACGGCGCGGAGAAGGACCCCGAGTTCCTGAAGATGATGCAGGAGCTGAAGATCCCGTACACGGCGTTCCTCAGCGACTACCTCGTCCGCGACAACTACCCCTACTTCAAGGAGATGCAGGCCGCCGGCGTCACCCTGAACAACCACACGCTCAACCACCGGTACATGCCGGCCCTCTCCTACGAGGAGCAGCACGAGGAGATCTGCGGCCAGCAGGACACGATCCAGAAGCAGTTCGGCAAACGGCCGACGCTCTTCCGGCCGCCGTACGGCAACTACAACGAGGACACGCTGCGCGCGGCGAAGTCCTGCGGCATCAAGGCGGTCCCGCTGTGGAACGCCGAGGCCTTCCCGAACCGCATGGACTGGCGGGAGTGGGACCGCGACCTCCACCCCGGCGACATCATCCTGACTCATTTCCGAGGGCGGGAAGACTGGAAGGGGTCGATGCCTGACATGATCCGGCATGTCATGAAGACCGTCACGGACAAGGGGTATGCCGTGGCTCGCCTGGAGGACTACTTGTGAGGTACGCGCGCCGGTTGACGGCCGGAACGCTGGCGGCCGGCGCGCTCGCGCTGTCCCTGACGGGGTGCGGGAACAGCGTGGACCCGATCGAAAGACTGGGCCGCAGGACGACGGAGGCGCAGCAGTCGCCGACGGCGACTCCGTCGCAGTCGGCGGCCACTGCCGTGCCCGGGGACGAGGCATACAAGAAGTGGGGCTTGAAGTCCCCTCTGGATTTCGCCCCGAAGCCGCCCCAGAAGCCCTCCCTCGCGCCGGCGGCCCCGGGCAAGGCCCAGGTGGTGGACCGAATACCCGTCCCGCCCACGGACAAGGTCGTCTTCCTGACCTTCGACGACGGCGCGGAGAAGGACCCCGAGTTCCTGAAGATGGCGGCCGACCTCAAGCTGCCGATCAGCATGTTCCTGACGGACAACATCGCCTCGTCGGACTACGGGTACTTCGAGAAGCTCCGCGACAACGGCTCCGGCAGCACGATCAACAACCACACCCTGACGCACCCGAACCTCCGGACCCTGCCCTTCGCGGCGCAGAAGAAGGAGATCTGCGGCCAGCAGGAACGCCTGGAGAAGCGCTTCGGCACCAAGCCGGTCCGCTTCCGCCCGCCGTACGGCAACTACAACGACGACACCCTCAAGGCCGCCGCCGAATGCGGCATTTCGCAGGTGGTCCTGTGGCGCGTGTCGATGCAGATCAACAACTTCCAGTACGCCGAGGGCTCCGCCCTCAAACCGGGCGACATCATCCTGGCCCACTTCCGCGGCCCGTCGGAACTCAAGGGCTCGACGGAGATCCAGATGACGACCCGCATGCTCCAGCGCATCCAGGACCAGGGCTACCGCATAGGCCGCCTGGAGGACTACCTGTAGGGGGCGGGGCGGGGGTCGAGGCCCTTGCGGTGGTCAAGCCGGCGGCCAACGTCGCTTGAGGGGCCCTTCCAGGGCTTCGATGTACCCGGCGGGCACGATGTTGCCGACTGCGGTCGTGAATTCGAGACCGGACGCGTCCCGGACATAGGCCAGCGGCATCCACCGCGCGGCCCCGCTGTCCGACACGTTCTCGTTGATCACGGCCATCAGCTCGCCCTCCGTCCCGGACGCGATGTCACGCACGCGACGGCCCAGGAGCCTGTGCCGCACGCACGCGTCCTGCTCAGCCATCGGACGACTCCTCGAAGGAGCTGATGAAGCGTTCCCAGCCGACCAGTGCCCGGTCGAGCAAGTCCCCGCTGGGTTCGCCGGGCGTCA
This sequence comes from Streptomyces sp. NPDC051364, assembly GCF_040682115.1. Classification (NCBI taxonomy): domain Bacteria; kingdom Bacillati; phylum Actinomycetota; class Actinomycetes; order Kitasatosporales; family Streptomycetaceae; genus Streptomyces; species Streptomyces sp. NPDC051364. The sequence goes on along the minus strand of NZ_JBFBAH010000006.1, from coordinate 233,904 downwards.
TCACGGTTGCTGATGAGGCGTGCGTCGCGTCGGCGGCGATCTCACACATGTGCGACTCCTCTGCAGAGGCCGAACTCCATCACTCATGTATAGGAGTGATGTGGAGAAGAGTGCCCAACTCCTATGCAAGAGTCAACCCGCTGTGACGGAGGCGTCGCAGCGGGTTGTGGTGGGTAGGGTGGTCGTCAGTCGGCTGCCGGGATGCGGAACTCGAAGACGAAGTGGTCGGCGGCCATGAGGGTGTCGCAGACCTCCACCACGCGACCCTCTTTCGTGACCGCTTCCCTCACCAGATGCACAACCGGTGCGCCCGGGCTCAGCCCGAGTTCCGACGCCTCGGCCTTGGCACTCGGCCGCGCCTGCAACGTTTCCACGAACTCCGCGAAGACGTGACCGTGCTCCTCCAGGCGGGCGTAGATACCGCCGCCACCAGGGTTCTCGGCGAAGAGCTCCGGGATGTCGCGGACCACGTCCCAAGGCAGGTACGACGTGGCGGACTCCACGGGCGTGCCGTTACGGAAGTACAGGCGGCGGCGAGTGAGCACCTGCGTCCCGATATCCACGCCGAGCCGCTGGGCGATTCCGTCCGGGGCCTGCATCGGGCCGACGTAGATGACGCTGACCTTCGCGGTAGCGCCGGACTGCTCGGACTCGGCAAGGTACGCGGCCTTGCCGCCCTGTCGAAGTGATCGGCGGAAGCGGTCCGAAGACCGGTGACGCACAGGCGGGCGTGCCTTCACGTACGAACCCTTGCCGTGCCGTGTGTCCACGAGCCCGCTGGCGCGGATCTCCGACATGGCCTTGCGAACGGTCCCGCCCGAGACGCCGTAGCGCTCGACCATCTCGGCTTCGCTCGGGATCTGATCGCCAGGCGTCAAGGCGCCGGCGCGGATCTGCTGGACGATGTCCTCGGCGATCTGCACATAGCGGGGTACGGCCTTGTCGGCTCTTGCAGCTGCTCCCATGGTCCCTTCGCTTCCTCCTATGCTCATGTATATGAGTAACAGCCCTCTGTCGAACGGGTCAACGCCTCGTCATTCCGTGTCGGTTGCCGGAGCCGTGGTGCGGGATGACGGCCGACTGCTGGCGATCCGCCGGGCCGACAACGGGACCTGGGAGCCGCCAGGCGGGGTGCTGGAGCTGGCGGAGACTCCGGATGAGGGGGTGAGGCGGGAGGTTCTGGAGGAGACCGGGATCCACGTCGAGGTGGATCAACTCACCGGCGTGTACAAGAACGTGGCGGCGGGAGTGGTGGCCCTGGTGTTCCGCTGCAAACCTTCAGGTGGCAAGGCGCACCTCTCCGAGGAAGTGACGGCTGTCCAGTGGCTCACTCCCGAAGAAGTGTCCGGATGGATGTCCGAGGTCTATGCGATCCGGTTGCTGGACGCCCTCGACGACAGCGGCCCCCATGTGCGAAGCCACGACGGACACCGCTTGCTCACGGCGCGGTGAGGGGAAAGAAACGGGGCGGGGCCGGCGGCGGCCCTCAGCGGGCCGCCACCACCGGCGTGATCGTCGTTTCCGCCGGGCCCTGGGCGTCCGCCTCGCGTTGGCGTTCCGCGCTGTCGCTGATGCGGATGAGCAGGGCGATCATGATCCAGTTGGCCAGGAGGGACGAGCCGCCCTTCGCCAGGAACGGCAGCGCCTTGCCGGTCAGCGGGATCAGGCCCGTCACGCCGCCCGCCACCACGAAGACCTGCAGTGCCAGCGCCGCCGACAGGCCCACCGCCAGCAGCTTCCCGAACGGGTCGCGGGCGCCCAGCGCCATCCGCAGCCCCCGCTGGACCAGCAGTGCGTACAGGATCAGCACCGCCATGACCCCGGCCAGCCCGAGCTCCTCGCCCACCGTGGTCAGGATGAAGTCGCTGCGCCCCGCGAAGCCGATCAGCTCGGGGTGGCCTTTCCCCAGCCCCGTGCCCGACATGCCGCCGGTCCCGAAGCTGAACAGCGCCTGCGCGGACTGGTCCGAGATGACCCCCGGCGGCCGCTCCTTCCAGTAGTACGACAGCGGCTCCAGCCACGCTGCCACACGCCCCTTGACGTGCGGTTCCGTCGACCCCACCACGAAGGCCCCGACCCCCGCCATCAACAGCCCCGTCACGATCCAGCTCGTGCGCTCGGTGGCGACGTACAGCATCACCACGAACACACCGAAGAAGATCAGCGACGTACCCAGGTCGCGCTCGAAGACCAGCACCAGCAGCGACACGATCCACACCGTGATGATCGGCCCGAGCTGCCGCATCGGCGGCAGCCGCATGCCCAGGAACTTCCGCCCCGTCAGGGCCAGCGAATCGCGGTGGATGACGAGATACCCCGCGAAGAAGACCGAGATCATGATCTTCACGAACTCGCCCGGCTGGAGCGAGAATCCGAACAGGATGATCCAGCGCTTCGCCCCGTACGTGTCCGCGCCGAAGAACGCCGGCGCGATCAGCAGCACCAGCGCGACGGCCATCGTGATGTAGATGAACCGCTGCAGCAGCCGGTGGTCGCGCAGCAGCGCCACCACCGCCAGGCACGCGGCCACGCCGATGACCGTCCACTGCAGCTGCCCGGGGGCGTTCGCCTCGCCGCCGTACCGCGCGATGTACGACTGGTCGAGCCGGTGCAGCAGCACCAGCCCCAGCCCGGACAGCAGCATCGCGAGCGGGAAGATCAGCGGATCCGCGTACGCCGCGAACCGGCGCACGCCCAGGTGCCCCACCAGCGCCAGCAGCGTCATGCTGATCGTGAAACCGGTGAGGCTGGCGGGCAGCTCGCCGTTCATCGCCAGGCCGGCGCTCGCATGCCCGAAGACGGTGAGGGCGACGACGAAGACGAGGAGCAGCGCCTCGGTACGGCGGCGCGCGCCCGCCGTCGTGAGGGGTCTCAGTCCACGCACGGGATGCCGCCACCGTCGACGGCGGGGCTGCCGCTCGCGGTCGGAGCCGGGGCGGCGGCAGCCGGTCCCGGAGGCGCCCCCGGTGCGTCGCTCGGGCTCGGAGCGGCCGCAGAGGCGGAAGCCTCCCGTCCGATCTGCTCGGCAATGAGGCGCTTTATCTTCATATCGTCTACGACGTTTATGTCCTCGCCATGGTTCCTTCCGAACCGCTCGACGGGCAGGGTCGTGAACGCCACTTTCCCGCCGGACAGGTTCTTCGCCTGCTTCACGAACGACAGCAGGTCCCAGCCCTCGTCCGTCACCACGTCCTGTTTCGCGGCGTCGGCCAGCTTCATCAGCTTGACCGGATCGGTGAAGGTCCCGGCCGAGTTCAGCTTCTGCGTGGCGCCCGCCACGTGATAGAAACCGGCCAGGTTCAGTTCGGCGAAGTGATCGATCGGGACGCCCGGAAAGTTCCGTACCGTCTCGATCTGGGCCTTGCGCCCGGCCTCCCGCCCCTCGCGCTCCAGTTGGCGCCGGTCCTTGACCCCCTGGCCCGAGAGCCGCTCCTCCTCCTTCGCCTTCGCCAGCCCGTACGCCTTCTTGATCTTGTCCTTGCCCTGGTCCGGTATGCCGACGAAGTCGTCGCGCGGGACCGAGAAGGCCTTCGCCTGGCTGCCGTCACCGGGCACGTGGAGCAGGATCAGGGTGTTCGCGTTGTAGCCGCCGATGTCGGAGCTGCCGGCGTGCAGTTTGTCGAGGACCTCCTCCGGCAGCTTCTCGCCGTTCTGGTCGCGGCGGCTGTCCAGGCCCATCAGCAGGATGTTGGTGTCGCCGTACTTCGACTTCTCGGCGCCGTCGAGGGCCTTGGAGCTGCCGATGCTGCCGGCGAGGTCCCGGTACACGTACCAGGCGCCGGCGGCGGCCATGACGGCCAGCGCGCAGGCGGTGACGAGCAGGGTGCGGGCGATGCGGCGGGGGCGGCGCCGTGCCGGTTGCCGACGGGGCCGGCGGGCGGGGTGGCTGGTCTTCCTCCGGTGCGCGCTCATGGCAGTCGATGGTGGGGGAGGGGCGCTGAAGGATTCCTGAGAGTCCTGAAGGGACGTTCAGAACTCTCGGGACCGGCACCGGCACCGGGACCGGGACCGCGTCGCCGGTCCGGGCCCGCCCGTCGGCAGGCGCAGAACAAGGCGGATGCCTGGCCCGCCCGAGCGCGGCGGCAGGGCGTGCGCCTCGCCGCCGTGGGCGCGGGCGATCTCGCGGACGATGGGCAGGCCGAGGCCCGTACCGCCGCCGGCCCGGCCGCGGTCCGCGTCGAGCCGTACGAACCGCTCGAAGACCCGGTCCCGGTCCGCCGCCGGGATGCCCGGGCCGTCGTCCTCGACCTCCAGCACCGTCCAGCCGGCACCACCCGGGTACTCCGTGGACTCGGCGGCCGCCCGTACGACGACCTGCGTACGGGCATGCCGCAGCGCGTTGTCCACCAGGTTGGCCAGCGCCCGCTCGAGGCGCGCCGGGTCCCCGGCCGCCCGAGGCGTCGGCGGTGAACTGCCGCTGCCGGGCGTCGGACCGCTCCAGCCGGTCGAGCTGGTCCAGGCCGCGGTGGCCGTCGTGGGCGATGTCGACCCAGTGGCCGTCGGCGGAGAGGCCGCGCCGCAGGGACTCGGCGAGGCCTTCTTCGTCTTCGACCACGAGAATGTGCACGCCCTCAACTGCCACATACCGGTCGCGCTCACCCTCCGCTGCACGGTGCCCGTGACGGGCGCACGGCGGGCGCGGCCGGTGCGGCGCCGCTGCCGGGGGCGGCCCCCGGACCCCCGCGCCTCGAACGCCGGCGCGGCTGGATTCGCGGAGCGTGTTGGCACTCCGCTTGACCGAGTGCTAATCGCCGGAATAGTCTCGCACCTGGCACTCGCCACCGGTGAGTGCCAACACAGCGACGGGCAGGTCCGGCACCCGCGACGACGGATCCACCTGGTCGCCACCCAGACAGTTAGCCCCGTGAGATCTCCGAAGGGGGAGGTCGGATCGTGACGACCACCAGCTCCAAGGTTGCCATCAAGCCGCTCGAGGACCGCATCGTGGTCCAGCCGCTCGACGCCGAGCAGACCACGGCTTCCGGCCTGGTCATCCCGGACACCGCGAAGGAGAAGCCCCAGGAGGGCGTCGTCCTCGCCGTGGGCCCGGGTCGCTTCGAGGACGGCCAGCGTCTCCCGCTGGACGTCAGCGTCGGCGACATCGTGCTGTACAGCAAGTACGGCGGCACCGAAGTGAAGTACAGCGGCGAGGAGTACCTCGTCCTCTCGGCTCGCGACGTGCTCGCGATCATCGAGAAGTAAGACGCACCGGTATTTCGCTTCACCTGTATTGCTGAGCTGCGCCCCTGGTCACCCCGCTGATTGCCGGGCGGCAAGGGGCGCAGTTCGTTAAACCCGAGTTTTCGAGAGGGCTGAACCGCTCCCATGGCGAAGATCCTGAAGTTCGACGAGGACGCCCGTCGCGCCCTCGAGCGCGGCGTCAACAAGCTTGCCGACACGGTCAAGGTGACGATCGGCCCCAAGGGCCGCAACGTCGTCATCGACAAGAAGTTCGGCGCCCCCACCATCACCAACGACGGTGTCACCATCGCCCGCGAGGTCGAGCTGGATGACCCGTACGAGAACCTGGGCGCGCAGCTCGTGAAGGAGGTGGCGACCAAGACCAACGACATCGCGGGTGACGGCACCACCACCGCCACCGTGCTGGCCCAGGCGCTGGTCCGCGAGGGTCTGCGCAACGTCGCCGCGGGTGCCTCCCCGGCCGCCCTGAAGAAGGGCATCGACGCCGCGGTCAAGGCCGTGTCCGAGGAGCTCCTCGCGACCGCCCGCCCGATCGAGGACAAGTCCGACATCGCCGCCGTGGCCGCGCTCTCCGCGCAGGACCAGCAGGTCGGCGAGCTCATCGCCGAGGCGATGGACAAGGTCGGCAAGGACGGTGTCATCACCGTCGAGGAGTCCAACGCCTTCGGCCTGGAGCTGGAGTTCACCGAGGGCATGGCCTTCGACAAGGGCTACCTCTCGCCGTACATGGTCACCGACCAGGAGCGTATGGAGGCCGTCCTCGACGACCCGTACATCCTGATCAACCAGGGCAAGGTCTCCTCCATCCAGGACCTCCTGCCCCTGCTGGAGAAGGTCATCCAGGCCGGCGGCTCCCGCCCGCTGCTGATCATCGCCGAGGACGTCGAGGGCGAGGCGCTCTCCACCCTCGTCGTCAACAAGATCCGCGGCACCTTCAACGCGGTCGCCGTCAAGGCCCCCGGCTTCGGTGACCGCCGCAAGGCGATGCTCCAGGACATGGCCACCCTCACCGGTGCCACCGTCATCGCCGAGGAGGTCGGCCTCAAGCTCGACCAGGCCGGTCTGGACGTCCTCGGTTCCGCGCGCCGCGTGACCATCTCCAAGGACGACACCACCATCGTCGACGGTGGCGGCAGCCACGAGGAAGTCGTCGGCCGCGTCAACCAGATCAAGGCCGAGATCGAGTCCACCGACTCGGACTGGGACCGCGAGAAGCTGCAGGAGCGCCTGGCGAAGCTCGCCGGCGGCGTCTGCGTCATCAAGGTCGGCGCCGCCACCGAGGTGGAGCTCAAGGAGAAGAAGCACCGCCTCGAGGACGCCATCTCGGCGACCCGCGCCGCGGTCGAGGAGGGCATCGTCTCCGGCGGTGGCTCCGCGCTCGTCCACGCCGTGAAGGTTCTCGAGGGCAACCTGGGTCTGACCGGCGACGAGGGCACGGGTGTCGCGGTCGTCCGCCGCGCCGCCGTCGAGCCGCTGCGCTGGATCGCCGAGAACGCCGGCCTCGAGGGCTACGTCATCACCTCGAAGGTGGCGGAGCTGGAGAAGGGCCAGGGCTTCAACGCCGCGACCGGCGAGTACGGCGACCTGGTCAAGGCCGGCGTCATCGACCCGGTCAAGGTCACCCGCTCCGCGCTGGAGAACGCCGCTTCCATCGCCTCCCTGCTGCTCACGACCGAGACCCTGGTCGTCGAGAAGCCGGCCGATGACGAGGCCGACGCCGGTCACGGGCACGGCCACGGCCACAGCCACTGACCCGTCAGTAGCTGAACAGGCCCCGGTCGCCGCCGTCAACGCGGTGGTGACCGGGGCCTTTTCCGTGGGTGGGGCGTGCGGGAGGGGCGACTACATCGCGCCGAGTTCCTTCATCAGGCGCATGGCGTCGTAGTGCCACCAGCCTTCCTTGATCTTTCCGCCCTCGCAGCGGAAGACCGTCGTGCCGGTCATCGTGCAGGTCTTGCCGGTCGGGGCGATCCCCATGAACTCGCCCTTGTGCTTGCCGGTCCAGGTCCACAGGGTGGTGATGTAGTCGTCCTGCGCCATCTGGGCGTCCCGCGTGAAGGTGAAGTCGAAGGCGCTGCGCCACATCTGCACGTCCTCGTGCATGCCCTCGGGGCCCATCTTGTCCATGGCGTTGCTGATGTCGTGGTCGCGGTAGTCCGACGCGAAGATCTCGTCGGCGGTGGACATGTCGCCCTTCATCGCGAGCTCGTCGAACATCCGGTTCGCGAGCAGGGTGTTGAGGTGCTCGTCGCGGATGACGTCCAGGTTGGTGAACCGGGGCATCCCGTCGCAGAGGGCCACCATCTCCTGGAACATCTTGTCCGTCTCCGCGAGATGAGAGTTCTTCATGGCCTCTTCGTACGACGGGAATTCGACGACGTCGACGAAGTGCCTGTCGGATTCGCGGTCCCTGCCCACCATGGTGTGGGACACGGTGCGCTTGCCCTGCGTCTGCGCCAGATACCGGTCGAAGACCTCGTTGACGGCCTCGGGCCTGCTGGTCTCGTAATCGACTATTTGTACGAATGTCATGGTGCCTCCCGGGCTGGATCGGACACGTCCAGTTTATGGAGATTTCACCCGGTCGGCCGGTTTTCGGGACCGGCCTACCCGTAGGTCACTTCGCGGTCACTCGGACTACTGGGGGCCGTACTTGCGGCCCGTACGCGAGGACACCCCGCCCAGCAGCCCGCGCGGCGTCAGCTTCACCACGCCCATCAGCGCCTTGTACCGCGGATCCGGGATAGAGACCGTCTTGCCGCGCGCCAGGTCGTCCAGGGCTGCGGCCACCAGCTTGTCCGCGTCCAGCCACATCCAGTTGGGGATGTTGTCCGTGCCCATGCCGGCGCGCTCGTGGAACTCCGTCCGTACGAAGCCGGGGCACAGGGCCATCAGCCGTACGCCGGATCCCGCCAGGTCCTTCGCCGCGCCCTGGGTGAACTGCACGACCCAGGCCTTGCTCGCCCCGTACGTGCCGCGCGGCAGGAAGGCCGCCACCGAGGCCACGTTGATGACGCCGCCCCGGCCGCGCGAGCGCATCGACCCGGTGGCCGCCGAGGTCAGCCGAAGGACGGCCTCGATGTGCACCTTCAGCATGGTCAGCTCGTCGGCCATGGAGACCTCGAGGTAGCGGCCCTTGTTGCCGAAGCCCGCGTTGTTGACCAGCAGGTCCACCGGGTGCGTGCGGTCGCCGAGGCGCTGCTCGACCGCCGCGATGCCCTCGTCGGTGGACAGATCGGCGGTCAGCACCTCGGCCTCGATGCCGTGCCGGTCGTGCAGCTCGGTGGCCTGCTCGCCGAGCCGCTTCGTGTCGCGGGCCACCAGTACGAGGTTGTGGCCCTGGGCGGCGAGCCGCCGGGCGAATGCGGCGCCGATGCCCGCCGTGGATCCCGTAATCAACGCAGTCGTCATAGGCGCAACCTAGCCGCCCTGGATGACAGCTCAAGGGGAGCCCGCCGGGCGGTACCCCTTCGTGACGGTTCACGCCGCCCGTCGTCGCTTCCCGCTGCGGAACCGCTACTTCCGGCTACATTCGCCCTGCTCGCGGGTCACTTGCCGGGTCGCTCGCCGGGCTACTCCCCGTGCTGCGTCCCGTACTTCTCCATGTACGCGCGGACCGTGTCGTGCGCCTGCGGCTCCATCGCCTCGCCCGCCGCCAGCGTGCGCGGGAGCAGTGACCGGTCCGTGGTGAAGGCCCGGAACCAGAGCTCCACCGTCACGTCGTGGTCCGGGCGGTGGATGACCTCGATGGCGTCGCCGGGGGAGATCGTGCCCTCCTGGACCACGCGCAGGTACGCACCCGGCCGCGCGGCCTGCGTGTACCGCTTGACCCAGGCCGTCTCGCCGAGGGCGCCCTGGAAGGTCCGGCACGGGATGCGGGCCGAGGCCACCTCGAGGACGAGGCCCGCGCCGATCCGCCAGCGCTCCCCGAGCAGCGCACCGGTCACGTCGAGGCCGGAGGTGGTGAGGTTCTCGCCGAAGAGCCCGGCAGGCAGTTCGCGGTCCAGCTCGCCCTCCCACCAGTCCAGGTCCTCGCGCGCGCAGGCGTAGACGGCCTGGTGGTCCCCGCCGTGGTGGCGCAGGTCGCAGACGGCGTCGCCCTCGAGGCCGCTGCCGCCGATGCCCTTGGGCCCCGGGGCGGACACCCGGACCGGGCCGGGGGCGGGGCGCTTGCCGATGCCGGTGAATCCGCCCGCCGCGTCGGTGTAGTCGACGGCCGTCGCGCGGCCGAGGTTCACGGAGAGGACGTGCATGGGGGCAAGGGGGGCGATGGAGGCCATGGGGACCACGGTAGTCCACCTTCCTCAAAGGGGCACGGGAGTATTCGCGCTGTGCTCAAAGCTGGGCTTATGCTCGGAGGATGATCGAGGCACGTCATCTCCGGGTGCTGCGCGCCGTGGCCGGCACCGGGTCCTTCTCCGCCGCCGCCCGCGAGCTCGGGTGCACCCAGCCCGCCGTCTCCCAGCAGATGAAGGCGCTGGAGCAGTCGGCCGGCACCCCGCTGCTCATCCGGGCGGGCCGCGAGATGCGGCTGACCCAGGCCGGTACGGCCCTGGTGCGGCACGCCGCCGGGATCCTCGCCGGGCTGACCGCCGCCGAGGAGGAGGTCGCGGCGATCGCCGGGCTGCGCGCGGGCCGGGTCCGGCTGGTGTCCTTCCCCAGCGGGAGCTCCACGCTGGTGCCGACCGCGCTGGCCGCGATGCGCGCCGAGCACCCCGGTACGCGGATCTCGCTGGTCGAGGCGGAGCCCCCGCGGTCCGTGGAGATGCTGCGCGAGGGCGACTGCGACCTGGCGCTGGCCTTCCGGTACGGCGGGGCCACCGGATCGGCTGCCGAGTGGGAGGACCTCGTCGTGCGGCCGTTGCTGACGGACCGGCTCGTCGGGCTGGTGCCGGACGGGCACCGGCTGGCCGGGGCCGAGCGGGTGGGCATGGCGGAACTCGCCGACGAGCCCTGGATCGCGGGCTGTCCGCGCTGCCGCCGCCACCTGGTGGAGGTGTGCGAGGAGGTGGGCTTCACCCCGCGCATCGACTTCGCGACCGACGACTACCCGGCCGTGGTCGGCCTGGTCGGCGCCGGGCTGGGCGTCGCGGTGCTGCCGGAGCTCGCGGTGGAGTCCGTACGGGCCAAGGGCGTGAGCACGGTGGCCGTGGAACCGGCCGTGGAGCGGGAGGTCGTGGCGCTGACCCTGCCCGACCTGGCGCGGGTGCCGGCCGTGGCGGCGACCCTGGCCGAACTGGAGCGGGCCGCCACGCGCTGACCGTGACCGTACGGAGGTACGGCGATACGGCCGAACGCGTGGCGTTCCGGTCCGTGTGCGGGTTGAAGAAACGTTCCTTCGTACGTTTCGGCGAACCCGTGTATCAGTGCGGGGGGATGGGGCCGATCGTGCTCGATGCGGGGATCAGGCGATGGCGCGCGCGCCCCATGAGCTCTTCGCGTTCGTCTTCGGTGAGCCCGCCCCACACCCCGTAGGGCTCGCGGACGGCCAGTGCGTGCGCGGCGCATTCCGAGCGCACCGGGCATCTCATGCAGACCTCTTTAGCCGAGGCCTCGCGCGCACTCCTCGCCGCGCCCCGCTCGCCTTCCGGGTGGAAGAAGAGGGAGCTGTCGACCCCTCGGCAGGCGGCCAGCAGCTGCCAGTCCCAGAGGTCGGCGTTCGGTCCGGGGAGGCGGGAGAAATCTGCCATGGGTAGTCCTCTTGGTGCCGGTACTGAGACGGATACGGTCCAAGTCTCCACACCTACTGTCGGAGTAGATGTAAATATGACTCATTGGGAATCTAGCCTCAGACACGTGCCAAACGGAAGAAAAGCCGCCAAATAGGGCATAGCTCCAGATGGAGGACGCGCCGCGAGTGGCACCCACGTCGTGATCGCCTCCTCACGTAGAGTGCCGAAGGTGTCCGTCCGACCCGTAACTCTTTCGAGTGACCATCGTTGAGAGTGCGAAGGCGGTTGAACCAAGAAGTTCCCGGACAGGTGTCCGAGGGCATCGACCGCACAGGTGACGATACGTACCAGCCTGGAGGCTCAAGGTGACGCGCATCAGCAGCTGCGGAGGGCGGTCATGACTTCCGTCCTCGTCTGCGACGACTCCCCGCTTGCCCGAGAGGCGCTCCGTCGCGCGGTTGCCACCGTGCCCGGCGTCGAGCGTGTGACGACGGCTGCCAACGGCGAGGAAGTCCTCCGCCGCTGGGGTGCCGACCGCTCCGACCTGATTCTGATGGATGTACGGATGCCCGGGCTCGGCGGTGTGGAGACGGTGCGCCGGCTGCTCTCGGCCGATCCGGGCGCCCGCATCATCATGCTGACGGTCGCCGAGGACCTGGACGGCGTGGCCCTCGCGGTCGCCGCCGGCGCCCGGGGTTATCTGCACAAGGACGCCTCGCGCGCCGAACTGCGGGCCACGGTCACCCAGGCACTCGCCGACCCGACCTGGCGACTGGCCCCGCGCCGGCTCCGCTCGGCCGAGATGGGCGCCGCGCCCACGCTCACCGCGCGCGAGATCCAGGTTCTGGAGGGAATGAGCCACGGCCGGTCCAACGCGGAGATCGGGCGCGAGCTCTTCCTCTCCGAGGACACGGTCAAGACGCACGCCCGCCGGCTGTTCAAGAAGCTGGGCGCCTCGGACCGGGCGCACGCCGTGGCGCTCGGGTTCCGCTGGGGCCTGGTCCGCTGACCGCGAGCCCGCAGGCCGGACGCTGAGAGCGGTCCCGTCCGCCACCGGCGGGCGGGGCGGCACGCCGCGTGCCGCCGATCGCGGGCGTGCCCGCCGATCGGGCCCGACCGCGGCCGGCCCCGTCCGGTACGGTCCGGTCCGGTCCGGTCCGGTCCGGTCCGGTCCCGTGTCCCGTACGGTCCGTCCGGAGGACCGTCCCGCCCGTTTCCGTCCCGTCGCACCCGGTGCGTACCCGGGGATCGGCGGGGCACAATCCGGGGGGCGTGTCGCTTCGCGCGCGATGCCGCATGCTTGAGGTGTGGCGCATTTTCTGGGATGGGGCCTCGGGGAGTACTCGGTCGAGCGGGAGGGGAGGGCGCAGTGATGGGTTCAGGCGCACCCGCTCATAACGCTTCGACGCACAACACGGGCCGTGGCGGCGCGAATGCTGCGGCGCCAAGGCACCATGGATTGATGCGTGACGACGAGGCCATGGGGTCACCCGCGGCCACAGGCTCCACCGGCGCCGCCAAGAGCGGCAGCGCCGGGGCTGTCAGCGCGCTCGTACGCCGTGCGGTGGAGGGTGACGAGCAGGCGACGCACGACCTGCTCGCCTTCGTGCACCCGCTGGCCATCCGCTACTGCCGCGCACGGCTCTCGCGCCTTCCGGGTGATGCCCGCCACTTCGTGGAGGACCTGGCGCAGGAGGTGTGCGTCGCCGTCCTGATGGCGCTCCCGCGGTACCGGGACACCGGCCGCCCCTTCGAGGCCTTCGTCTTCGCCATCGCCGCACACAAGGTCGCCGACCTGCAGCGGGCCGCCATGCGGCACCCGGGCAGCACGGCCGTGCCCTCAGACGAGATGCCCGAGCGGCCGGACGACTCGCTGGGCCCCGAGGAGCGGGCGCTGCTGAGCAGCGACGCCGCCTGGGCCAAGAAGCTGCTGGCCAACCTTCCGGAGAACCAGCGCGAGCTCCTCGTACTGCGGGTGGCGGTCGGGCTGACGGCCGAGGAGACCGGGCAGATGCTCGGGATGTCCCCCGGTGCGGTGCGGGTGGCCCAGCACCGTGCGCTCAGCCGGCTGCGCGCGCTCGCCGAGCAGTAGCCCGGCACAGCCGGGCGCCGGCCGAATCCTGTCGACGGTCAATACGCCGACGATCAATAGGAGGAAGCCACGAAACTTGGGCTTGACCCGGCTCGTGGAATGAGACGCGTCGCGATCCCGTTAGCATGGAGATCCGCGCTGAGCAAGACCATTGGGAAGGTGTCATGACTGTGAACGCCGACGGAGTGCCCGACAAATTCGCCACACTCGGCCTCACGTATGACGACGTCCTGCTGCTGCCGGGCTCGTCGGACATGGCGCCGGACGAGATCGACACCTCCTCCCTCATCTCCCGGAACGTGCGCGTCAACGTTCCGCTGCTGTCCGCCGCCATGGACAAGGTCACCGAGGCCCGCATGGCCATCGCGATGGCCCGCCAGGGCGGCGTCGGCGTACTGCACCGCAACCTGTCGATCGCCGACCAGGCGAACCAGGTCGACCTGGTCAAGCGCTCCGAGTCCGGCATGGTCACCGACCCGATCACGGTGCACCCCGACGCGACGCTGCGCGAGGCCGACGAGCTCTGCGCGAAGTTCCGCATCTCCGGCGTCCCGGTCACCGACCCGGCGGGCAAGCTGCTCGGCATCGTCACCAACCGCGACATGGCCTTCGAGTCCGACCGCAGCCGCCAGGTGCGCGAGGTCATGACCCCGATGCCGCTGGTCACGGGCAAGGTCGGCATCTCCGGCGTCGACGCCATGGAGCTGCTGCGCCGCCACAAGATCGAGAAGCTTCCGCTGGTCGACGACGCGGGCATCCTCAAGGGCCTCATCACGGTCAAGGACTTCGTCAAGGCCGAGAAGTACCCGAACGCCGCCAAGGACAAGGGCGGCCGCCTCCTGGTCGGCGCCGCGGTCGGCGTCGCCGGCGACGCGTACGACCGCGCCCAGGCCCTGATCGAGGCGGGCGCCGACTTCATCGTCGTCGACACCGCCCACGGCCACTCCCGCCTGGTCGGCGACATGGTCGCCAAGATCAAGTCGAACTCCTCCGTCGACGTCATCGGCGGCAACGTCGCCACCCGCGACGGCGCCCAGGCGCTGATCGACGCCGGCTGCGACGGCATCAAGGTCGGCGTGGGCCCCGGCTCCATCTGCACCACCCGCGTCGTCGCCGGCATCGGCGTCCCGCAGGTCACCGCCATCTACGAGGCCTCGCTCGCCGCGAAGGCGGCTGGCGTCCCGGTCATCGGCGACGGCGGCCTGCAGTACTCCGGCGACATCGCGAAGGCGCTCGTCGCGGGCGCCGACACGGTGATGCTCGGCTCGCTGCTCGCGGGCTGCGAGGAGTCCCCGGGCGAGCTGATGTTCATCAACGGCAAGCAGTTCAAGTCGTACCGCGGCATGGGCTCGCTCGGCGCGATGCAGACCCGTGGTGAGCAGAAGTCGTTCTCCAAGGACCGCTACTTCCAGGAGGGCGTGGGCGGCGACGACAAGCTCATCCCCGAGGGCATCGAGGGCCAGGTCCCGTACCGCGGCCCGCTCTCCGCGGTCGTGCACCAGCTCGTCGGCGGCCTGCGCCAGTCGATGTTCTACGTCGGCGGCCGTACGGTGCCGGAGCTGCAGGACCGCGGCCGCTTCGTCCGCATCACCTCGGCGGGCCTCAAGGAGAGCCACCCGCACGACATCCAGATGACGGTCGAGGCGCCGAACTACTCCCGTAAGGGGTAGCAGCCAGAGCCAGGGCATGGGGCGGGTCCGGAGCAAGCGGGCCCGCTCCTCGCCGTTGCGGGGGCTCCGCCCCCGAGCCCCCGCGCCTCAAACGCCGTCGGGCTGGAATGGCGTCCGTACAGCGGTCACCGGAACGCGGGGCGCCGGGGTTCGGGGATACTGGACGGGCAGACCCAGAGGAAAGGCCACCACACGTGACTGAGATCGAGATCGGGCGCGGCAAGCGCGGCCGCAGGGCGTACGCGTTCGACGACATCGCCATCGTCCCGAGCCGGCGGACGCGGGACCCGAAGGAGGTCTCGATCGCCTGGCAGATCGACGCCTACCGCTTCGAGCTCCCGTTCCTCGCCGCCCCCATGGACTCGGTCGTCTCCCCGCAGACCGCCATCCGCATCGGCGAGCTCGGCGGCCTCGGCGTGCTGAACCTCGAAGGCCTGTGGACCCGGTACGAGGACCCGCAGCCGCTGCTCGACGAGATCACGGAGCTGGACGAGGAGTCCGCGACCCGTCGTCTCCAGGAGATCTACTCCGCCCCGATCCAGGCGGACCTGATCCGGCAGCGCATCAAGGAGGTCCGCGACTCCGGTGTCGTCACCGCCGCCGCGCTCTCCCCGCAGCGCACCGCCGAGTTCTCCAAGGCCGTCGTCGACGCCGGCGTGGACATCTTCGTGATCCGCGGCACCACCGTGTCGGCGGAGCACGTCTCCGGCGCCGCCGAGCCGCTGAACCTGAAGCAGTTCATCTACGAGCTCGACGTCCCGGTCATCGTCGGCGGCTGCGCCACGTACACCGCGGCCCTGCACCTGATGCGCACCGGCGCCGCGGGCGTCCTGGTCGGCTTCGGCGGCGGCGCCGCGCACACCACGCGCAACGTGCTCGGCATCCAGGTCCCGATGGCCACCGCCGTCGCGGACGTGGCCGCGGCGCGCCGCGACTACATGGACGAGTCCGGCGGCCGCTACGTGCACGTCATCGCCGACGGCGGCGTGGGCTGGTCCGGCGACATCCCGAAGGCCGTCGCCTGCGGCGCCGACGCCGTGATGATGGGCTCCCCGCTGGCCCGCGCCACCGACGCGCCCGGCAAGGGCCACCACTGGGGCATGGAGGCCGTCCACGAGGACGTGCCGCGCGGCAAGAAGGTCGACCTGGGCACGGTCGGCACCACCGAGGAGATCCTCACCGGCCCGTCGCACATCTCGGACGGCTCGATGAACATCTTCGGCGCGCTGCGCCGCTCGATGGCCACCACCGGCTACAGCGAGCTCAAGGAGTTCCAGCGGGTCGAGGTCACGGTCGCGGACTCGCAGCACCGCCGCTGACCCCCACGCACGCACGCGAAGGGCCGGCTCCCCCGAGGGGGAGCCGGCCCTTCGGCGTTCGGCGTCAGTTCTTGCCCTTGATCCGGCGATCCAGGCAGACGCCCCACGGGATCAGGAAGACGCCCGCGAAGATCAGCCACTTGAGCAGGTCCTGCGCGGTGTCCTGGGGTATCTGGTCGTGATCGTCACCCAGGGCGATGCCCAGCAGGAGCACCGACCCGCCGATGAGCAGCCCGGGCACACCGAGCACCCACAGCAGCGCGGTGAACCAGACGGAGCGCACGGCGGGCGCGGCCACCGGTCCGGGCGCGGCCGGCTGCGGGATCCGCGACGGGTGGCGGGGCGGCATCGCGACCACCACCGCGGGCGGGACGGCCGTGTCGATCGCCGCCAGTTCGGCAGGGGTGATCCGGTGGTAGAGGGTCGGCTCGACGGTGACGGTGAACCCGTCGTGGCCGACCAGGTGGCGGGCGCCGTCCGGGTAGACCTGCATCAGCGAGCATTCGGCGTAGCGGACGGTGACCCGCTGGCCCGGCGAGACCCGGCTGACGCCGTCGTCCGCCAGACGCAGGAAGACGCCCGTGTCCGCCACCGCCGGGTGGCGCCTGCCGCTGACGATCTCCGGGGAATCGGTGGGTGCGGCCGCCAGGCCCGCCCGGTCCACGCCCCGGCCGGGCACCTGCATCAGGGCGTCGTCCCACACGGCGAGGGCGACCCGGTGCAGGTCGGCGACGGTGACCGCCTCGATCTCGGCCTTCGCCTCGGCGACGGTGAGGTTGCGGTGGCCCAGCAGCAGGTTCATGGCATGCCCGGGGAGCATGCAGCCGGCGAGCTCCGGCGCGTCGAACTGCGCCAGTGCGGATGCTCGTACGGAGTCCAGGTCGGCCTGTTCGATCCGGCCGGCCCGGAGCTTCGCGAAGACGTCGACGAAGGCGCCGACCAGGGCGTCCTGCTTCTGCGGGAGGGCGTCGGCGTACGCGGTGACGGTCGCGGAGTCGGCGTCGCGCGGGGAGTAGTCGCCGATCGCGGTGTAGGAGTGGCCGCCCTTCTGGCGCAGCTCGCGGAACAGCTCCTTGCCCAGGACCTCGGCGAACAGGCCCGCTTCGGTGGAACGGGGCACGACCGCGGTCAGGACGACGCCGCGGTCGTCGCCCTGGAAGTAGGCGGGGGTGGCGGGCAGCGCGGAGGTGGCCGCCGGGGCCGGGTGCCACTCGCCGCTCGGGAGCGTGAGGTCGAGGCCCTCGGGGACGGTGTCGCCGGTGATCCACAGGACGGCGTTCTCGGCGGTGAACCGGGTCTGCACCCATGCGCGGACGTCGTCCGCGGTCAGGCGGTACAGGCCCGTCTCGGCGTAGCCGGTGAGTCCGTACGAGCGGGAGCCGTAGCGCCACAGGGTGGCGGCGTGGGCCGGGCCGTGGCTCTTGCCGGCGGCCTCGGTGCGCAGGATCTCCTTCTCGGTCTCCAGCCGGTCCATCGGGAGGTCGCGCAGCGCCGCGCACACGCCGTTGAGGTACTCGACCACGTCGGCGGGAGTGCCGGTGACGTGGAACTGGGTGTACGCGGCGGCGGTGGCGCCGTTGTGGTGCACGTCGCCGAGGCCGTGCCGGTGCAGGGCGAGGTGCTCGACCAGATGGGTGATGCCGCTGGTGGCGAGGGTCTCGTCGGCGCGTCCGACGCGGAAGAGGAGCCCGGCGCCGAGGAGTCCCGAGCGGGGGGCGAGGACGGTGCGGATGCCGTCCACGGTGGTGGTGGTGATGCCGTCGGCGTCGGTCGTGTCCATGGTGTCCCCCTCAGCCCTTCGCCAGGGCGGTCATGCGGTGGCGGCTGAACTCGGCCTCGTGGTCGGAGCCGCCGATGCAGTCCCACGGGAACGGCCGAGCCGGGGGTGAGCGGACACGTGCGGATCATATGAGCGCCGGACGGGCCGTCAACAGGGATTTCTGCCGAACGTGCCTGCTCAGAGCCGCCCTTGGATCAGTCGCTGATCTTCTTGGCGGTACCGAAGGCGACGAAGCCGCCGATGACGAGGAAGGCGTAGTCCATCGCCTCCGCGCCCTCCTGCCAGATGTCGCCCAGGCCGCTGACGCCCGCGTGGTTCAGGACGTCGACGAGGCCGACGTTGCCGTAGTCGGCCAGCTTCAGCGCGATGTAGAACAGCTGGCCGAGGTAGACGGCGCCGAGCGAGAGGATCGCGCCGACCACGGGGAGCACGGGGTTCTTGCCGCCGAGCTTTCCGGCGGCGAAGCCGACCAGGATGCCGACGCCGACCGCCGCGTAGCCGACCTGACGGTCGATCGCGTTCATCATCCCGCCGTACGCGGCGGCCGCGGCGAGGGCGGCGACCAGGGCCGCGGCGATGCCGAGGCCGATGTTGCCGGTCCGGGCGGGCTCGGCCGGGTACGGGACGGCCGGGGTCGCGGAGTCGGGCGCGGGCGGCTGGATGTGCTGGCTCATGGAGAAATCCCCCCCAGGGATTCGGGCATACGTGGGGCGTGTGCAGGAGGCACGGGGCGCCGCGGACGTATGTGCGAGATAAGTCGCCGCAGGCTAGCAGCCGGATCCGACATCCGGAGAAGGGATTTGGGGCGTGGTCAGAGCCGGTGTGCCGCGCCCGCCGGGCTGGCGCCGCGGGTGTCCAGGAGCAACTGTGCCTTCACCGCCAGACCTTGGAGGTCGTACGTGCGGTGGTGCTGGAGCAGGATCGTCAGATCGGCGTTCGCGGCGGCCTCGTACAACGATTCGGCGCGGGGGACGGGCTGGTCCCTGACGCGCCATCCGGCGATGTACGGGTCGTGGTAGCTGATCAGTGCGCCGAGGTCGAGGAGGCGGCTGGCGATCTCGCAGGCCGGTGAGCCCTCCTGGTCGCCCAGATCGGGCTTGTACGTGACGCCGAGCAGCAGGACCCGGGCCCCGCGGGCCGATTTCCCGTGCTCGTTCAGCAGGGTGGCGGAACGCTGGATGACGTACTGGGGCATCCGGCCGTTGATCTCCTGCGCCAGCCCGACCATGCGCAGGGGGTGGCCCGGGGTGCGGGTGGTGTGGGGGAGGTAGTTGGGGTCGAGGGGGACACCGTGGCCGCCGACCCCCGGGCCGGGCCGGAAGGCCTGGAATCCGTACGGCTTGGTCTCGGCGCAGCGGATGACGTCCCACAGGTCGACGCCGAGGTCGTGGCAGAGCACCGCCATCTCGTTCATGAGGGCGATGTTGACGTGCCGGTAGTTGGTCTCCAGGAGCTGTACGGTCTCGGCCTCGCGCAGGCCGCGTGCGCGGACCACCTTCTCGGTGAGACGGGCGTAGAAGGCGTGCGCGGACTCGGTGCAGGCGGGGGTGAGGCCGCCGATCACCTTGGGGGTGTTGGCGATGCCGTGGGTGCGGTTGCCCGGGTCGAGGCGGCTGGGGGAGTAGGCCAGATGGAAGTCCCGGCCCGCGCGCAGTCCGGAGCCGGCCTCGAGGATCGGGCGCAGGTAGTCCTCGGTGACGCCCGGGTGGGCGGCGGACTCGAGGATGACGGTGGTGTGCGGGCGCAGCCGGGCGGCGAGCGTGCGGCCCGCCTCGCCGACGGCGGAGAGGTCGAGCGCGCGGTCGGCGCCGAGCTGGGTGGGGGCGCAGATGACGGCGGTGCGGACCCTGCCGAGTTCGGCGGGGTTGGTGGTGACCCGGAAGCCGGCGGCCGACATGCGGCGGACCTCGGCGGCGGTGAGGGTGGAGTCCGTGGCCGGACCGCTGTCGTAGCCGACCGTCTCGATTCCGGCGGCGACGGCCGCCTGGGCCAGCGGGAGGCCGAGGTGGCCGAGTCCGATGACGGCGAGATCTGCGGGCATGGGGTGCCGTCCCTTCCCTGGCATGCATGAGGGGGCTGGGTGCGCAAGTCCTGTGGACCGTGCGGGTCCAGGTGTGGAGCTGGCGCGATGTCACACTAGGCGTATATATGACCGATGTGTCGTATTACGGGGTGATGGTCGCCGTTGTGTTGTCCACAGGCGGTGGCTGATGTGGGTGCGGCGGGTCAGAATCGAGGGCGGGGGATGTGAGCGGGATCACCCGCACCGAGCGGGGAACACCCGCACCGAACGGGAGGCAGCCGTGAGGACAGCGACACTGGGGCCGGTCCAGCGCGAAGAGGCGCTCGCCCGGATGGCCGAGCGGGAACTGGACGTGCTGGTGGTGGGCGCGGGCGTGGTGGGCGCCGGCACCGCCCTCGACGCCGCGACCAGAGGCCTCTCGACGGGGCTGGTGGAGGCCCGGGACTGGGCGTCCGGCACCTCCAGCCGGTCGAGCAAGCTGATCCACGGCGGTCTGCGGTACCTGGAGATGCTGGACTTCGCCCTCGTACGGGAGGCCCTCAAGGAGCGCGGCCTGCTGCTGGAGCGGCTGGCCCCGCACCTGGTCAAGCCCGTGCCGTTCCTGTATCCGCTCCGGCACAAGGGCTGGGAGCGGTTCTACGCCGGATCGGGCGTCGCGCTGTACGACGCGATGTCGGTGTCCAGCGGGCACGGGCGGGGGCTGCCGGTGCACCGGCACCTGTCGCGCAAGCGCGCGCTGCGGGTCGCGCCGGCGCTGCGCAAGGACGCGCTGGTGGGGGCCCTGCAGTACTACGACGCCCAGATGGACGATGCGCGGTACGTGGCCACGCTGGTCCGGACGGCCGCGGCGTACGGGGCGCAGTGCGCCAATCGGGCGAGGGTGGTCGGCTTCCTGCGCGAGGGGGAGCGGGTCGTCGGGGCGCGGGTGCAGGACGTGGAGGGCGGCGGCGAGTACGAGGTCCGCGCGCGGCAGGTCGTGAACGCGACGGGGGTGTGGACGGACGACACGCAGGCGCTGATCGGGGAGCGGGGGCAGTTCCACGTCCGGGCGTCGAAGGGCATCCACCTGGTCGTCCCGAAGGACCGGATCCACTCCTCGACGGGCCTGATCCTGCGGACGGAGAAGTCCGTGCTGTTCGTGATCCCGTGGGGGCGGAGCTGGATCGTGGGGACGACGGACACCGACTGGGACCTGGACAAGGCGCATCCGGCGGCGTCCAGCGCGGACATCGACTACCTGCTGGAGCACGTGAACTCGGTGCTGGCGGTACCGCTGACGCGGGACGACGTGCAGGGGGTGTACGCGGGCCTGCGGCCGCTGCTGGCCGGGGAATCGGACGCGACGAGCAAGCTTTCGCGCGAGCACACGGTGGCCCATCCCGTACCGGGGCTGGTGGTGGTCGCGGGCGGCAAGTACACGACGTACCGGGTCATGGCGAAGGACGCCGTGGACGAGGCGGTGCACGGGCTGGACCAGCGGGTCGCGGAATGCGTGACGGAGGACGTGCCGCTGGTGGGGGCGGAGGGGTATCGGGCGCTGTGGAACGGGCGGGTCCGGATGGCGGCCCGGACGGGCCTTCACGTGGTGCGGGTGGAGCACCTGTTGAACCGGTACGGCTCGATGACGGAAGAACTGCTGGACCTGATCGCGGCGGACCCCGGGCTGGGACAGCCGCTGGGCGGGGCGGACGACTACCTGCGGGCGGAGGTGGTCTACGCGGCCTCGCACGAGGGGGCGCGGCACCTGGACGACGTACTGACGCGGCGGACGCGGATCTCGATCGAGACGTTCGACCGTGGGACGCGGTCGGCGAGGGAGTGCGCGGAGCTGATGGCTCCGGTCCTGGGGTGGGACAAGCAGCAGATCGAGAAGGAAGTGGAACACTACGAGAAGCGGGTACAGGCGGAACGGGAATCGCAACGTCAGCCGGACGACCAGACGGCGGATGCGGCGCGGTTGGGGGCTCCCGACATCGTTCCGTTGTAACTCCGGGATGCGGAGGGGGGAACCGCGGACCCGGGGCGCCCGTCCGTTGCGGAGTGAGGAACAATGAGGGTTCCGCCGGGGCGGGTTACCGCACGGGTTCTCCCGGGGCAAACCACCGGGGACCCCGGAGGCTGCCGGAGCAGCCGGAGCAGGCGGCACGATCGCAGAGGGGACGCATGTCGAAGCCGGAGCACACCGAGTCGCCCGCCGAGTCGCCTGCGGCGAAGCAGGACCGGGCGAAGCCTGTGTCGGCGGAGCCGGAGTCGCCTACGGCGAAGCCTGAGGCACCGCAGGCTGCGAAGCCTGACGCTGCGAAGCCTGCCGTCCCGCCTGCGGCGAAGCCGAACGTGGGCAAGCCTGCGTCTGGTGCCGCAGAGCCGGCCGAGGCTGCGGCTGGTGCCGCCGAGGCCGGGAAGTCGGCCCCGGGCGGGGCCGGTGGTGGTGCGTCCGAGGACGCGAAGCCTGCCGCTGCGTCTGCCGAGCCGGCGGAGCCGGAGGGCAAGGAGCCTGCTGCGGCGAAGGCCGACCTGGGCAAGCCTGCGGCTGCCGCCGGTGTCGCCGAGGGCGGGAAGCCGGACCCGGGCAAGGCTGCCGCGGCGTCTGCCGAGGTTGAGGACAAGAAGCCTGCTGCTGCGGCGAAGCCTGTGGCCGCCGGGAATTCCGTCGTCGAGAAGGCCGATGCCGTTGCGGCTGCGGTCAAGGCGGCTGCCGCCAAGGCCGCCGGGGGCGGGCAGGACGAGGGGCGGTTGCTCGCGCGGCGCTACCGGCTGCGCGAAGTGCTCGGCAAGGGCGGCATGGGCACCGTCTGGCGCGCCGAGGACGAGACCCTCGGCCGAACGGTCGCCGTCAAGGAACTCCGCTTCAGCAGCGGCGTCGACGAGGACGAGAAGCGCCGCCTCATCACCCGCACCCTGCGCGAAGCCAAGGCCATTGCCCGGATCCGCAGCGGCGGCGCCGTCACCGTCTTCGACGTCGTGGACGAGGACGCCCGCCCGTGGATCGTCATGGAGCTCATCGAGGGCCCCTCGCTCGCCGAGTTCATCCGTGAACAGGGCCCGCTGACCCCACACCGCGCCGCCGAGGTCGGCCTCGCCGTACTCGACGTGCTCCGCGCCGCGCACGGCCAGGGCATCCTGCACCGGGACGTGAAGCCGTCCAACGTGCTCATCGCCCGCACCGGCCGCGTCGTCCTCACCGACTTCGGCATCGCCCAGGTCGAGGGCGACCCCTCCGTCACCTCCACCGGCATGCTCGTCGGCGCCCCCTCGTACATCTCCCCCGAGCGCGCCCGCGGCCAGAAGCCCGGCCCGCCCGCCGACATGTGGTCCCTCGGCGGACTGCTCTACGCCGCCGTCGAGGGCGTCCCCCCGTACGACAAGGGGTCCGCGCTCGCCACCCTCACCGCCGTGATGACCGAGCCCGTGGATCCGCCCAAGAACGCGGGTCCGCTGACCGAGGTCATCTACGGCCTGCTGGCCAAGGACCCTGCCCGCCGCCTCGACGACGCGCGCGCCCGGGCGATGCTCACCGCCGTCATCAACGCGCCGGAGCCGCCCCCCGCCCCGGTCCTTGCCCCGGCCGTCGAGGAGACCCGGCAGATCTCGCTGGCCGACGCGAAGGAGGCCGCGGCCAAGGTCACCGCCGAAAGGGCCGCCGAGAAGGCGGAGAAGAAGGAGCGCGAGCGGCTCGAGCGCGAGCAGCGCGAACGGGCCCGCGCTGCGCTGAAGGCGACCCGCAAGGCCGCGGCAGCCGCAGCGGCGACGACGGCGGCCTCGGCGGCCGAGCCCCCGGCGACGGGCAAGCGCTCGCCGGTCGCGGCGCCCCTCACCGACGTCATGTCCCGCCGCACCATCGCCCTCGCGATAACGGGCGTGGTCGTCGTGCTCGCCGTCATCGGATCCCTGATCGCGTACGCGATCAGCGGTGACGACCCGTCCGGCAAGAAGAAGGAAGAGGGCAAGGGCGGTCCGGGTACGACGGCTTCCGGCACACCGAACCCCAGCGGGTCCGCCAAGGCGGGCGAGACCAATGCCACCGCGGGCAAGGGCAGCGGCGGCACCGGGACCGGCTCCGGCAGCACCGAGCCGAGCCAGGGCCAGTCCCCGGGCGGGCAGCAGGGCCAGAGCCAGGGCCAGAGCCAGGGCCAGGGCCAGGGCGCCTCGCCGGGCGGTCCCGGAGCCGGACTCCCCGAGGGCTACGCCAAGGTGACGGACCCGGGGTTCCACTTCTCCATGGCGATGCCGTCGGGCTTCAAGGTGATGGGCATAGCCGGCGAGAACTCCGGCGCGATATACAACCGCGACGGCGGTTTCCCGCGCATCCAGGTCGACTACACCAACAGGCCCGGCAACGACGCCCGCGCCGCGTGGGCCGCGGCCGTCGCGGGGGTGGCGAGCGACAGCACCAACTACCGCACGATCCGTATCGACGCGACGGAGTACAACGGCTACCCGACCGTCGCCGACTGGGAGTTCGAGCGCGAGCAGAAGGGCATCAAGGTCCGGGTGCTCAACCGCGGCTTCAAGGTGGACGCGAAGCGCGGCTACGCCATCATGATCAGCTGCGCGGCGGACCAGTGGGACGGCCCGGAGTGCACGACGATGCGCAACACGGCGTTCCAGACCTTCCAGCCGCTCGGCTGAGCAGCCGCTCGCCACGAGCCTTTCCAGGCCCGGGACGCGGGCGCCCTGCGCGACGTATCGTGGCAGCGGGGCCATGGGACACGTGCGCCCCCAGCACTCGGGGGAGGCGAAGTGGAGGACTACGCGGGCCGGATCCTGGCCGACCGCTACCGTCTGCCGCTGCCGCCGTCGGACGAGTACGAACTGGTCGAGACCCGCGCCTTCGACACCCGCAGCGGGCAGGAAGTCCTGGTACGGCAGGTGCCGTTGCCGGAGCTCGTGGATGCCGAGCTGCTGGACGGGGATGCGGCGGCCGGAGCCGGGGCGCGGGCCCCGATGGTGCCCGGGCGCCGGGCGGCGGGGGATCTGCCGGCCGTACGGAGGGCCATCGCCGCTGCACAGGCGGCCGCGTCCGTGCCGGACCATCCGCGGCTGGACCAGGTCTTCGACGTGTTCGCCGAAGGCGGGTCGCTGTGGATAGTGAGCGAGTTGGTGCCGGCGCGTCCGCTGGCCGCGCTCATCGCCGATGAACCGCTGAGCCCGTACCGGGCGGCGGAGGTCGCTGCGGACGTGCTGACCGCGTTGCGGGTGCTGCACGCGCATGGCTGGACGCACCGGAACATCACGGTCCGGACCGTGTTGATATGCGAGGACGGGAGGGTCGTGCTGACGGGGCTGGCGGCGGGTGCCGCCGAGGACGCCCTGTGCGGCTACGACCCGGTCCCGCCGAACCCCGGCGGATCCGACGCCTGGGCCCCGCCCGCCGCAGCGCCGCCCCCAGCCCCGCCCCGGGGCTGGGTCAAGCCCCCCGCGGCCTCCCCGAACCCAGACACCGGTCCGGGCCGGAACTCCGCGGCCCAGGCCCGGATGACACCGCCCCCGGCGTCACCGGACTCGGGCACGGACGTCTTAGCCGCCGGCCCGGGCCGGGGCACGGCACCGAACCCTGGCGGGGAGCAGGACTGGGGGACGCCGCCCGGTGCGGGACTTGCCGTACGGGGGTCCCAGGGCAGGGACCCGGACGAGCCGGCGGGCGGCGGGCGGGATGCCGGTCCGGGCGCGGGCGGTTATGCGCCCCTCGTGGCGCCCGGCTACGACACCGGACCGCGGTACTCCGACCACATCACCCCCGCGGCGACCGAGGAGCGGCCCGACCTCAGGGCGGCCGCCCGCGCCGGGGCCATCGCCGCGTACCGGGCGGGGGCACAGGCCGCCGCCGCGCGGGTCACCGAGCAGCGCAAGGGTGGCTCCGAGCCCGCGCCGGAGCCGAGGCCGCAGGGGTCGAACCTGCCGCAGGGGTACTCGTACCCCTACGGCGGCCCGGAGAGCGGTACGAGCGCGCCGTGGCACGGGGCCACCCCGCGCCGGCAGGCCGCCCTTCCGCCCGCCGAGCAGCCGGAGCCGGAACCCGAGCCCGAGTCGCAGCCCGACCCGGCGCCGCCCCGTCCCGCGCTGCCCGCCCAACTCGCCCTGCCCCAGGGCTACCACCAGGCCGACCCCCCGCCCCCGGCCTCGCCGCAGGGGACGGAGGGCCCGGACATGGCCTCGTACCTGCCCCCGGGCGAGCCCGGCCCCGTTCGGCAGAACGGGTCCGAGGGCACGGACACGGGCTCGTACGTGCTCCCCGGCGAGTCGGCTGCCCTGCTCCAGACCAGCCGGCCCAGCCGGCCCGGCCACGGCGGGGGTTGGGGCGGTGGGGGGATTCGGAGTGGCTTGGACGCCGAGCGGGCGCGGCAGACGCGGATGGCCGTCGTCGGGGCCGTCACCGAACGGTGGGCCCCCGAGCAGGCCGGGCCCGTCACCGGGCCCTGGCAGCTGGCCGCCCCCGTCGGGCCCGCCACCGACCTCTGGGCGCTCGGCGCGCTGCTGTACCGCGCCGTCCAGGGCCATGCCCCGTACCCCGAGGACAGCGTCACCGAGCTCGTCGAGATGGTCTGCGCCGAGTCCCCCGCCTTCGCCGAGGAGTGCGGCCCGCTGCGCCCGGTCGTGGAGTCGCTGCTGCGCCAGGACCCCACCGAGCGCCCCGACTTCGAGGAGCTCCGCGGCTGGCTGCGCTCGCTCGTACGGTCGGCCCCCGAGCCGGACGGCGGCCTCGGCGCGCTCCCGATGCCGGAGCCGGATCCCGCGCGGCTGCCCGTCGTACGCCGGCGGGGCGACCTGCACGGCCGGCACCGCAACCCCGCCCCCTCCCGCAAGCCGCGCTCGCTGGGGCGGATGCTGCTCGTCGGCATCCTCGCCCTGCTCGCCGGGACCGTGGCCTACGCCATGCTCTTCCTGCCCGGGGACGGGGACCAGGGGGATGCCGACGACAAGACCCCGGTGGCGCAGCAGTCTCCGTCCCCGTCCCCCTCCGCTCCGCCCTCGCCGAAGCAGAGCCAGACGCCCCAGACGCCCCAGACCGGGGCCCCCGCCCCCGCCCCGCCCGGCTACACCACCCAGCAGGACCCCGAGCACTTCGAGATCGCCGTCCCGGGCGGCTGGGAGCGGCGCGGTATGAACGAGGCCGGGCAGGTCCGCTACACCGACGGGGAGTACGTCCTGACCGTCGTCCCCGGCCGGGACAAGGTCGACGGCAACCCGGACCCGGCGACGTACCAGAAGGACAAGGAGCCGGAGCTGGCCCCGTACCGGTCCTCCACCTGGGCCAGCGGCGGCGACGTCAAGACCACGAAGGTCGGCAACCAGCTCCGCGTCACCGGCCGGTACACGTGGATCGACGGCAACGGCCGCAGCGTCGTCGCCCGGAATTTCGTCGTGGCGCTCGGCGGCAGCTACCACGTCGTCATGGTCACCGGTCCGCAGGACGGGGAGGGCAAGGTCACCGAGGTCTTCGAAAAGGCCACGGGGAGTTACAAATCAGGCGGCTGAGGCCGACTGACGGTGACTCAGTACGGCGATTGCGTCACAGTGCTGCCGGAACCGAGCCTTCACGGTTCCGGGAGCCCCGGGCGCTCCGTAATCTGGCCCGAAGTGCACAGAGTGGCGGGGTTTCGTGGAACAGCAGACAGGTGCGGGCGCGGTGCTCGCTGGCCGGTACCGGCTCGTGGAGCCCATCGGCAGCGGCGGCATGGGCAAGGTGTGGCGCGCGCATGACGAGCTGCTCCACAGGACCGTCGCCGTCAAGGAACTGACGGCGGGTCTGTACGTCGCCCAGGCCGACCGGGAGGTCCTGCACGCCCGGACGCAGAAAGAGGCCCGGGCCGCGGCCAGGATCCAGCACCCTGCGGTCGTCGTCGTCCACGACGTGCTGGAGCACGACGACCGGCCGTGGATCGTCATGGAGTACATCGACGGCCCCTCCCTCGCGGACGCGGCCAAGGCGGCCGGCCGGATCGAGCCCACCGAGGCGGCCCGGATCGGGCTGCACGTACTGGGCGCGCTGCGCGCCGCGCACGCGGTCGGCGTCCTGCACCGGGACGTGAAGCCCGGCAACGTGCTGCTCGCCAAGGACGGGCGGGTCCTGCTCACGGACTTCGGGATCGCCGCGATCGAGGGCGACTCCTCCATCACGCGGACCGGCGAGATCGTCGGCTCCATCGACTACCTGGCCCCGGAGCGGGTCACCGGCGGCACCCCCGGCACGGCCTCCGACCTGTGGTCGCTGGGCGCGACCCTGTACACGGCCGTCGAGGCCCGTTCGCCCTTCCGCCGCACCTCGCCCATCTCCAGCCTGCAGGCCGTGGTCAACGACGAGCCGCCGGCGCTGCGGCAGTCGGGGGCCCTGGGGCCGGTCATCACCGCCCTGCTGCGCAAGGATCCGGACGAGCGGCCCTCGGCCCAGGAGACCGAGCGGATGCTGATCGAGGCGATGGAGGGCCGGGAGCCGAAGGCGGCGCACGCGTACGTGCCCACCCGCGCGGTGACTCCGGAGGAGCTCGCCGACGCCGCCGAGGAAACGACGCCGGAGGCGGAGCCCGCTCCCGCCCCGGCCCCCGACCCGGCGCGCACCGCAGCCCTGCCCGAACAGCCCGGCCCCGCGCCCGCACCGGCGACCGCAGGCGGCGGCCGGATCAAGCGGGCCACCGCCGTCGCCCTCGTGGCGGCTCTGGTCGGCGGCGGCGCCGTCTTCGGCGTCCTGAAGTTCACCGGGGACGCGGAGGCGGGGAAGGACGGCGGCTCCGACAAGAACGCGAGCGCCCCCGACCAGCAGGACAGCGACGAAGAGGACGCCCCGCCCGCGGGCTACACCCAGGTCACCGACCCCACCGGCTTCACCCTCTTCGTCCCGGCGGGCTGGAAGCGCCAGATGGACGGCGACCAGATCGACTACACCCCGGACAACGGGAAGCACTTCATCCGGATCGCCGCCGACCCGACCCCGGACTACGAGACCCCGTACGCGCACCTGACCGACCTGGAGAAGCAGGTGGCGAAGCGGACGGACTACAAGAAGCAGCGGCTGAACCAGAACACCTTCCGGGACAGCACCCGGGCCGCGCTCTGGGACTTCAGCTGGACCGAGAAGGGCACGCACGCCGGACCGCGCCGGGCCATCGAGCAGATGTACGTCGCCCCGGACGGCACCGAGTACGCGATCTACATGTCGAGCCCCGTCGCCGACTGGAACACGACCCGCCAGCAGTTCGACGTCGTGCTCAGCGGCTGGGAGCCGCCCGCCGGGAAGCCCTGAGCTTTCCGGGCCGATTCCGTCATCCTGCCAGCGATCGCTGGCAGAAATGGCAAAATCCGGTTACCGACGGGTACCCAAAGCCCCGCAGGCGGAATACGCTCACCGCCATGACGGACTCGCAGGCCCCGGCCCCCCTCCGCAGCGCACCGCAGCCCACCAACCCGGTCGCCCCCGCCCCGGCCGGTGCCCGTACCGCCGCCGACGTGGTGACCCCCGACCTGGTCACCCGGCTCACCCGCGGAGTGATCGGCTCCGGCCGGACCGCCAACCACACCCCGTTCACCGGGGCCGAGCTGGCGGACCTGCCCGAGGCCACCCCCGAGGACGTGGCCGAGGCCTTCGACCGGGCCCGCGCCGCCCAGAGCGCCTGGGCCGCGGTCCCCGCACGCAAGCGGGCCGCCGTACTGCTGCGCTTCCACGACCTGGTCCTGGCCCGCCAGGCCGAGGTGCTCGACCTCATCCAGCTGGAGACCGGCAAAGCGCGCCTGCACGCCCACGAGGAGGTCCAGGCCGTCGCCATCGCCGCCCGGCACTACGGCCGCAAGGCCCCCGCGTACCTGCGCCCCAAGGGCCACACGGGCGCCATGCCCACCCTCACCAAGGTCACCGAGCTGCGCCAGCCGCGCGGGGTCGTCGGCCAGATCGCGCCCTGGAACTACCCCCTCGAACTGTCCGTCGGTGACGCGCTGCCCGCCTTCGTCTCCGGCAACGCCGTCGTCATGAAGCCCGACACCGAGACCGCGCTCACCGCCCTGTGGGCCCGTGACCTGCTGATCGAGGCCGGACTGCCCGCCGAGGTCTTCCAGATAGTCCTCGGCGACGGACCCGTCGTCGGCCCCGAGGTGGTCCGGCACGCCGACTACGTCTCCTTCACCGGCTCCACCCGCACCGGCCGCGAGGTCGCCCAGGGCGCGGCCGCCCGCCTCGTCGGGGTCTCGCTCGAGCTCGGCGGCAAGAACGCCATGCTCGTCCTGCACGACGCCGACATCGAGAAGGCCGCCGCGGGCGCCGTCCGCGCCTGCTTCTCCTCCGCCGGCCAGCTCTGCATCTCCATCGAGCGGCTGTACGTCCACGCCTCGATCGCCGACGCGTTCGTCGAGCGCTTCGCCGCCCGTACGAAGGCCATGCGGCTCGGCGCCTCCCTCGCATACGGCGCGGACATGGGCTCGCTGGTCGGCGAGCGCCAGCTGGAGACCGTCCAGCGGCACGTCGACGAGGCCGTCGCCAAGGGCGCCACCCTCGTCGCGGGCGGCACCGCCCGCCCCGACATCGGCCCGCTGTTCTACGAGCCCACCATCCTCGACGGCGTCGAGGCGCCGATGGCGGTCTGCGGCGAGGAAACGTTCGGCCCGGTCGTCTCCATCTACCGGTTCACCGACGAGGACGAGGCCGTCGCGCAGGCCAACTCCACCGCGTACGGGCTCAACTCCAGCGTCTGGACCAAGGACGCCCGCCGCGGCCACGCCGTCGCCGCCCGCCTGCGCACCGGCACGGTCAACATCAACGAGGGCTACGCCCCCGCCTACGGCAGCGCCCAGGCGCCCATGGGCGGTATGAAGGACTCCGGCCTCGGCCGCCGCCACGGCTCCGAGGGCATCCTCAAGTACACCGAGGCCCAGACCGTCGCCCACCAGCGGCTGCTGCCGATGGCGCCCTCGCTGGGCATGGACGATGAGAAGTACGCGGCGTTCATGACCCGCAGCCTCAAGGTCATGAAGGCTCTCCGTCTGCGCTGAGCGGTCTCGGGGAAGTGGGGCACGCCCCCGCGTCGCCCGGCACGGCACGTCGCCGCGTTGTCGCGGCACCCGAGTGCGCCCGGTACGGGGGCGCCGCTCCGCCGTGCGATCCACCGCACCGCACGACGCGCAAACGCACCCCACTTCCCCGAGACCGCTGAGACCCAACCGGGAGGCACAAGCAGTGTCGTACGACCACGATTACGACGTCATCGTCATCGGATCGGGCTTCGGAGGGTCGGTCTCGGCGCTGCGGCTGACCGAGAAGGGGTACCGGGTCGGCGTCCTGGAGGCGGGGCGCCGGTTCACCCGCGAGAGCCTGCCCCGCAACAGCTGGGACCTGCGGAACTACCTCTGGGCCCCGGCCCTCGGGCTGTACGGGATCCAGCGGATCCACCTGCTCGGAAACGTGATGGTGCTCGCGGGCGCCGGGGTGGGCGGCGGCTCGCTCAACTACGCCAACACCCTGTACGTGCCGCCCGCCGCCTTCTTCGAGGATCGGCAATGGGCGTCCATCACCGACTGGCGCGAGGAACTCGCCCCGTACTACGACCAGGCCAAGCGGATGCTCGGCGTACGCCTCAACCCGACGCTGACCCCCTCCGACGTCCACCTGAAGGCCGCCGCCGAGAAGATGGGCGTCGGGGACTCCTTCCACATGGCCCCGGTCGGCGTCTTCTTCGGCGACGGCGCGGACGCCGAGGGCGGCTGCGAGGCCCGCCCCGGCCAGGAGGTGCCCGACCCGTACTTCGGGGGCGCCGGCCCCGCCCGCAAGGCCTGCACCGAATGCGGCGAGTGCATGACCGGCTGCCGGCACGGCGCGAAGAACACCCTGAACGAGAACTACCTGCACCTCGCCGAGCGCGCCGGCGCCGTCATCCACCCGATGACCACCGTCACCGCGCTCGCCGAGCACCCCGACGGCGGCTACCGGATCCGTACCGTCCCCACCGACGCGCGCCGCCGGGGAATCGCCAAGGAGCTGCGCGCCCGGTACGTGGTCGTCGCGGCGGGCACCTACGGCACCCAGACCCTGCTGCACACCATGAAGGACAACGGGCTCCTCCCGCGGATCTCGGACCGGCTCGGGGAGCTGACCCGGACCAACTCGGAGGGCCTGGTCGGCGCGCAGACCGACGACCGCCGCTACCGTCGGCGCCCCGGCGCGGGCCCCGGCAAGGAGCAGCGCGCGGACTTCACCCGGGGTGTGGCGATCACCTCGTCCGTGCACCCCGACGCCGACACCCACATCGAGCCCGTCCGCTACGGCAAGGGCTCCAATGCCATGGGGTTCATGACCGTCCTCCAGGTGCCGTTCAGCAGGCACCGGGTCCGGGCCTGGTTCGCCAGGACCGCGAAGCACCCGGTGCAGCTGGCGCGCTCGCTGTCCAACCGGCGCTGGTCGGAGCGGACGATCATCGGGCTGGTCATGCAGTCGCTGGACAACTCGCTGACGACGTACCGCAAGCCCGGCGGGCTCGGGAAGGGCCTGCTCACCGCCCGCCAGGGGCACGGCGCGCCGAACCCGGTGCAGATCAAGGAGGCCACCGAGGCGGCCACCCTGCTGGCCGAGGAGATCAACGGCTTCCCGGGCAGCAACATCGGCGAGCTGATGGGCACCCCGCTGACGGCGCACTTCCTCGGCGGCTGCCCGATCGGCGCCTCCGCGGAGGAGGGCGTGGTGGACCCGTACCACCGGCTGTACGGGCACCCGGGCATCTCGGTGGTGGACGGCTCGGCAGTCTCCGCGAACCTCGGGGTGAACCCGTCGCTGACGATCACGGCGCAGGCGGAGCGGGCGATGTCGTACTGGCCGAACAACGGCGAGCAGGACCCGAGGCCGGAGCAGGGCGGGGCCTACGCCCGGCTGGCGGCGGTGGAACCCGCCCGTCCGGCGGTCCCGAAGGAGGCGTTCGGCGCGTTGCGGCTGCCTTTGCTGCTGCCGGTGCCGGAGGTTCCGAAGAAGGCGTGACACGTGTAGCGGCGGCAGGGTCTGCGCTCCCCCTCCGAGCGCAGAACCCGCCGCCGCGTACATAAGTGACAGGTGATCAGTCCGGATGGTTGCATGTGATGCCCGTCACGCCGCGAAGTGTGCAACTGTGACCCGCCCTCGGCGGTCTCGATCTTCATGGACAAGCGCATCTCCCTTTTGGCAGCTACGGGGTTGGCGACGCTGAGCCTCGGCGTGGCCGCCCCCGCGCTCGCCGCGGAACCCGCCTTCCCGCTCGAAGGCCCCTCCGCCCAGGTGCTCCAGCCGTACCCGGACACGGGCGCCCCGAAGGAGCGGAGCCTTCGCTACACCCTCGACTACGTGGGCCCCGGGAACAGCTTCCCGGGCGAGTTCACCGTCACCGTCGACCTGACCAAGGTCGCCGGGGTGGCGTCGGTCCGGCTCGACCCGGCCAAGCCCCGGCCGAACTGCACCGCGAGCGCCACCGCGATCGTCTGCAAGCAGCAGGGCCTGTCGGCCGGCAACCCGGCCGACAACCGCTTCGACCTGCTCGTCGCCGCCGCCCAGGGCAGCAAGAACGGCGCAAGCGGCGAGATCGCCATCACCGGGAAGGTGACGGGGGCGAGCGTCACGCCCGTCACCACCAAGCTGACCGTCGGCGGCCCCGACCTGCACCTGGGGGAGTTGAAGCCCAAGGCCGAGGTGACGGCCGGCGAGCAGCAGGACCTGCCGCTCGCCTTCGCGAACCGGGGCACGCTGCCCGCCAAGTCGGTGGCGCTGGAGCTGGACACCTCGGCCGGCCTCGAGCCGGTGGAGACGTACGACAACTGCCGGCGGCAGGACCACGGCGGTATGGGCGCCACCACGGTGTGCCTCGTCGAGGGCGAGTTCCTGCCGGGCGAGTCCTACCAGCTCGCCCCCGACTCCCCGCTGCACCTCAAGACGACCGAGCGCGCCTACCGGGACCAGCTGAGGTACGGGGTCGTCCCCGACCCGGCGCCCAGCAAGGACGCGCCCGATGACAAGCCGGCCACCGGCAAGAAGCTGAAGCTGGTCAAGGCGCCGGCCGCGGTGCCGGTCACGGACTCCAACCCGGACCCGCGGGACGCCAGGCACGCCGAAAACACCGACCTCAACCCCGGTGACAACCAGCGCAGCTTCGAGTTCACCGCCAACGGCGCCCGGGCCGACTTCGAGGCGGTCACCGCCTCGCCCTCCGGCAAGGTGGGCGACACGGTCGTGGCCGAGCTCGGCTTCCGCAACAAGGGCCCGGCCGTGATCAGCCACCTGCGCTCGGGCCAGAGCGTGGCCCGTACCGACATCGTCATGCCGGCCGGCGTGCAGGTCACCGACGTGCCCCGGAACTGCCGCGCGGTCAACGCCGACGGGAGCGACCGCGCGGAGCAGCTGGGCGCGCCGCGCTACTTCTGTGACGGCGGGCTGTTCGCGGACGTCCCCGGTACGTACGCCAGCCGGTTCGCGATGAAGATCGACAAGGCCGTGGCGGACGCCAAGGGCTCGGTCACCGTCGGCGAGCCGGTCGCGGGCGGCACCAAGCCGCTCGCCTTCGACCCGGTCGCGGGCAACGCCCAGGCCGCGTTCGTGGTCGAGGTCAAGGGCGGCACGAGCCCGAGCCCGAGCACCTCGGCCTCCGCGTCGCCGTCGCCGTCCGGGTCCGCGTCCGCCTCGGCGTCGGCCACGCCCTCCGCGTCGTCCTCCACCACCGCTGTCGGCGGTACGGGCGGCAACCTGGCCTCGACCGGCAGCTCCGTCGGCCCGGTCGCGCTGGGCGCGCTGGCGGCCGTGGCCGTCGGCGGTGCGCTGTACGTGGGGGTGCGCCGCCGGTCCGGCGGGCACGCGTAAGCGCCGGAAACACAGAGAACGGCCGGCTCGGGGCGTCCCCTGGGCCGGCCGTCCTTTTTTGGGGTGACCGGGCTGCTGTCCCCTGCCGTCCGGTCACGCGAAGGAGCGAGGTCCCACGACGCACGTCCCCGACGGGCCGTACGTCTCATCGCTCCGGCGGAGCCACGCGTGGTGCTCGGTCCCGCGCCTGGCTGACGCGGCCATCCACACCAACGAAGCCCGTCGGGGCCGGTCACGGTCCGGACGAGTGACGAACAGGCGTAAGAGGCGCGAGAGGCGCAGGCGCAGGCGCACGGGGCGGGGACGGCGTCAGACGCGGCCGCGGCACAGCTCCAGCAGGGTCATGGCGAGTGCGGTCCCGGGCTTCCCGAGGGCATCGCGCCAGTGCTCGAGCACCTCCATCTCGCGCGAGAGGTTTACCCGGCGGCCGCCCGAGGAGATCCGGGCCTCCTGGATGACGGTCGAGACGGCCATCCGCTCCTGGATCAGGCCGATGATCCGGTCGTCGATGGCGTCGATGCGCCGGCGGGAGTCGGCGATCAGCTGCGCGGGGGTGGTGGTCACGGTCATGTTCTTACTCCTGTGGGTAGTTCCGGCAGGAGCGGAAACGCCAGAGCGCCCCGGTCCTGTCGGACCGGGGCGCTCTGGGAAGTCAGCGGCTCAAGCGAGCATCACGAGGACCCATGGCGACCGGACCGGCCGGTGCCATAGGTAAAGAGGAAGCTCAGCTGCTTGCGCATGGAGTGGATTATGGCCGCCCGCCCCCGCCCGGGCCAACCCGGCCCGGATCGTGAGACGGCTCGGCGTCCCGGGTGACGCGCGCATGGTCGGTGAACACCCGGCGGAACAGGTCGTGGCCGGTCCGGCCCGTGTGCCGCAGCGCCCACTCCTGTGCCGCTCCCTGCTCGTCCTGCGGGCCCGACTCCGCCCCGCACCGGTAGGCGGCGCAGAACACCTCGTAGGTGATCCCGCCCTCGGGGGCATGCCGGATGGTGTGCGCTACGTACCGGAACACGCCGCGCGGGCTCAGCACCGGCTCCGCCCGCGGTGCGCGACGATCTCGACGTTGCAGTCCGACACCGCCGAGCGGTCCCCCCGCCGGTACGCCTCCGAACGCTGCCCGGCCAGCGCCGCACACACGTCACAGCCGACGGCCGGTCTGGGGGCGTCGAGGGGCAGGGAAAGGTGGACGGGCGGGCTCATGGTGGTCCGAGTTGCCATGAACTGGACGCTAGGACTGGCTTGTTGGATGGTGCCATCCGATGTTCTCGACTGTTCTCGTACGCCGGCCGGGTGTTCTCGCATGTTCTCGGATGGTCTCGGGTATGGACTATCGCGGCGATCGCGGTCCCATGAATGCTGGGCCTACCAGTTTCCGGCGAAAGGGTGTGACCATGGCGCGTCGACTGCGCTTCAACGGCACGGGATCAGTGGGTGGCGGCTGCCCGGCCGTCCACGAAGACCTGGACAGCCGAGAGGTCATCGTTCACGGAACCCCGCTCAGTGACCCTGAGGACATCGCGCAGCTCCAGCACCTGGGCGAGGGTGAAATCCCGATCGTGGTCCCGCGAGAGCTGCTGGTCGACTTCGGCCCCAAGGAAGTCGTCCGCGTGCCGCGCATCATCGACCTGGACGCGTTCGGGCGGCTCTTCAAAACCTTCGAGCACACCGCCTGGCGGCTGGAGACGCGGCGCCGCTTCGCCTCCGACGAAGCTGCCGAAACCTACGCCCAGTTCACGGCAGGTCTGCCCGTCGAGTGGGACTACGACGACGAGTGGTCACGCACCATCCGGTCGCAGACTTCCCAGGGAAAGCGGGTCGAGCGCGTGCGGCTCGTCGACGACCCGCCGACGCCCGGGCAGCTGTACCTGCTCGACAACGCCAAGCGCAACTGCGCGGTGGGGGAGGACATCCGAAACCTCTCGCGTGCGGAAGCGAACCGTCTGCGCCTGCCGGCTGAGGATTTCTGGATCTTCGACTCCCGATTCGCCGTCCTGCTCAACTTCGACGACGACGACAACCTGCTCGACGTCGAGCTGATCACCGAGCCGGCGGAGGTCAACCGCTACGCCCAGGTACGGGACGTTGCTTGGCATTACGCCGTGCGGTACGAGGAGTTCGCCGCGGGCCTGACCG
This sequence comes from Streptomyces sp. NPDC051364, assembly GCF_040682115.1. Classification (NCBI taxonomy): domain Bacteria; kingdom Bacillati; phylum Actinomycetota; class Actinomycetes; order Kitasatosporales; family Streptomycetaceae; genus Streptomyces; species Streptomyces sp. NPDC051364. The sequence continues at coordinate 197,222 of NZ_JBFBAH010000006.1, read as the reverse complement.
GATGACCAGACCGCGAAGTAGCGTGTCCTGGTGAGCACAGACTTCCAGGCGGCGCGAGCCGCCCTCGGCGCCAGGCTCCGGGACCTGCGGGTCTCGGCGCCTGGCGGCAGGCTCACCGGGACACAGCTCGCGGACCGGCTCGGCTGGCCGCACTCCAAGATCTACAAGCTGGAGAACGGCCGCCAGACCGCGACCGCTGAGGACCTCAAGGCATGGGCCGAGGCGACCGGTCAGCCCGGCGCCGCCGGCGAACTGCACGCGCGTCTCGGCGGCCTCGAATCGCACATCCGCTCCTGGCGCCGCCAACTGGCTTCGGGCCACCGCGTGGTGCAGGACGCGATCACCGCCGAACACGCCCGCACCAGCAATCTGCGCATCTGGGAGAACTGCGTCGTCGCGGGCATGCTCCAGACAGCCGACTATGCCCGCGCGGTCTTCACCCGGCACGCCGAACTCATGCAGTCGCCTCGGGACACCGAGGACGCCGTGCGTGCACGGGTCCGCCGTCAGGAAGCGCTGTACGACTCCGACAAGCGGCATCTGATCATGATGTGGGAAGGGGCGCTGCACGCCCGGGTCTGTCCGGCGTCGGTCCTGGCGGCGCAGCTCGACCGGCTGCTGAGCATCATCGGCCTGGACACGGTCGAGCTGGGCGTCATCCCCTTCACCGCGCCGTTGAAGATCCACCCTGGGAACGGGTTCTGGATCTATGACGAGCGGCTGGTGATCGTCGAGGACTGGCACGCCGAGCTCTGGATCGACGACGCGGGCGGCGTCGCGACGTACCTCCGGGTGTGGAACACCCTGCGGGAGTCCGCCGTCTACGGGGCCGACGCCCAGCGGGTGATCGGGGAGGCGCGGCGGGCGCTGTGACCGGGGTGTCGCGGGACGTCACCGTGACGTGGGCCTCGGATGGTGCGACAAAGTGGCGGCCGGCGCCACCGGTAGAATCGACAAAACAGCCACCTCTTCCGCCGGAAGGCCGCCCCGTGCCAGAAGCACCCTCCGCCGCCCACGACAGCGCCCCGGACACGGTTCTCGTCGTCGACTTCGGCGCCCAGTACGCCCAGCTCATCGCCCGCCGCGTCCGCGAGGCTCGGGTCTACAGCGAGATCGTGCCCAGCACGACGCCCGTGGCCGAGATGCTGGCCAAGAACCCCAAGGCGATCATCCTCTCCGGCGGCCCGTCCTCCGTCTACGAGGAGGGCGCCCCGCGTCTGGACGAGGCCCGCGCCCTCTTCGAGTCCGGGGTCCCGGTCTTCGGCATGTGCTACGGCTTCCAGCTGATGGCGACCACCCTCGGCGGCACCGTCGACAACACCGGCGCCCGCGAGTACGGCCGTACGCCGCTCGCCGTCTCCAAGGCCGGCTCGACCCTCTTCGAGGGCACCCCCGAGAACCAGTCGGTGTGGATGTCCCACGGCGACGCCTGCTCCGCCGCCCCCGAGGGCTTCACCGTCACCGCGTCGACGAACGTCGTCCCGGTCGCGGCCTTCGAGAACGACGAGAAGAAGCTGTACGGCGTGCAGTACCACCCCGAGGTGATGCACTCCACGCACGGCCAGCAGGTGCTGGAGCACTTCCTCTACCGCGGCGCCGGCCTCGAGCCCACCTGGACCACCGGCAACATCGTCGAGGAGCAGATCGCGGCCATCCGCGAGCAGGTCGGCGACAAGCGCGCCATCTGCGGCCTCTCCGGCGGCGTGGACTCCGCGGTCGCCGCGGCCCTCGTCCAGAAGGCCATCGGCTCCCAGCTGACCTGCGTGTACGTCGACCACGGCCTGATGCGCAAGGGCGAGACCGAGCAGGTCGAGAAGGACTTCGTCGCCGCCACCGGCGTGCAGCTGAAGGTCGTCGACGCGCAGGAGCGCTTCCTGAGCGCACTCGCCGGCGTCTCCGACCCGGAGACCAAGCGGAAGATCATCGGCCGCGAGTTCATCCGCGTCTTCGAGCAGGCCCAGCTGGAGATCCTCCAGGAGGACGGCCCCGCGGTTGCCTTCCTGGTCCAGGGCACCCTGTACCCGGACGTCGTCGAGTCCGGCGGCGGCACCGGCACCGCGAACATCAAGTCCCACCACAACGTGGGCGGCCTCCCGGACGACATCGAGTTCGAGCTCGTCGAGCCCCTGCGCCAGCTGTTCAAGGACGAGGTCCGGATGGTCGGCCAGGAGCTCGGCCTGCCCGACGAGATCGTCCAGCGCCAGCCCTTCCCGGGCCCCGGCCTCGGCATCCGCATCGTCGGCGAGGTCACCAAGGACCGCCTGGACCTGCTCCGCGAGGCCGACGCCATCGCCCGCCACGAGCTGACCGCGGCCGGTCTGGACCGCGAGATCTGGCAGTGCCCGGTCGTCCTGCTCGCGGACGTCCGCAGCGTCGGCGTCCAGGGCGACGGCCGCACGTACGGCCACCCGATCGTGCTGCGCCCCGTCTCGTCCGAGGACGCCATGACCGCGGACTGGACGCGCATGCCGTACGAGGTGCTCGCCCAGATCTCCACCCGCATCACCAACGAGGTGCCGGACGTGAACCGCGTGGTCCTCGACTGCACGAGCAAGCCCCCGGGCACCATCGAGTGGGAGTAGTCCCCACGCGCCGCCCGTGACGAAGCCGCCGTTCCCCCCGGGGAGCGGCGGCTTCGCCGTTGGTATGGCCTGTTGCGGGAGCCGCCGGTACCTTGCGCCGCGAGCCGAGCCGAGCCGAGCCGAGCCGAGCCGAGCCGAGCCGAGCCGTCGAAGGAGCGCCCATGGCCCAGCAGCCCGCACTCGCACCCGCACCCGTCCCGGTGGACCGGCTGCGGTTCTCGATGCCGCCCGTGCACACCGGGGCGGCCGAGGAGCGCGCGTACCGCAAGGAGCGGCTGGCCGGGGCGCTGCGGCTGTTCGGGCGGCTCGGGTACGAGGACGGGGTCACCGGCCATGCCAGCGCGCGGGACCCGGAGTTCGAGGACTGCTACTGGGTGAACCCCTTCGGGCAGGCCCTGTCCGCACTCACCGCCGACGACCTGCTCCTCGTCGACGGGGACGGACGCGTGCGCCGGGGGGACCGGCGGGTCAACGAGCTGGCCTTCGCCGTGCACGCGGCCGTGCACCGGGCCCGCCCCGAGGCCGTCTCCGTGGTGCACACGCACGCCCCGTACGGCAGGGCGCTGGCCGCGCTCGGGGAACTGCTCGCCCCGATCAGCGAGGAGGCCTGCGCCTTCTACGAGGACCACGCACTCCTGGACGGGTTCGCGGGGCCGGAGGACTCGGGGAGGATCGCCCGCGCCCTGGGCCCGCACAAGGCGCTGGTCCTGCGCAACCGCGGGCTGCTGACGGTCGGCGACTCCGTGGACGCGGCGGCCTGGTGGTTCGTCGCGGCGGAGCGCGCGGCGCAGGTGCAGCTGATCGCGCGGGCCGCCGGAAAGCCGGTGCCGGTCGACCACCGCAGTGCGCTCGCGGCGCGGGAGCGGTTCGGCTCGGATCTCGCCGCCTGGGTCAGCTACCAGCCCCTCTGGCAGACCGTCGCCCCGTGACGCGGGACTGGGCCGGGCGGGTGACGTCAACATCATGAACGGTTAATCACCTGCTCTGACATCGTGCGCAATCCGGAGCAGTGCCGCAGTGGTGCACAATTCGCTGGCATTGCACCGTAGTTCAGAGAGGCGGTACGCACGTGGCTGTCCAAGAGATGTCCCGCAGCACCCACGGCGGCACCTGCACCTGTGACGACTGCCCGCACGGCGCGCAGGAGGGGCACCGGCGCGCGGTCGCCGCGTTCACGGAGAAGAGGGACGAGTTCGCCGCGGGCCAGGGCCTGCCGGCGGCGGTGGCCCGGTCCGCCGGGGCGTCCCGGCAGTGGGTCTCCGACGAGCTGACCCTGTCGGCCCGTACGGTCGCCGACCGGGGCCGGGAGGCCGGCAACTCCTGGCTGTACCTGTTCTCGCGGCGGGCCGTGCTCGCCGTGTGGATCGCCGCCGGGGTGCTGCTGCTGGTCCAGGTCGGCACCGCGCTCGGCACCGGCTGGTCCGCGGCGCGCACCGCCGGGCTGCTCGCGGCGGTGGTCCTGGCCGGGCTGCTCACGGTCGCCGCCCGCGCCCAGTCGGTGCGCGGCGGGCTGCTCGCCCCGCTGGTCGGGGAGGACAACCGGCTGTCCACCTCGAAGGCGGTGCCGAGCGCGTGGGTGGTGCTGACGGCGTTCGCCGCGCTGCTGCCCGCGCTGCGGCTGGCGGCCTCCTCGCCCGGGCCGGAGCGGCAGGCGCTGTACGCGGGGCTGGCGCTGGGGCGGGCGCTGCCGCTGCTGGCGGTGGTCGCGCTGACCTCGGCCGTGGCGGTGCTGGTGCGCCGGGTGGTCACCGTACGGATCATGGCCCAGCGGATGCAGAAGCTGCCGGCGGACCGGCCGCGCGGGGTGGACCTGCTGACGGACGACGCGGGCCGCGGGAGTTTCCCGGACGCGCAGTACGTGCTGGTCTCCACGGTCGTGCTGGCCTTCGCGGCGGTGTCGATGGCCCGGTTCCCGGACCGGCTGCCGCGGCTGCCGTGGGCGCTGGCCGTGCTGGTGGCCCTGTCGGCGGCGGTGTACCTCGCGGCGAAGTACGCGGAGGTGACCCGTCCGCTGGTGCTGTCGGTGGTCCGCAGACGGGAGCCCGGCGACTTCGACGCGGCCATCCGGCCGGGCGACGACATCGAGATCCGCGGCGTGGGTTTCGTACCGCCGGGGGCGCAGACGCCGGAGATGCTGGCCCGGCTGGTCGTACGGGTCGGCGCGGTGCACGTGCACGTGCCGCTGGTGCCGGTCGCGGGCGGTTTCACCAACCCCTCGGACTCGGTCCTGACGGTGCCGGTCCCGGCGGAAGTGGAACCCGGGCGCATCGACGTCCAGGTGGTCACGGCCGCCGGAGTGGAATCCAACCGTTGCACCATCGACGTGGCCGAGTGAACGGGGTACACATGGGGCGTGACCCGAACTGATGTCCCTTCCGCCGCCCCGGCCGGACTGCGGGAACAGGCCGCCCGGTACGCCCTGCTGCCGCTGCGGATCTTCCTCGGCGTGACCTTCGTCTACGCGGGCTTGGACAAGCTGACCGACTCCGCGTTCCTGTCCGCCTCCGGCCCCGGATCCATCGGCGAGCTGATGCACGGCGTGCGCGACACCTCCGCGATCCCCGCCCTGGTGGACTGGGCCCTGCTCTCGCCCGTCGGCTTCGCCGTGGTGCTCGCCATCGGGGAGCTCCTGGTGGGCCTCGGGGTCCTGGCCGGCCTGCTGACCCGGATCGCGGCCACCGGCGGAGCGCTGATCTCGCTCAGCCTGTGGCTCACGGTGACCTGGCAGGTGTCCCCGTACTACTACGGCAACGACCTGATCTACCTGATGGCCTGGATCCCGATGATCCTGGCCGGTGCTCCCTACCTGTCGCTGGACTCGGTGATCCGGTCGCGCCGGTCCCGGCGTACGGCGTAGGTCACCACCCCGACCAGCGCGGCCAGGCAGAGGCCGCCCATGGTCATCGGGATGACCAGGAACCAGGGCAGGTCGGCCTCGCCGGTCGCGTCGAGCAGGTACAGCACGCCCGCGGCCACCAGGACCAGGCCGGCCAGCAGCCGTCCGGGCTGGAACTCATGACGCCGCACGGGCCACCTCCACCTGTCCCACACCTGCGTTCAGGTGCAGCTCGATCGTTCCCCCGGCCTCGGTGCCGGCGGGCGGCCTGAGGGTCGCCTGCTGGGTTTCGCCGCCGCTCTTGATACGTACTTCCTGGCTGGTGTCCCCGGGCAGCCTGATGTCGCCCAGCTTCACCGAGACGTCGGCCTGCGCCGTGACCTCGCGGGGCACGATCACCTTGAGCCGGCCCGCCTCCGCGGTGGCGCGGACGGACAGGGTGGTGCCCTTCGGCACGTCCAGTCGGCTCAGGTCCAGCGTGGCGAGCCCGGTGCCCGCCGTGTACAGGGGTTTGACGTCGGCCACCGCGGCCGGCCGCCAGGCCACGGCCTTCCAGTCGGTGCCGATCTCCCGGGGCAGCCCGGAGGCCCCGGCGAGCAGCCCGGCGGTGATCATCGCGAGCAGGACGGTGCCGAAGCCGGTGCGGCCCTTGACCGAGCTGACCGCGAGGCCGAGACCGAAGACCGCCAGGGCCGAGGCGAGCCCGATCTGCAGGGCGTGCGAGAGGGTGCTGCCCTGCCAGACCGAGGCCGTGGCGGCGCCCCCGGCCAGCAGGGCCAGTACGAACACCCGGCCGCCGATGCCGCCGCGCGGGACCCTCGGGACGGCGGCCCGCTCGGGCGCCACCGCGGCCTTGCCGCCCGCGGTGTCCGGGACGGCGCCGGCCTCGGCGGAGTCGTCCGGGCCCCACAGGTATCCGGTGGCCCCGACGGGGCCGGTGGTGCCGTCCTTGACCAGCGGGTCCCGCCACCAGGAGGGGGCGCCGGGCACGGGCGGAGCCTGGGTCTCCGGCGGGCCCGGGCGGTGGGCCGCCTGGGGCTCCGCCTCGGGGGCGGCGGTGCTGCGGCGCCGCTGCGACCAGTACGAGGCCCCGCCGAGGGCCAGGATGACCAGCACGGAGAACACGGCCAGTCCGCCGTTGTCCAGCATCGACAGGAACAGCGCGCAGCCGACCAGGGCCGCGAACACCGCGGCCAGGGTGGCGCCCTCGACCCGGCCCGTCAGCAGCTTCTTCGCCTCGCTGTCGTCCTCGCCCTCCACCGGCAGCAGCAGCCAGGCGAAGCCGTAGAAGATCAGGCCGACGCCGCCGGTGACCGCGAGGACGCCGAGCACGATCCGGAAGATCGCCGGGTCCAGGTCGAAATACCGGCCGAGGCCGCCGCATACGCCCGCGAGGACCTTGTCGCGCTTGCTGCGGCGCAGGGGCGGCCGGTCGGCGCGATCGGCGGCGCGGTCTGCGGGCCGGTCCGTAGGCCGGTCCGCGGAGTGGCTGCCCGCGGCGGGCTCGCCCGGCGGCGGTGCCGTGCCGGCACCGGCCGGCGACGGCGGGGAGTCGTGCTTGGTCATGGATCCATGGTGACGGGCCGCCGCGCCCCGCGGCACCGGGCCCGACCCTGGCACAACCCTGATATCCCCCCTACAGAACTGGGGGGATGCCCTGATGCCCCGCGCGCCGCGCGCGTGTGACCATCAGGAACATGCCCGTTTCCGCCGCCCCCCGTCCCCCGCACGCAGCAGACGCCGACGAACCGCCGCAGCGCAAGCTGTACCGCAGCGCCGACGGCCGGATGCTCGGCGGTGTCGCGCGCGGTCTCGCCGGACACCTCGGGCTGCCCGTCATCTGGGTCCGGCTCGCCTTCCTCGGCCTGTTCATGTGGGGCGACGGGCTGGGCGTGCTGCTCTACGCCGCGTTCTGGGTCTTCGTACCGCTGGGCGTCGGCGGGCGCACCGGCCACCGCTCCTTCTTCGAGACCCTCCCGGACGGCACCCGGCGCCTGCGCAAGCCCGACAAGGGGCAGATCACCGCGCTCATCGCGCTGTGCATCGGCGCCGGGATCTTCATCGCCAAGGTCCAGGTCGGCGGCGCTTCCGGGCGCTACGTGTGGCCGACGCTGCTGGTCGGCGCCGGCGTGGTCCTCGTCTGGCGGCAGGCCGACAACGCCCGCCGCGCCCACTGGGGCGCCGCCGGCGGGCGCAATGCCCGCCTCCTGCAGATGGCCCGAGGGTTCGCCGGGGTCGCGCTGGTCGGCGTGGGCCTGACCGTCTTCATCGTCGTACGCGGCTCCGCGGCGCAGCTCGGCAACGTGCTCACCGCAGCCCTCGCCGTCCTCGTCGGCACCGCCCTGCTCGCCGGGCCCTGGCTGATCCGGATGACCCAGGACCTCTCCGAGGAGCGCCTGATGCGCATCCGCGCCCAGGAGCGCGCCGAGGTCGCCGCCCACGTGCACGACTCGGTGCTGCACACGCTCACCCTGATCCAGCGCAACGCGGAGGACGTGGGCGAGGTGCGCCGCCTCGCCCGCGCCCAGGAGCGGGAGCTGCGGAACTGGCTGTACAAGCCGGAGGGCACCGGCAAGGACGAGGCCGAGGAACCGGCCACCCTCGCGGAGGCCGTCAAGAAGACGGCCGCCGAGGTCGAGGACCACCACGGGGTCCCGATCGAGGTCGTCGTGGTCGGCGACTGCCCGCTGGACGAGAAGCTCGCCGCACAGATCCAGGCCGCGCGCGAGGCGATGGTCAACGCCGCCAAGTACGGTGGCGAGGGAGGGCCGGTGCAGGTGTACGCCGAGGTGGAGGGGCAGACGGTGTTCGTGTCCGTACGGGACCGGGGACCGGGCTTCGACATCGACGCGGTACCGGACGACCGCATGGGCGTACGAGAATCGATCATCGGCCGGATGCAGCGCAACGGGGGGACCGCACGGCTGCGGTCCGCGCCCGACGGCGGCACGGAAGTCGAGCTGGAGATGGAGAGGGCGGCGAACGCAGCATGACCGAAGAGACCGGCAGCGGGGGAGTGGCCAGGAACGTTCGGGTGGTGCTCGTCGACGACCACCGGATGTTCCGTACGGGCGTGCAGGCCGAGATCGGCGAGACCGCGCGGACCGGCGTCGAGGTCGTCGGCGAGGCGGCCGACGTCGACCAGGCCGTCACCGTCATCACCGCAACCCGGCCCGAGGTGGTCCTGCTCGACGTGCACCTGCCCGGCGGCGGCGGGGTCGAGGTGCTGCGGCGCTGCGCCCCGCTGATGTCGGCGGCCGAGGACCCGGTGCGGTTCCTGGCCCTGTCGGTGTCGGACGCGGCCGAGGACGTCATCGGGGTCATCCGGGGCGGCGCACGCGGGTACGTCACCAAGACCATCACCGGGACCGACCTGGTGGACTCGGTCTTCCGGGTGCAGGAGGGCGACGCGGTGTTCTCGCCGCGGCTGGCGGGCTTCGTGCTCGACGCGTTCGCCTCGACGGACGCGCCGCCGGTCGACGAGGACCTGGACCGCCTCACGCAGCGCGAGCGCGAGGTGCTGCGGCTGATCGCGCGCGGGTACGCGTACAAGGAGATCGCCAAGCAGCTCTTCATCTCGGTGAAGACCGTCGAATCGCACGTCTCGGCGGTGCTCAGGAAGCTCCAGCTCTCCAACCGGCACGAGCTGACCCGCTGGGCGACGGCGCGCCGCCTGGTCTGAGTACGCACCGGTCCGAGCAGGTGCGGGTCTGCGCGCGTGTGACCCACGCCGCAGGGGGCGGGGGCAACCGCGCGGCGTCACGCGGCACTCTTGGGTGGCGTGATGAGCTTGACCGGGATCCCCCTCTTCGCGACGGCGATCGCCCTCACGGCGATCGCCGTCGTCCTGCCGCTGGCCGTGTGGAGCAAGGTGCGCGGCCCCGCCGCCGTACGCGTGTCGACCCGCGCCCTGATGGTGGTGTTCGCCCAGGTCACCGCCGTTGCGCTGGTGTTCATCGCGGTGAACCGGCAGGAGACCTTCTACAACTCCTGGGGCGATCTGCTCGGCACCGGCAAGTACGTCACCGCCGCCCCCGACCTGGGCCCGGACGGGCTCGGCGGGAAGAAGGCCACGGAGGTCAAGGCGGAGCCGAAGGTGCTCCAGGAGTTCCAGCCGGTCGACGGCCTCGGCGGCCGGGTCAAGAAGACCGAGCTCAACGGCAAGATCTCCGGGGTCAAGGGCGAGGTCATGGTGTGGCTCCCGCCGCAGTACGACGACCCGGCGTTCAAGAACAAGAAGTTCCCCGTGGTCGAGCTGATCCCGGGCATACCGGGGACGGGCAAGTCCTGGTTCCAGGGGCTCAAGGCGCACGAGGTGCTGGAGCCGCTGATGAAGAGCGGCAAGGTGCAGCCGTTCATCCTGGTCTCGCCGCGCGCCATGCTGCTGGGCAACGGCGACACCGGCTGCGCGAACATCCCCGGCAAGGTCAACGCGGACAGCTGGTTCAGCGTCGACGTCCGCAAGATGGTCGTCGACAACTTCCGGGCGTCGGACGAGGCCCGCACCTGGGGCGTGGCCGGGTACTCGGCAGGCGCGTACTGCGCCGCCAAGCTCGGCATCCTCCACCCCGACCGCTACAGCGCGGCCGTCTCCCTGTCCGGCTACAACGACCCGGGCCAGGAGCCCACCTCGCTGGTCGCCCAGGACCCGGAGATGCGGCGCACCCACAACCTGAAGGCCCTGCTCAAGGCCGCGCCCACGCCGCCGGCGGTCGCGCTGTGGATGTCGGGCGCCGAGCAGGACGGCTACCTTTCCGGCACGGACCTCAAGGCCATCGCGCAGAACCCGACCACGGTGCACGCCGAGAAGGTGGTCGGCGGCCACAACCTCGACTCGTGGTCGAAGCAGATCCCGCAGACCTTCGGCTGGCTGAACACGCAGGTCAAGGCGCCGTAGGGCCCCTCACGCCGGGCGAGCGGCGCCGGCCCAGGGCATCGAGTCGATCGGGGCCACGCGGACCGTCGAGCCGGGGCGGGGGGCGTGGATCATCTGGCCGTTGCCGATGTACAGGCCGACGTGGGTGACCCCGGAGTAGAAGAACACCAGGTCGCCGGGGGCCAGCTGGTCGCGCGAGACGCGCTGTCCGGCGTTGATCTGCGTGTAGGTGGTGCGCGGAAGGGAGACCCCGGCCGAGCGCCAGGCCGCCTGGGTCAGCCCGGAGCAGTCGAACGAGCCCGGTCCCGTCGCGCCCCACACGTACGGCTTGCCGATCGCCCCGTACGCGAAGGCCACCGCGCGGGCGGCGCGCGTACCTCCCCCAGCTACCGCTGGGAGGTGCCCCCATTCAGGCACCGGCGGGGTCGTGGCCCGCGGACCGGCCGGGGCCGCGCCGGCCGACTGCGCCTCGTACGCGGCGCGCTGCTCGGCGGTGAGCTTGGCCAGCAGCCGCCTGGCGGCGGCGAGCTTGCCCTCGACGGTGGCCTTGTACTCGGCGAGTTCGCCCTCGCGGGAGCGCAGGTCGGCGAGCCGGCCGGCGGCCCGGTCCCTCAGCTGTCCGACCTCGTCGAGCTGCCGCCGTACGGAGGAGATCTCGGCGGCGCTGCGGTCGCCGGTCCGGGTGAGGAACGAGGCCCGGGCCAGGTACTCCTGCGGGTCCGCGGCCAGCGCCAGCTGCATGGCGGGCCCCAGGCCGCCGCTGCGGTACTGGCCGGCGGCCAGGGAGCCGAGCGCCCTGCGGGCGGTGTTGAGCCGGTCGGTCTTGCGGGCCGTCTCGTCGCGCAGCCCGTCGAGCGCGCGCTGGGCCTCGTCGGCCTTCTCCTTCGCCCCGTTGTACCGCTCGGTCGCCGCCTCGGCCTCCTCGTAGAGCCCGTCCACCTCCGTCTTCACCTGGGAGGGCGTCTGCTGGGGGTCGGCCTGCGAGGTGCCTTCGAAGGCGGTGGCGGTGGCAGCGCCCGCGAGGGCGAGCGTGGCGGCGGTCCGTACGGTGCCGCGGGAGAGCGGGTGGAGCGGGCGCTGCCTGGGCTTTCGGTGACTGGCCACGAGGGCCTCACGTCCTTCCTCGCTCGGGAGCTCGGTGCTTGGAGGAGGACGCTAGACCTGAAGGTAACGGTCGGATGACGAGATGATCGCAAGTGCCCTGACGTGACCCGACGTGACCGGATATGGCGCTTGCGGATCAGCGCCAGAGGACGGCGATGAAGATATTGACCACGGTTAGACCGCCGACCGCGCCGAACAGCGCCTTCTCCACCCGCTCCTCGTCCCGCTTCACGTAGACGAGGACGAGGATCACGAAGAGGACGGCGAGCTTCACGCCGATCTTGATGTTGTTGACGTGGCCGCCGTCCATCTCACGGAAGCCGACCAGCAGGGCGCCCGTGACGAGCATCGTCAGCGCGCCGTGCAGCATCGCGGGCACGAAGCGGGCGGTGCCGGCGCTCATCGCCTTCATCTGGGTCAGGAAGCCGCCGAGGAGGGCGGCGATACCGATGATGTGCAGGCCCACGAAGACATTGATGAGTACGTCCATGGCGCCGAGCGTACGGGGGCTCCCGGGCGGCCCCGGAAGCGGGTCCGCTCGTCCGGGAGGGTCCGTACGAGATCTGCGTACAGTGGCGGCATGCCTGCCGCCGCCGAGCCGACCCACCCCTGCGCCGAGGATCTCGGCCTGGCCGAGGTGCTCGCGGCCCTCGGGCACCCGGCCCGCCTCGAGATCGTCCGCAAGCTCGCCTCCGGCGAGGAGACGTTCTGCGGCGAGGTGGTCCCCGACCTGCCCAGGTCGAGCGTCACGCACCACCTCAAGACGCTTCGCGAGGGCGGGGTGATCCGCCAGAGCCCGCAGGGCCGCAGGCTCTGCCTCACGCTGCGCCGGGACGACCTGGAGATGCGTTTCCCCGGTCTGCTGGAACTCGTACTGGCGTGTCGGTCCCGCCCTCTAGACTCGGAAAGCGATGAGCAGCCTCTTTGACGACAGTTTCCTGGCGGACCTCACCCCCTCCGACGAGGTCCCTCCGCCGCCCGAGGAGCACGCCGCCCCGGAGCCGGGTGCGGACGATCTCTTCGGGGGCCGCTTCGACGCGCCCATGGGTGGTGACGCGTACTACCGGGACGGCTCCCCGAAGCCCGTCATCGACCCCGCGACCCTCCTGGACGGGCTGAACGAGGAGCAGGCCGCGGCCGTGGTGCACGCGGGATCCCCGCTGCTCATCGTGGCCGGCGCCGGCTCCGGCAAGACCCGGGTGCTGACCCACCGCATCGGCCACCTGCTGGCCGCGCGGAACGTCCACCCCGGCCAGATCCTGGCGATCACCTTCACCAACAAGGCCGCCGGCGAGATGAAGGAGCGCGTCGAGGGCCTGGTCGGCCCGCGCGCCAACGCCATGTGGGTGTCCACCTTCCACAGCGCGTGCGTGCGCATCCTGCGCCGCGAGTCGAAGCGGCTCGGCTTCACCTCGTCCTTCTCGATCTACGACGCGGCCGACTCGAAGCGCCTGATGGCGCTCGTCTGCCGCGACCTGGACCTGGACCCGAAGAAGTTCCCGCCCAAGGCCTTCAACGCCAAGATCTCGAACCTCAAGAACGAGCTCATCGACGAGGACGCGTTCGCCGGCCAGGCCGCCGACGGCTTCGAGAAGACGCTCGCCCAGGCGTACGCGATGTACCAGGGGCGGCTGCGCGAGGCCAACGCGCTCGACTTCGACGACATCATCATGACCACCGTCCACCTGCTCCAGGCCTTCCCGGACGTCGCCGAGCACTACCGGCGCCGCTTCCGGCACGTCCTGGTGGACGAGTACCAGGACACCAACCACGCCCAGTACACGCTGGTGCGCGAGCTCGTCGGCACCGGCTACCCGGACCTGCCGCCGGCCGAGCTGTGCGTGGTGGGTGACGCCGACCAGTCGATCTACGCCTTCCGCGGCGCGACCATCCGCAACATCCTCCAGTTCGAGGAGGACTACAAGGACGCGACGACGATCCTGCTGGAGCAGAACTACCGCTCCACGCAGACGATCCTCTCCGCCGCCAATGCGGTGATCGAGCGCAACGAGAACCGCCGCGCCAAGAACCTGTGGACCCAGGCCGGCACCGGCGCCGTCATCACCGGTTACGTCGCGGACACCGAGCACGACGAGGCGCAGTTCGTCGCCGACGAGATCGACCGGCTGACGGACGCGGGCGACGCCAAGGCGGGCGACGTGGCGATCTTCTACCGGACGAATGCGCAGTCGCGTGTGTTCGAGGAGATCTTCATCCGCGTCGGACTGCCCTACAAGGTCGTCGGCGGCGTCCGCTTCTACGAGCGCAAGGAGGTCCGCGACGTCCTCGCGTACCTGCGCGTCCTCGCGAACCCGGAAGACAACGTCCCGCTGCGCCGGATCCTGAACGTGCCCAAGCGCGGCATCGGCGAGCGCGCCGAAGCGATGGTCGACGCCCTCGCGATGCGCGAGAAGATCACCTTCCCGCAGGCGCTGCGGCGTGTGGACGAGGCCTTCGGCATGGCCGCGCGCTCGACCAACGCGGTGAAGCGGTTCAACGTGCTGATGGAGGAGCTCCGCACGATCGTCGACTCGGGCGCGGGCCCGGCGGTGGTCCTCGAGGCGGTGCTGGAGCGTACGGGCTACCTCGCCGAGCTCCAGGCATCGACCGACCCGCAGGACGAGACGCGGATCGAGAACCTCCAGGAACTCGCGGCCGTGGCCCTGGAGTTCGAGCAGGCCCGGGGAGAGGACAACCCCGGTACCCTCGCGGAGTTCCTGGAGCAGGTCGCGCTCGTCGCCGACTCCGACCAGATCCCGGACGAGGACGAGGACGGCTCGGGCGTCATCACGCTGATGACCCTGCACACCGCCAAGGGCCTCGAGTTCCCGGTGGTCTTCCTGACCGGCATGGAGGACGGGGTCTTCCCGCACATGCGGGCGCTAGGCCAGACCAAGGAGCTGGAGGAGGAGCGCCGCCTCGCGTACGTGGGCATCACGCGGGCGCGCGAGCGGCTGTACCTGACCCGGTCGAGCATGCGCAGCGCCTGGGGCACCCCCTCGTACAACCCGCCTTCGCGGTTCCTCGAGGAGATCCCGGCGGAGTACCTGCAGTGGAAGCGCACGGGCGCCGCGCAGAAGCCGGCGGGCCCGATGCGGAGTTCGGGCTCGGGGTACGGGTCGTCCGGCTCGGGCGGCGGGAAGGCCACGTTCGGCACCTCGCCGGAGGCGTTCCTGTCCTCGTCCCGTACGAAGTCGGGGCCGTCCGGGTTCGCGACGCGTCGGGCCGCCGACAAGCCGGTCATCGCGCTGGCGGTCGGGGACCGGGTGACGCACGACCAGTTCGGGCTGGGCACGGTCATGGAGGTCAGGGGCGCCGGCGCGGACGCGCAGGCCACCGTCGACTTCGGGGACGACAAGCCGAAGCGCCTGCTGCTGCGCTACGCGCCGGTGCAGAAGCTGTAACCGGGGGGCCGGGGCCGGAGCCGGGGGATCGGTTCCCCGGCCGGTCGGGCTTAGGTCGGATCCAGGCCGTGGCTGCGGAGCCAGGGCAGGGGGTCGATCGCCGAGCCGCCGCCGGGGCGTACCTCGAAGTGGAGGTGCGGGCCGGTGGAGTTGCCCGAGTTGCCCGAGTAGGCGATGACGTCGCCCGCCTTGACCTTGCCGGACCGGATCTTGGTGCTGCTGAGGTGGCAGTACCAGGTCTCGGTGCCGTCGGGCGAGGTCACTATGGCCATGTTGCCGTAGGCGCTGTTCCACTGGGTGCGCACGGTGCCGTCGGTGGCGGCCATGACCGGGGTGCCGTAGGAGACCGGGAAGTCGATGCCGGTGTGCACGGACATCCACATGCCGCCGGCCTGGCCGAAGCTGGCGCTGAGGCCGTGCTGCCCGACCGGGATCGCGAACTTGGGGCGGGCCGCTTCCTTGGCCGCCTCCTCCTCCGCCTTCTTCTTCTTTTCGTCTTCCTGGCGCTGGTGGAGGTCGATGCGCTCCTGCGTGCGGCTCGCGCGGTCCGCGAAGTCGCCCGCGTCGGCGCTGAGAGCCGTCAGCTGGGTGTCGAGCTTGCTGTTCGCCGCTACGGGCTTCACCGAGGCCGGGTCGGGCGCGGCCATCGTGGTGGTGTCCTCGGCGGGCCTGTCCACGGCGCTGAGTCCGCCGACGGAGGCGGCCGCGACACCGGCGACGCCCATCACGCAGGCGGAGGGCACGGCCACGGTCAGCAAGGCGGAACGCTTCGCCGGGGTGCGGCGCCGGCTGTTGCCGCCGCTTCCGGAGGGGGAAGCGGCCGTGGACGCCGACTTGGTCTTGGCGCCGGCCCGGCGCGAGCCGCGCGGCACGGGCGCGGCGGCCGGGGTGACCGGCATGGCCTGGGTGGGCAGGTCGTGCACCGGGGCGGCCGCGAGGTCGGCATCGAGATCGAGCCCGAAGTCGTGGTCGAGGCCGTGCTCGAGATCGAGCCCGAAGTCGTGGTCGAGGCCGAGGTCGTGGTCCTGCTCGGGGGCTTCGTTGTCGAGGACCTCGAAGACTGCGGTCTCGCTGTAGACGTCGGCGGCGGGGGCGGCCGGCGCCTCGTAGGCGTAGGCCGTGTCCTGCTGCTGCTGGTGGTGCTGCTGCGGCTGTGCCTCGTGCTGCTGCTGGTACTCGTACTGGTAGTCGTACGAGAAGGTCTGCGTCTGCTGCTCGTGCTGCGGGACGGTGTTCCAGGCGGTGGCGTCGTACGCGCCGGTCTCGGTGCCCGTGGTGCCGTAACCCGGCATCGCCCACTGCCCGGTCTGAGCGGCCTGCCCGGTCTGCTCGTAGCCGAAGGCGGTGGCCTGGTAGTCCGTGCTGCCCGGCTGGTTCCAGGCGCTCGCATCCCACTGTCCGGTGCCGGCGTCCTCGGTGACGCCGCCCTGGGCGGGGATGGTCGACAGATAGCCGCCGTCCTGCGTGTAACTGCCCTGGGCGGACCAGGCGGTGGAGTCGTACGCGCCGGTCTCGTAGGAGGCGTAAGAGGCGTAGTCGTACCCCTGGCCCTGCGTTTCGTAGGAAACGTAGGCCGAGCCACCAGTGAAAGTGGTGTCGGAAAGGCCGTCGTACCCGGAATCGGGGTACAGGCCCGACGAGGGGCGGTCGTTCACCAACTTCTCTTTCGCCTCGGCAGTGGGGGCCTGGGTGGCCAGGGAACTCGAGGTTCCCTGGGGAGAGCAGTGGCGTGACTGTACCCGGCGGTTACTGGCAACGACAATCTTCGAGGGGTTCCGAGCTTTCCGGAACCGGGCATTCGGCCGCCTTTCGGTCGCGGCAAGGCCGAGCCTTGGCCTTGAGTTCGAAATTCGTTCGAGTCCGGGTGGGTTGGAGTTCACGCGACGGAAGCGGCGTCTCCCAGGTTCTCGACCGCGGCCGGACCGGGACCGTCGAGCGCGCGCCGGACCGCCGCCGTCACGGCGGGATGGGCGGGCAGGGCGAGGTGTCCGATGCCGGTGACCTGCACGTTCTCGACGCGGAGATCCGGATGCTCGATGCGGGCCGTCTCGGTCGGATCCATCAGCTCGTCGAACTCGCTCCAGAACGCCACGCATCGGGTCCGGCAGCCGGGTGCGGGTGCCCGCAGTTCGGCCATCACCTCGGAATCCGGGCGCATCTGCCGGACCAGCGGGTGGGCGTCCATGAAGGGGGCGACCCGCGTGCCGGAATGCGGGGTGCCGAGCGTGACGAGCGTGCGGACGCGGGCCTCGCCGCCGAGGCGCTGGACGTAGTACCGCCCGACCAGCCCGCCCAGGCTGTGCCCGACCAGGTCCACCTGCTCCTGTCCCGTGCGCTCGCACAGCTCCTCGACGCGCCGGGCGAGGTGGCGGGCGGTGACGCGCAGGTCGCGGGTGAAGGGGGAGTAGTTGTACGTCTCCACCTGCCGCCGTCCGCCCGCGGCGAGCGTGCGGCGCAGCAGGACGAAGACGGACCGGTTGTCGGTGAACCCGTGCAGGAGGAGTGCGGGTGTCTGCCCGAGGTGTTTTCTGCTGGTTTCGGCGGGCTTCTCCTGGCGTATCCCGGTCGGGTAGAGAAGCAGATGGCCGCCGAGGACCACCGCCTCGAGCACGCCCGCCCGCAGTGCGGCCCCGGACACGGGTACGGGTATGGACACCCCCATGGACGGCCCCCCTAAGCCTTGTGGGACAGCGCCTCTTGGGGCTGAGGCAGGCCGCGCCACCGTGCCGTGCGGCTGTCGGTACGGTGGCGCAGCGCCCCCGGTGCGGCTCCCCTGGCGGTGAATCAACGCCGTCCCACGTGTGATTTCCCCCTCGTGGTTCACCGTGAAACGGGGGTGTGCGCGATGCTGTACTTAACGTTCGTTCACTCGGGAGGCAGTGCGATGGGTGTGACCGGTCCGATCCGTGTGGTGGTGGCCAAGCCGGGTCTCGACGGCCACGACCGCGGGGCCAAGGTGATCGCGCGTGCGCTGCGGGACGCGGGCATGGAGGTCATCTACACCGGCCTCCACCAGACCCCCGAGCAGATCGTGGACACCGCCATCCAGGAGGACGCCGACGCGATCGGCCTCTCGATCCTCTCCGGCGCCCACAACACGCTGTTCGCGCGCGTCCTCGAGCTCCTCAAGGAGCGCGACGCGGAGGACATCAAGGTCTTCGGCGGCGGCATCATCCCGGACGACGACATCGCCCCCCTGAAGGAAAAGGGCGTTGCCGAAATCTTCACCCCGGGCGCAACGACGACGTCGATCGTGGACTGGGTCCGCGCCAACGTCCGTACCGTGTAGCCGCCGGGCCACCGCTGCGCGGAGTCGATGCTGCGCAGCGGTACCCCGGGCAGGTCAGGGCCTCGGGGCCAGCTCCGCGAGCATCGTGGCGCGTAGGCGCAGCGTGGCGACCAGGCGTTGGAAGGCCTCCGACCAGTACGCCGCCGCGCCCGGGGACGTGTCCGGCGGGCCGTCCGACGCCGTCGTCAGGGACTCCAGATGGTTGGCCGCCGCGGGATCCAGGCAGCGCTCGGCCAGGCCCATCACCCCGCTGAAGCTCCACGGGTAGCTGCCCGCCTCCCGTGCGGCGTCCAGCGCGTCCACCACCGCCCGCCCCAGCGTCCCCGCCCACGGCACCAGGCACACGCCGAGCAGCTGGAAGGCCTCCGAGAGGCCGTGGGCCCGTATGAACCCCGCGACCCACTCCGCCCGTTCCCCGTCCGGCAGGATCGACAGCAGCTTCGCCCGCTCCGCGAGCGACGCCGTGCCGGGGGCCGTCGCGGGCGGTGCCGAGGCCGCGCCGAGCAGGGCCTTCGACCAGTCCGGATCACGCTGGCGGACCGCCGCCCGGCACCACGCCGCATGCAGCTCCTCCCGCCAGCTCTCGCCCTCGGCCACCGGCAGCGCCACGATCTCCGCCGGGGCAAGCCCGCCGAACCGCTCCCGCCAGCAGGACAGCGGCGCCGCCTCCACCAGCTGGCCCAGCCACCAGGCCCGCTCCCCGCGCCCGGCCGGCGGCCGTCTGACCACTCCGTCCCGTTGCATCCCCGCATCGCACTCGGCCGGCGGAGTCACCCCCTCCGGCCCCACGCAGGCCAGCGCCCGCTCCGCCATCCGCCCGGCCAGCGCGGACTCCGGCAGCGCGGACAGCAGCTCGGCGGCCGTCGCCCGGACGTTGCGGCTCCGGTCGCCCAGGGCCGCCTCCAGGAACGGCTCGTCGCCCGCCCTCAGCCCCACCCGCAGCGAATCGAGGAACATCAGCCGGTCCTCGGCCCGTTCCGTCGCCCAGGTCGTCGACAGCAGCCGTGTCGCGGCCGCCGCCTCGTGCGCCCGTACGGCTCCCAGCAGGGCCACGCGTTCCGCGAACAGTCCTTCCTGCCACAGCCGTTCCACCCCTGCCCGGTCCTCGGGGTCAGGCAGTTTCCCGGCGCCGCCCGCGCCGCCGCGCAGGGCGAACCGCCAGTCCGGGTTCAGCCGGGCCAGCCACAGTCCCCGCGCCCCGGCCAGGGCCAGCGCCTGCGGGCGCAGGTCCGTACGGGCCCGGGCCGCGTCCAGCAGCGCCGGCACCAGCGCGGCCGGCGCCCGGTATCCGTACCGCCCGGCGGCGGCCAGCCACTGCGGCAGCAGCTCCGTCAGATCCGGGGCGGCCCCGCGCCGCCCGCCGCCGCTGCCCGCGCCGGTCCGGCCGGCCAGCAGCTGGGCGAGCCGCCGCCGGGCCGGCTCCGGCGGGGCCGGGCGCGGATCCCGCGGTGCGGGCTCCGGCCGCGGACCCGCCTCGGCGGGCCGCAGCCCGGCCCGGCGCCGTACGGTCTGCACGGCCGCCGCATCGAGCAGCGCCGCCGGACTCCCTTGCCGCCGCCCGGTCCCCAACAGCGCGGCCCCGACCAGCTCCTCCCACTCCCCGTAAACCGCGTTCGCGGTAGCACCCGTAGTCGTAGTCGTAGTCGTGGTTGTCGTCGTGCCCATGGTCGTCGTGGCCGTCACCGCGTCCCTCCCTCTCGTCGTGCAGTGCTCCGGTCCCGCCCCCTCCGCGGGACCGGAGCAGCTTTCGCGCCCCGTCTGCCGACCCTTCAGCTTGCGTGGTTGTCGTTCACAAAAGCCCCCCGGCTTCGTCGTTCGTGCACGCCGGCGCCCCCGCGCCAACGCTCCCTCCCCTACGGGCCCCCCGGCCCCGTCACCCCAAGGCGACCGGTTCCGGGCAGCCCGGATGCCACGCCGTCAATGGAGTGAATCCGCGGTGTCCGCATTCGCCGAACACCGTGACCGGGCCGCCGCCCGAGAGCGCGGCCAGCTGCCACAGCCCGGACCGCGACCCGCCGTCGGCGAGCGCGACCGGCAGCGCGGAGTTGCCCTCGGCATCCGCCAGCTGCCAGCCCGGTTCCCCCGGTATCGGGATCACCGGGCCCAGCACCACCGGCCACGAGTCGAGCCACGGGTCCTCCCGCAGCGCCGCCCCGTACGCCTCCAGTGCCGCCCCCGTACCGACCCCGGCCGGGACCCGGTCGCACGGCGTGGCCGCCGCGGATCTCTCCCCGAGATCCGCCCGCAGCCCCGCCGAACCGGGCCGGAAGCGAGCCTCCGCCTCCAGCACCAGCCCCACGGGCAGTGCCAGCCCCGGAGGCCGCCCGGGCGGACCGAAGTCCAGTACCAGGGCCGGGCGCCCGCTCCCCAGCCCGCGCAGCCAAGTCCGCCGGGTGGTGAGCCGGCCGTCCGGTGACACCGAGTCGTACTGGGCGAGCACCAGCCAGCGGTCCCGTACGACCTCCCCCTCCGCGGCGGTACCCGGAAGCCCCACCCTGCTCCGGACCGTCGCGGCGAGCGGCTCCGGCAGGCCTGCCAGCCCGAGCCAACCCCGGTTCAGCAGGTGCAGCAGCGCGCCCTCCTCCAGCATCCGGGCGGGCCATCCGGGACCGCAACTGGGTATCGTCCCCAACTCCCTCACCCGCGCCGCCAGTCCGGGCGCCTGGGCGTCGACCATCCGGGCGGCCGTCTCCTCCCAGGGTGCGTACCCCGCCTGCTGCTGGCCGGCCAGGCCCGCGCGCAGCACGTCCTCGAGCCGCTGCTCCAGTTCGCCGACGCCCGCACTGATCCGGGCCGCCCTCCGTTCGGCCCGGCGCTTCGCCGCCTCCTCGTCCACCGGTCTGCCTGCCGCGGCCGCGGGGCGCTCGGCCTTCGCCACCCGCTCCGCCAGCCACCCGGCGGCCCAGTCCGGCGCCTCGCCGGGCTCGCCGAACCCCTCCGCCGCCCAGAGCAGCAGCAGCCCGAGCGCGTGCTTGCACGGGAACTTCCGGCTCGGACAGGAGCACTTGTACGCCGGGCCCCTCAGGTCCACGACCGTCCGGTACGGCGTACTGCCGCTGCCCTTGCACAACCCCCACACCGAACCGGAAGCGGAATCTCCGGTCTGTGACCACGGACCCGCCCCGCCCAGCTTGGCCCCCGCCTTGCGTGATGCATCGTCAGGAGCCAGAGCCAGTACCTGTTCCGCCGTCCGGCGGACCCCCTGCTCAGTCATGTGTCCCACCGTAGAGACCCCCACTGACAATCGCTCTGACCTGCAACAACCGTGCGAGCGGGGAGCGTTGTCAGTGGTGTGGTGCACGGTTGTTCCAGCAGTCGGGAGCGGCTGCCGAGCATTGGAGGGGGACCATGACCATGCCCGAGAACGGCAAGGGCGCCGAGGTGCTGCGACCGCACGCCGAAGACGCCTTCGCGGACGAACTGAAAGCCCTCGCGGCCGCCGACGACCGGCCCCGCCCGACGCGCTGGAAGCTCTCCCCGTGGGCCGTCGCGACCTACCTCCTGGGCGGCACCCTCGACGACGGCACGGTCATCACGCCCAAGTACGTCGGCCCGCGCCGCATCGTCGAGGTCGCCGTCACCACCCTCGCGACCGACCGCGCCCTGCTCCTGCTCGGCGTCCCCGGCACCGCCAAGACGTGGGTGTCCGAGCATCTGGCCGCAGCCGTCAGCGGAGACTCCACCCTCCTCGTCCAGGGCACCGCCGGCACCCCCGAGGAGGCGATCCGGTACGGCTGGAACTACGCCCGCCTCCTCGCCCAGGGGCCCAGCCGCGAAGCCCTCGTACCGAGTCCCGTCATGCGGGCCATGGCCGAGGGCATGACCGCCCGCGTCGAGGAGCTCACCCGCATCCCGGCCGACGTCCAGGACACCCTCATCACCGTCCTGTCCGAGAAGACGCTCCCCATACCGGAGCTCGGCCAGGAGGTGCAGGCCGTGCGCGGCTTCAACCTCATCGCCACCGCCAACGACCGCGACCGCGGGGTCAACGAGCTCTCCAGCGCGCTGCGCCGCCGCTTCAACACCGTCGTGCTGCCGCTGCCCGCCACCGCCGACGCCGAGGTCGACATCGTCGCCCGCCGCGTCGACCAGATGGGCCGCGCCCTCGACCTGCCGGCCGTGCCCGAGGGCCTGGAGGAGATCCGCCGCGTCGTCACCGTCTTCCGCGAGCTGCGCGACGGGGTCACCGGCGACGGCCGTACGAAGGTGAAGTCGCCGAGCGGCACCCTGTCCACCGCCGAGGCCATATCGGTCGTCACCGGCGGTCTCGCCCTGGCGGCCCACTTCGGGGACGGCGTACTGCGCCCGTCCGACGTGGCCGCCGGGATCCTCGGCGCCGTGGTCCGGGACCCGGCCGCCGACAAGATTGTCTGGCAGGAGTACCTCGAGGCCGTGGTGCGCGAGCGGGACGGCTGGAAGGACTTCTACCGCGCCTGCCGGGAGGTGACGGCGTGAACGGTACGGGCAGCCCGGCCGCCGGGTGGCGGGGGCCGCTGCTGCTGGGCGTACGGCACCACGGGCCCGGCTCGGCCCGCGCGGTGCGGGCCGCCCTCGACGCGGCCCGCCCGGCGGCCGTGCTGATCGAGGGCCCGCCGGAGGGGGACGCGCTGCTGCCGCTGGCCGCCGACCCGGGGATGCGGCCGCCCGTCGCCCTGCTCGCGCACGCCGCCGACGATCCGGGCAGGGCCGCGCTCTGGCCGCTGGCCGCGTTCTCGCCGGAGTGGGTCGCCATCCGCTGGGCGCAGGAGCAGGAAGTACCCGTTCCGGTGCGGTTCATCGACCTCCCGGCCGCGCACACGCTGGCCGCGCAGACCGACACCGACACCGACCCGGATGCGGCCGAGTCCGTACGGCCGGACCCCCTCGCGGTGCTGGCCGGAACGGCCGGGTACGACGACCCCGAGCGCTGGTGGGAGGACGTGGTCGAGCACCGCGGCGCCGTCCGGGAAGACCCTCTCGCCGCGTTCGAGGCCCTCGGGGAGGCGATGGGAGCGCTGCGCGAGGCGTACGGGGACGGCGGCCACGCCCGGGACCTGGTGCGCGAGGCGTACATGCGGCAGCGGATGCGGGCCGCCCGCCGGGAGTTCGGGGACGCGTACGCCGTCGTGTGCGGGGCCTGGCACGTGCCGGCGCTGCGCGCGAAGACCACGGCCGCCGCGGACAAGGCGCTGCTCACCGGGCTCCCCAAGGTCAAGGTGGAGACCACCTGGGTGCCCTGGACCCACCGGCGGCTCGCCCGGGCCGGCGGGTACGGCGCGGGCATCACCTCGCCCGGCTGGTACGCGCACCTCTTCGCGGCCCGGGACCGGCCGGTGGAGCGCTGGCTGACCAAGGTCGCCGGGCTGCTGCGGGAGGAGGACCGGCAGGTCTCCCCGGCACACGTCATCGAGGCGGTCCGGCTGGCGGGGACGCTGGCCGCGGTGCGGGGGCGGCCGGTGGCCGGGCTGACGGAGACCCTCGAGGCGGTGCGGGCTGTGATGTGCGACGGCTCCGACATACCGCTCGCGCTCGTCGAGGACCGCCTGGTCGTCGGCGACGTGCTCGGCGAGATCCCCGACGGGGCGCCCGTCGTGCCGCTGCAGCGGGACCTTACCCGGCAGCAGCGCTCGCTGCGGCTCAAGGCCGAGGCGCAGGAGCGCGAGCTGGAGCTCGACCTGCGCAAGGACACCGACGCGGCCAAGTCCCTGCTGCTGCACCGGCTGCGGCTGCTCGGCATCGACTGGGGCACGCCGGCCGCCTCGCGGGGGAGCACGGGGACGTTCCGCGAGACGTGGCGGCTGCGCTGGGAGCCGGAGCTGTCGGTGCGGGTCGCCGAGGCCGGGATCTGGGGCACCACCGTCGTGGCGGCCGCCACCGCCAAGGCCGAGGCGGATGCGGCCGGGGCGGCGGAGCTCGGCGAGGTGACGGCGCTGGCCGAGCGGTGCCTGCTGGCCGGGCTGTCCGAAGCCCTGCCCGCCGTACTGCGGGCCCTCGCGGACCGGGCCGCACTGGACACCGACGTGGCACGGCTCGCCAAGGCCCTGCCGGCGCTGGCCCGTTCGCTGCGGTACGGAGACGTACGGGGGACGGACGCGTCGGCCCTGGGCACGGTCGCGGGCGGGCTCGCGGAGCGGATATGCGTGGCGCTGCCGCCCGCGTGCGCGGCGGGTCTGGACGGGGACGCGGCGGCGGAACTGCGGGGCCATGTGGACGGGGTCCACGGCGCGATCGGACTCCTGGAGGCGGGCGGCCTGCGGGAGCGCTGGGCGGCGGTGCTGCGGGCGCTGGCCGGGCGGGACACGGTGCCGGGGGTGATCCGCGGGCGGGCGGCCCGGCTGCTCCTGGACGACGGGCAGCTGCCGGCGCAGGAGACGGCGCGGCTGATGGGGCTCGCCCTGTCCCCGGCGGCGTCGCCGGCGGACGCGGCGGGCTGGATCGACGGATTCGCGGGGGGCGGGGGCACGTTGCTGGTCCACGACGAGCGGCTGCTGGGGCTGATCGACGCGTGGCTGGCGGGGGTGCCGGAGCAGGCCTTCACCGACGTACTGCCGCTGCTGCGGAGGACGTTCGGGGCGTACGAGGCGGGCGTGAAGCGAAGCCTGGGCGAGCTGGTCCGCCGCGGCCCGTCGGCGAAGCCCGCGCCGTCCCAGGCCCCCGAGGGCTTCGCCCTCACCCTGGACCCCACCCGCGCGGACGCAGTCCTCCCCGTCCTCCGCCTCCTTCTCCCCGCCCCGTGACGACCACCGACGCCCCGCCAGGCTCCCTGGGCCTTGCGCCTCAATCGCCGGCGGGGCTGGATTCGGGCGGGTCCGGGCGGAGCCCGGGGAACGGGGGAAGGGCGGGGCGGGGAGAGGCTCCGCGCAGCGGTGGGGCGGGGCGGGACGCACGGCATCCGGTGGGTACGGGGGCTCGGTGCATCGGAGACGGAATGGATACGCGCCGTCGGCACGGGCCGGTGGCCGGGATGAGCAGGGGGACGGGTAGATGAGCAGTACGGGGATCCCGGCAGTGGGCGACGCCGCCGCGGAGGCGCGGTTGCGGAGGTGGCGGATGGTGCTCGGGGGGGACGGGGACGGGACCGGGTGCGTGTTGAGCGGGCGGGATGCCGGCATGGACGCCGCGCTCTCGGCGCTGTACGGCGCAGGCGGGGCCGCGAAGAGCGGCGGGGAGCGGAGTGGGGGGCTCGGGGGGTCCGCGCCCCATGTGGCCCGCTGGCTCGGGGACATCCGTACGTACTTCCCCGGCTCCGTCGTCCAGGTCATGCAGCGGGACGCCATCGAGCGGCTCGGCCTGTCCACCCTCCTCCTGGAGCCCGAGATGCTGGAGGCCGTCGAGCCCGACGTCCATCTCGTGGGAACGCTGCTTTCCCTCAACAAGGTCATGCCCGAGACGACCCGGGAGACGGCCCGCGCCGTCGTCCGCAAGGTGGTCGAGCAGTTGGAGAAGCGGCTCGCGTCCCGCACCCGCGCCACCCTCACCGGCGCCCTCGACCGCTCCGCCCGGACCGGCCGCCCCCGGCATGCCGACATCGACTGGGACCGGACCATCCGGGCGAATCTGAAGAACTACCTGCCGGAGTACAAGACCGTCGTCCCTGAGCGGCTCGTCGGGTACGGGCGCGCCGCCCAGGCGGTGAAGAAGGAGGTGGTCCTCTGCATCGACCAGTCCGGATCGATGGCCGCCTCCGTCGTCTACGCCTCCGTCTTCGGCGCGGTGCTCGCCTCGATGCGTTCGATCGCGACCCGGCTCGTCGTCTTCGACACCGCCGTCGTGGACTTGACGGATCAGCTTGATGATCCGGTCGACGTCCTGTTCGGCATGCAGCTCGGCGGCGGCACCGACATCAACCGCGCCCTCGCCTACTGCCAGTCGAAGATCACCCGCCCTGCCGACACCGTCGTGGTCCTGATCAGTGATCTCTACGAGGGCGGCATACGCAACGAGATGCTGGGCCGCGTCGCGGCGATGAAGGCGTCGGGAGTCGAGTTCGTGACCCTCCTGGCCCTCTCCGACGAGGGCGCTCCCGCCTACGACCGCGAGCACGCCGCGGCCCTTGCGGCACTGGGCGCCCCGGCCTTCGCCTGCACCCCCGACCTGTTCCCGGAGATCATGGCCGCGGCCCTGGAGAAGCGCCCCCTGCCCGCCCCCTGACCCGTCCCCGATCGGCGCCGCCGGGCATGGCAGATCACACGAACTTCCAGTTCAACCGTGAGGCGATCTGTGACAGGTATCACCGCTCAGGTGTGATCTGCGATTTAGGGACCCACGTCCCACGGGGATAACCTGCGGGACGGACATGCCGCGTCCACGGTCACCGTGTGCGCCTCCCTAGTGACAGCGCCGTCACGTTGCCCTCCGCGGCACGCCCACGCAGACAACCGCGAATCACTGCGAATCTTTGAAGACAAGGGACGGACGCGCGTGGACCTGTTCGAGTACCAGGCGAGGGACCTCTTCGCCAAGCACGGTGTACCGGTGCTGGCCGGTGAAGTCATCGACACGCCTGAGGCGGCTCGCGAGGCCACCGAGCGGCTGGGCGGCAAGTCGGTCGTCAAGGCGCAGGTGAAGGTCGGCGGCCGCGGCAAGGCCGGCGGCGTCAAGCTCGCCGCCACCCCGGACGAGGCCGTCGCCCGTGCGACGGACATCCTGGGCATGGACATCAAGGGCCACACGGTCCACAAGGTGATGATCGCCGAGACCGCTCCCGAGATCCTCGAGGAGTACTACGTCTCGTACCTGCTGGACCGCACCAACCGCACCTTCCTGGCCATGGCCTCGGTCGCGGGTGGCATGGACATCGAGCAGGTCGCCGAGGAGGCCCCGGAGAAGCTCGCCAAGGTCCCGGTGAACGCCAACGAGGGCGTGACCATCGAGAAGGCCCGCGAGATCGTCGCGCTGGCGCAGTTCCCGGCCGAGGTCGCCGAGAAGGTCGCCGAGGTCCTCGTGACCCTGTGGGCGACCTTCATCGCCGAGGACGCGCTCCTCGTCGAGGTCAACCCGCTCGCGAAGGTCGCCAACGGCGACGTCATCGCGCTCGACGGCAAGGTCTCGCTCGACGAGAACGCCGAGTTCCGCCAGCCGGGCCACGAGGAGTTCGTGGACCACGCGGCCGCGAACCCGCTCGAGGCCGCCGCCAAGGCGAAGAACCTCAACTACGTCAAGCTCGACGGTGAGGTCGGCATCATCGGCAACGGCGCGGGTCTCGTCATGAGCACCCTCGACGTCGTCGCCTACGCCGGCGAGAACCACGGTGGCGTCAAGCCCGCCAACTTCCTGGACATCGGCGGTGGCGCCTCCGCCGCCGTCATGGCCAACGGTCTCGAGATCATCCTCGGCGACCCGGACGTCAAGTCCGTCTTCGTCAACGTCTTCGGTGGCATCACCGCTTGTGACGAGGTCGCCAACGGCATCGTCCAGGCGCTGGCCCTGCTGGAGGAGAAGGGCGAGGCGGTCACCAAGCCGCTCGTCGTCCGTCTCGACGGCAACAACGCCGAGCTGGGTCGCAAGATCCTCTCGGACGCCAACCACCCGCTGGTGCAGCGCGTGGACACCATGGACGGCGCGGCCGACAAGGCCGCCGAGCTCGCGGCTGCGAAGTAAGGGCAGAGGTCACAGACTCACATGGCTATCTTCCTCAACAAGGACAGCAAGGTCATCGTCCAGGGCATGACCGGTGCCACGGGCATGAAGCACACCAAGCTGATGCTGGCTGACGGCACCAACATCGTCGGTGGCGTGAACCCGCGCAAGGCCGGCACGACCGTCGACTTCGACGGCACCGAGGTCCCGGTCTTCGGCTCCGTCGAAGAGGCGATGAAGGCGACGGGCGCCAACGTCTCCGTCCTCTTCGTCCCGCCGGCCTTCGCCAAGGCCGCCGTCGTCGAGGCCATCGACGCCGAGATCCCGCTGGCCGTCGTCATCACCGAGGGCATCGCGGTGCACGACTCCGCCGCCTTCTGGGCGTACGCGACCGCCAAGGGCAACAAGACCCGGATCATCGGCCCGAACTGCCCGGGTCTGATCACCCCCGGCCAGTCCAACGCCGGCATCATCCCGGGCGACATCACCAAGCCCGGCAAGATCGGTCTCGTGTCCAAGTCCGGCACGCTGACCTACCAGATGATGTACGAGCTCCGTGACATCGGCTTCACCTCCGCCGTCGGCATCGGTGGCGACCCGGTCATCGGCACCACGCACATCGACGCCCTGGAGGCCTTCGAGGCCGACCCGGACACCGAGCTGATCGTCATGATCGGCGAGATCGGCGGCGACGCCGAGGAGCGTGCGGCGGACTTCATCGCGAAGAACGTCACCAAGCCGGTCGTCGGCTACGTCGCGGGCTTCACCGCCCCCGAGGGCAAGACCATGGGCCACGCCGGCGCCATCGTCTCCGGCTCCTCCGGCACCGCGCAGGCCAAGAAGGAGGCCCTCGAGGCCGCCGGCGTCAAGGTCGGCAAGACGCCGACCGAGACGGCGAAGCTCGCGCGCGAGATCCTGAACGCCGCGAAGTAACGCTTGCCGCTGCCGTACGTGTGTACGTGTGTACGGCTGTACGGGCGTGGCCCGCATCCCGGATGGGGTGCGGGCCACGCCCGTTTCTGCTCCGTTTCTACTCCAGGCTGGGGGCGAGCCGCTCGGGCCTGTGCGCCGGATGCGCGCGCAGCTTCTCGCGCAGCTGCCGGGTCTCGTCGGTGAGCCGCTGGGGGCCGCCGAGCGGGGGGACCCCGGAGACGCTCGCGCCGGCCGCGATGGGGGGCTCGTACTGCCGGGGCGCGGTCGCGGCGGTGTACGCGGTCGCGACGGCGATCACGGCGCTCAGGCCGAGGACCGCGCGGGTCAACCGCGTGGCGCGGTGCTCGGCGGCGACGCGTACGGCGGCTGCGGCGCGGGGTTCCAGCCGGACGGCCGGCTTGACCGCGCCGAGCCGCTCGCGCAGCAGCGCGGACCGGTTCTCGGGCGGCGCAGCGGCCAGTTCCGGGATCCGGTCGGCGAGGGCGGCGTGCGCGTGCAGGAGGCGGTTGCCGGCGGTGGGGGTGCTGGCCTCGGTCTCGGCGGCGGTGTCGGGGAGGTCGAGGCCGACGCCGTCGTAGAGCAGGACCGTACGGCGGTGGGTCGGTGGGAGCGCCAGCATGGCGTCCATCAGGATCCGGTCGGCAGGGGCGGCCGGGGCCTTGTCGGGGTGCTTGTGGGCGCGGCGGAACCGGTGCCAGGGGGAGAGGGCGTACTCGTACGCGGCTGCGCGCACCCAGCCGACGGGGTCGGGATCGGTGGCCACCTCGGGCCACCGCGCCCAGGCGACCTGGAACGCCCGCTCGACGGCCTCTTGGGAGAGGCGGCGGCGGCCGGTGAGCAGGTACGCCTGCCGCGTGAGGGCGGGGGCGGCGTACCCGTACAGCGCATCGAACACCTCTCTGGGCCCCAACGGCCCCTCCGCAGCCCCGTCATCCGGAACCTCCGGCTCCCCCTCCGCCCCGCCCGGCGCCTGTCCCTCCCCCTCGGGCTGGGCCGCGTCGGGCGACGCCCCGGGCTGCCCGGTGGCGCCGTCCGGTGGCTGCGGGTGCCCCTCCGGCCCGGCCGGCACCTGTGCCGGCCCTCCGGGGTGGGGTGCAGTGGCCCCTTCGGGTGTGGGCCCGTGCTCCTCCGGGGTTGCGGGCGCGGTGTCAGCGGGGGTCTGTCCCGGACCCTCCGGGTGGGGTGCGGCCTCACCGGCGGGCGCGTGCTCGTGCCCCTCCGGGGTGGTTTCTGACGGGGCGTGGGGCGGTTCCTGCTCGGACGTGGGTGCGTGGCCGTCGTGATGCGGGGGCTCCGGGGGGCGGTCGGCCGGGCCGGAGGCCCCGCGCCCGGGCGTGCCGATGCCGCGGGCGGTGGCCTTGACGTTGATCTCGGCCGCGTGGCGGGGCATGGCCGCGGGGGGCCTCGTAGCCCGCTTGGCCGCGACCGGCGGCCGGGTCCACGGCCCGTGCCCGCCCATGCCGAAGGGCCGGATGCCGCCTGCCATCCGCGCCGGGGTCGCTTCGATGTCGGCCGCGCCGGTGCTCTGCGCGTTCGCGTCCGTGTCTCCCGGCGCAGGCCCGGCGGCTCGGGCGGGGTCCGTGCCCGGGTCCGACTCCGCAGCGGCGGACTTCTGCGCCTCCGGGGGGTGGAGGGCCGTCAGGAAGCCCGCGTACGCCTCGCGTTTGCGGCCTCGGGGGCCCGTGCGGCCCGTCTCCCACGAGCGGACCGTGCTGACCGTGACGCCCACCGCCGTCGCGACGTCCTCGTACGTCAGGCCCGCCGCCTCGCGCAGTCTGCGGCGTTCCTTGGGCGAGGGGAGCCTCGGCTCCTCGACGCTCTCTGTCATGCCACACTCCCCGTGACCTGCCGGCAGCCCTGGGCGAAAAAGTACATAAAACGTATATTGAGCGACACCACGGACATTCGCCTGTTACTAGCCCATAGCGCGTGTCGTTGGCACCATGGCGGGGTGACCCAAGTGACCGAACGCGGCACCCCGTTGCCGACGGCGTTGCCGCCCGCCCCGCGGGCCGCCGCCGGGCGGCGCCGTTCGCCGGCCGCCGCGGCCTGTGTGCTGGGCGGGGCCGTGGCCGCCGGGCTGGGGCTCGGCTTCCTCGCCGTGCTCGTCATCGTGCTGTGGATCAGCTCCCCGTACCCCGACAGCGGCCCCGGCGGCGCCCTGCACCTGGCCGCCGGGCTCTGGCTGCTCGCCCACGGGACCGAGCTCGTCCGGTACGAGACCCTCTCCGGGGTCCCGGCCCCCGTCGGGGTGACCCCGCTGCTGCTCGTCGCGTTGCCCGCCCTGCTCATGCGCCGGGCCGCCCGCCTCGGCAGCGCCTCGGGGGACGGCAGCGACGGGGACGAGGTCCTGCCCGCCGGCGCCGTCTTCTCCGCCGTGACCTGCGGATACCTCTCCGTCGGATCGCTGGCCACCGTCTATGCGGCCGGCGGCCCCATGCCCGCCGACCCGCTCAGCGCGGCCTGGCACGTCCCGCTGGTCGCCGTGCTCGCCGCCGCCGGCGGGGTGTGGGCGGCCAAGGGGCGTCCGGTGGGGCCGCTGCCCGAGTGGGTGCCAGGGGGCGTACGGAGGGCCGTCGCACGCCCCCGCTACGCCCTCGCGCTGCGCGCCGGAGCCGCCGGGGCCCTCGTCCTCCTGGGCGGCGGCGCGCTGCTCGTCGGGGCCTCGCTCGCCTGGCACGCCGCGGAGGTTCAGGGGTCCTTCCTGACGCTGACCGGGGTCTGGTCCGGCCGCTTCGCCGTCCTGCTCCTCGCCCTTGCGCTGCTCCCGAACGCCGTGGTGTGGGGCGCGGCCTACTCCCTGGGGCCCGGCTTCGCCCTCGGCGCCGGCGCGACCGCGACCCCGCTCGGCTTCGCCGGAGTACCCGCGCTGCCGAGGTTCCCGCTGCTGGCGGCGCTGCCGCCGGAGGGGCCGGGGACGCTGCTGACCTGTGCGACCGCCGGGGTGCCGCTGGTGGCCGGGCTGGCAGTCGGGTGGTTCGCAGTACGCCGGGCGCGTGAAGTCTCGTACAGGGAAACCGCTCTGACGGCTGCTCTGGGCGCCCTCGTGTGCGCGCTGGTGCTGGCCGGGCTCGCGGCGGCCTCGTCGGGGCCGCTCGGCTCGCGGGGGCTGGCGAGCTTCGGCCCGGTGTGGTGGGCGACCGGCGCGGCGGCCTTCGCGTGGACGCTGCTCCCGGCGGTGCCGGTGGCGGTGGCCGTGCACTCCTGGCGGAACCGGCCCGCCCGGCAGGCGGACGCGATCGCCATGGAGGGGGAGGACGAGTGGCACGACAGCGGCGGACGGGAGCTGCGCTGGGAGGCCCTGCGGCGTGCCGCGGGCGCCCTGATCCCCGACCTGACCCAGGACGCGCCGCCGGCCCCCGCCGAGCCCGTGCCCGCCGCCCCGGCCCCCGCCGCACCCGCCGCACCCGTCAAACCATCGCGCCGGTTCACCGTCGTGACGGGACTTCACCTGGACCTGACGCCGGCTCCGGTCCCGGCGGAGCAGGCCCCGCCACAGGAACCCGAGCCGTCCGGGTCACTCGTACCGCCCGTGACCGGCGCCCGCGTACTGGCCCGCCGCAAGCCCCCGGCCTGAGCCGGCGGAATCGCAACCGGTGGCCGCTGCTGCCGGACGCTACTGCTGGACCTTGAGGATCTTGCCGAGCATGTTGTCCGGCAGCAGCGTGTTGCACTGCAGCTCCGCCGACTTCGTGAGGGCGTCCTCGCGGCAGATGTAGAAGTCCTTGTACGCCAGCTGCAAGCCGTACGAGCTCAGGGCCAGCAGGATCGCCAGCGAGGCCGTGACCAGCCCGCCGAGCGCCGCCGTCCGCTGGGGGCGGGCGGCCGGCCCGAGCGCCGCCAGGCCCCCCTGGGCGGCGGGGCCCGCCACGGCGTCGGCCCTCGCGTCCGACGCGGATCCGGCCGCCGGCCTTCCGCGCAGCCCGCTGATCCCCCAGTACATGGCGAGCGCACCCAGCAGCAGCCCCACCGACGGGATCCCGAAGATCCCGAAGAAGAAGCCCCACATGCCGGCCAGCAGCGCGTACCGGGCGCGCCGCTGGACCGGGTCCGTCGGGTCCCAGCGCACGGGTCCGCTCGGGCCCGTCCCGGGGTCCTCACCGGGGCGGCCGCCATCGCCGTCGCCACCGCTGCGCGGCTGCCACGGCTGGTCGGGCCGGCCTTCCGGGGGAGCCGCGAAGGGGTTGTCGTCAGTGGAGGAGTCGGGCTGGCGGCGATCCGGCATCGAGTGCGTTTCTTCCCCTGTGTCGTGGCCGTTTGCGGCTTGTACGCCAGACGCTACCGCCCGCCCGTCCCCCCGTCCCTCGGGGGCTGTCCGGTGTGCCGGTATCGTTGCAGGCGGTCGGCGGCTTCGTAGGGTCCCCCGTATTTCGGGATACCGAAGTTTTGTCTGATCACACAAGATGTATGGAAGCATTCCCGCAGAAAGGGCCTCCCATGGCCGCCTCCCGCCTGGTCGTGCTGGTCTCCGGTTCCGGCACCAACCTCCAGGCCCTGCTCGACGCCATCGACGCCCACCCGGGCGGATCCGAGGGCTTCGGCGCCGAAGTCGTCGCCGTGGGGGCCGACCGCGAGAACATCGTCGGCCTGGAGCGGGCCGAGAAGGCGGGGATCCCCACCTTCGTGTGCCCGGTCAAGGCGTACGGGACCCGTGAGGAGTGGGACGCCGCCCTCGCCGAGGCGACCGCCGCCCACGCGCCGGACCTCGTCGTGTCCGCCGGGTTCATGAAGATCGTGGGCGCGTCGTTCATCGGCCGCTTCGGCGGCCGCTTCATCAACACGCACCCCGCCCTCCTCCCGGCCTTCCCGGGCGCCCACGGCGTACGGGACACCCTCGCCTACGGCGCGAAGGTCACCGGCTGCACGGTCCACTTCGTGGACGCCGGCGTGGACACCGGTCCGATCATCGCCCAGGGTGTCGTCGAGGTCCGGGACGAGGACGACGAAGCCGCTCTGCACGAGCGCATCAAGGAAGTCGAGCGCCAGCTGCTCGTCGACGTCGTGGGGCGCCTGGCCCGGCACGGCTACCGCATTGAGGGACGAAAGGTAACAATCCAGTGACCGCCGTAGAGAGCAGCACCACCTCGTCGAGCTCGTCGAAGCGACCGATCCGGCGCGCGCTCGTCAGTGTCTACGACAAGACGGGACTGGAGGAGCTGGCCCGCGGCCTGCACGAGGCGGGCGTCGCGCTCGTCTCCACCGGCTCCACCGCCTCCAAGATCGCCGCCGTCGGCGTGCCCGTCACCAAGGTCGAGGAGCTCACCGGCTTCCCCGAGTGCCTGGACGGCCGGGTCAAGACCCTGCACCCGCGCGTGCACGCCGGCATCCTCGCCGACCTGCGCCTGGAGGACCACCGGAGCCAGCTCGCCGAGCTCGGCATCGAGCCGTTCGACCTGGTGATCGTCAACCTCTACCCGTTCCGGGAGACCGTCGCCTCGGGCGCCACCCCCGACGAGTGCGTCGAGCAGATCGACATCGGCGGCCCGTCGATGGTCCGCGCCGCCGCCAAGAACCACCCCTCGGTCGCCGTCGTCACCAGCCCCGCCCGGTACGCCGACGTCCTCGCCGCGGCCCAGGGCGGCGGCTTCGACCTCACCGCGCGCAAGCGGCTGGCGGCCGAGGCCTTCCAGCACACCGCCGCGTACGACGTCGCCGTGGCCTCCTGGTTCACGAATGCGTACGCCCCGGAGCCGGAGGCCGTGCTGCCCGAGTTCCTGGCCGGCGCGTGGGACCGCAAGTCCACCCTCCGCTACGGCGAGAACCCGCACCAGGCCGCCGCGCTGTACACGGACGGGCAGCCGGGCGGGCTCGCCAACGCCGAGCAGCTGCACGGCAAGGAGATGTCCTTCAACAACTACGTGGACACCGAGGCCGCCCGCCGTGCCGCGTACGACCACGACGAGCCCTGCGTCGCGATCATCAAGCACGCCAACCCGTGCGGCATCGCCATCGGTGCGGACGTCGCCGGCGCGCACCGCAAGGCCCACGCCTGCGACCCGCTCTCGGCCTTCGGCGGCGTCATCGCGGTCAACCGCCCGGTGACCGTCGAGCTCGCCGAGCAGGTCGCGGAGATCTTCACCGAGGTCATCGCCGCCCCGGCGTATGAGGACGGCGCGGTCGAGATCCTGGCCAAGAAGAAGAACATCCGCGTCCTGAAGGTCGACGGCACCCCGCAGCAGCCCGGTGACCTGAAGCCGATCTCCGGCGGCGCGCTGCTCCAGCAGAGCGACCTCTTCCAGGCCGAGGGTGACGACCCGAAGAACTGGACCCTCGCCACCGGCGACGCCCTCTCCCCGGAGGAGCTCGCCGAGCTCGCCTTCGCGTGGAAGGCCTGCCGGGCCGTCAAGTCCAACGCGATCCTGCTCGCCAAGGACGGCGCCTCGGTCGGCGTCGGCATGGGACAGGTCAACCGCGTCGACTCGGCGAAGCTCGCCGTCGAGCGGGCGGGCGCCGAGCGCGCGCAGGGCTCGTACGCCGCCTCCGACGCCTTCTTCCCCTTCCCGGACGGGCTGGAGATCCTGACCGCCGCGGGCATCAAGGCCGTGGTCCAGCCGGGCGGTTCGGTCCGTGACGAGCAGGTCGTCGAGGCTGCGAAGGCGGCCGGAGTGACCATGTACTTCACCGGCACCCGGCACTTCTTCCACTGAGCACCGGGCGCCGGGCCGGCGCCCCGAGTACGGCGAAGGCCGCCACCCGCAGCACTGCGGGTGGCGGCCTTCGCCGTACTGACGGGGTCTTGTGCTGCGTCCTAGTACTGCGGGCGCCGGAAGTACGCGCCGGCGGCCGAGTTGGCCAGACCGACGAGGACCCACAGGGCCAGTCCGAACTGGATCAGGGCCAGGAGCAGCGAGAACACGACGGCCCCCGCCACCGTGTCGCTGCCGAGCGCCACGAAGTTGACGATCAGGCTGATCCCGGAGAAGAGGGTCATCAGCGAGCCGTAGATGATGCCGGAGACCCGGACACCGCCGCGGCCCTTGCCCAGCTTGGCGGCGGTCAGGATGGGCCACAGCGCCAAGGCCAGAGCGAAGATGCCGGCGACGACGATCACGCCGCCCGCGAGCGCGCCCGCGTCGCTCGCCGAGGAGCCGTAGTCCGAGGAGCTGGAGGAGCCCGAGAACGCCGAGGCGAACAGGGCCCCGCCGAGAAGGACGACGATCCCGCCCAGGACCTGGAGACCACCGACGATGAACAGGATGACGCGAGCGGCCTTCACCCCGCCGGGCATGGGCATCTGGGCGCCCGGGTATCCGCCGGGACCCGCCGGGTAAGCCTGGTTCGGGTAGCCCATCGGTGCCTGCTGCGGGTAGGCGTAGCCACCCTGCGGCGGGACGCTGGGCGGTGCCTGCTGGGGGTAGCCGTAGCCGGGCTGCCCCTGCGGGGCCGGCTGCTGCTGCCCGTACGGGTTGTTCGGGTCGCCGAAGCTCATCTTGGGGTGTTCCTCCGTGGAAGTGCGGGGACGCACGGCACGCACGGAGGAAAATACTGCGATTTGCGGTCCACCCCCCGGCACTGCCCGCGGCACTCTTTCGTTCATCGTCGTCCGATCGGGCCGGAGTTGTCCAGCCGCGGTGCGACCGACCCGTCACTTGTTGTGCAAGTGCAATGAATGGTTCAAGCCTGTGACGAACCCGCGGCGGCCCCACGACTGGAACCGGGGGCGTCCCATCCGGGAGGATGGGTCCATGACCGCCCAGATTCTCGATGGCAAGGCCACCGCCGCCGCGATCAAGTCCGAACTGACCGCCCGCGTGGCGGCGCTCAAGGCCCGGGGCATCACCCCCGGCCTCGGCACCCTGCTGGTCGGCGACGACCCGGGCAGCCGCTGGTACGTCAACGGCAAGCACAAGGACTGCGCCGAGGTCGGCATCGCGTCCATCCAGCGCGAACTGCCCGCGACGGCCTCCCAGGAGGACATCGAGGCGGTCGTACGGGAACTCAACGCGAACCCGGAGTGCACCGGCTACATCGTCCAACTCCCGCTCCCCAAGGGCATCGACACCAACCGGGTCCTGGAGCTGATGGACCCGGCCAAGGACGCCGACGGCCTGCACCCGATGTCACTCGGCCGGCTGGTGCTGAACGAGCCGGGCCCGCTGCCCTGCACCCCGTACGGAATCGTCCGGCTGCTGCGCCACCACGGCATCGAGATCAACGGCGCGCACGTGGTGCTCCTCGGCCGCGGCATCACCGTCGGGCGCTCCATGGGCCTGCTGCTGACCCGCAAGTCGGAGAACGCCACCGTGACCCTGTGCCACACCGGCACCCGCGACCTGCCCGCCCAGCTGCGCCAGGCGGACATCGTCGTCGCGGCCGCCGGCGTCCCGCACCTGGTCAAGCCGGAGGACGTGAAGCCCGGCGCGGCCGTCCTGGACGTGGGCGTCAGCCGCGACGAGCACGGCAAGATCGTCGGCGACGTGCACCCGGGCGTCGCCGAGGTGGCCGGCTGGATCTCCCCCAACCCGGGCGGAGTCGGTCCGATGACCCGCGCGCAGCTGCTCGTGAACGTCGTCGAGGCGGCGGAACGGACGTCGACCAGTGCAGGCTGAGCACGAAGCGGAAGCCGGGACCGGCGCCGACTCGGGGACCGGCGCCGGCGCCGGCATCGGCCCCGGGGCCGGCATCGGCGGCGGCGCCGACACCGGCGCCACGTCCGAAGCCGGCCGTGGCGCCGAAGCCGCCGCGGCCGGGGCCGCGGGCACGGAGGCCGCGAAGTCGCGCCGCTTCCCCTCCGTCACCCAGGACACGGCCCGCCCCGAGGGCCACGGCCGCGCCGCGCCCGGGGACGCCCTCGCGGCGCGCCAGTGGCCGATGCTCAGCGTGCTCGCCGCGACCGCGGTCGGACTGCTCCTGACCGCGCTGGGACACCCCCGCGCCGGCTGCCTGGTGATCGGCGTGGCGCTGATCACGGCCTCCGTACTGCGGCGCGTGCTGCCGTCGGTGGGGATGCTCGCGGTGCGCTCCCGCTTCACGGACATGGTCACGTACGGGCTGCTGGGGGTGGCGATCACGCTGCTTGCGCTGGTGATGGAGCCCAGGCCGTTGCTGGAGATCCCGTTCCTGGAGAGCGCGGTCCGCTTCACGGTCCGCTGAGGCGCCCACGGAGGCCCGCCGAGCCTTTCGTACGCCTGCGCGACACCCGTCCGGCGGTACTGGATGGCTGAAAAGCGGGGGGAAATCCCGCTCCGCGCCTTCGAACTCCCGGTCCGTGTGCCGTGCACCACACAGACCGGGGGATTGGGCCGCCGGAAGGTCGGATAGCCTGACGCCGGATGTCTCTTCACGTCAAGATTCGCAGGGGAGCGGCGTCCGCCAGCACATGGGGCGGGGACGCCCCACCGCCAGCTGTCTAACGGAGAAGGCCATGACCCGCACTCCCGTGAATGTCACCGTCACCGGCGCCGCCGGCCAGATCGGCTACGCGCTGCTCTTCCGCATCGCTTCCGGTCACCTGCTCGGCGCGGACGTGCCGGTCAAGCTCCGTCTTCTGGAGATCCCCCAGGGCATGAAGGCCGCCGAGGGCACCGCCATGGAGCTCGACGACTGCGCCTTCCCGCTGCTCAAGGGCATCGACATCTTCGACGACCCGAACGCGGGCTTCGAGGGTGCGAACGTCGCCCTGCTCGTGGGCGCCCGCCCGCGCACCAAGGGCATGGAGCGCGGTGACCTGCTCGCCGCCAACGGCGGCATCTTCAAGCCGCAGGGCGCCGCGATCAACGCGCACGCCGCGGACGACATCAAGGTCCTGGTCGTGGGCAACCCGGCCAACACCAACGCGCTCATCGCGCAGGCCGCCGCCCCGGACGTACCGGCCGAGCGCTTCACCGCGATGACCCGCCTGGACCACAACCGCGCGATCTCGCAGCTCGCCGCGAAGACCGGCACCGCCGTCTCCGACATCAAGCGCCTCACCATCTGGGGCAACCACTCGGCGACCCAGTACCCGGACATCTTCCACGCGGAGATCGCCGGCAAGAACGCCGCCGAGGTCGTCAGCGACGAGCTGTGGCTCGCCGACACCTTCATCCCGACCGTCGCCAAGCGCGGCGCCGCGATCATCGAGGCCCGTGGCGCGTCCTCGGCCGCCTCGGCCGCCAACGCCGCCATCGACCACGTCCACACGTGGGTCAACGGCACCGCCGCGGGCGACTGGACCTCCATGGGCATCCCGTCGGACGGCTCCTACGGCGTCCCTGAGGGCATCATCTCCTCCTTCCCCGTCACCACCAAGGACGGCAAGTACGAGATCGTCCAGGGCCTGGACATCAACGAGTTCTCCCGCACCCGCATCGACGCCTCGGTCGCCGAGCTCGTCGAGGAGCGCGACGCGGTCCGCGAGCTCGGCCTGATCTGATCCGATCCGGCCGATCCGATCCGGCCGGTCTGATCCGAAACGCCTGAAAGGGCCCCGGCGCACTGCGCGCCGGGGCCTTTTGGCGTGAACCACCCTGTCCCTCACCCCACCCGCCCCGTACGGTTTCCCTCCTCCCGACCGAGGGGAACTCGTGAGCGGCACACCGGACGGCAGGACTCCCGTGGATCCGGCGGTATCGGAGGCGGGACGCCTCCTGTGCGCCGGCACCTACCTCGACGCCGCCTACCGCGACCGGGTGATCGAGGAGCTGTACGTCCACGAGGAACGGTTCCCCGCCCCCTCGTACGGGTTCGACGCAGCCCGCGTACTCGCCCACGCCCTGCGTGCCCTGCGCACCGAAGTGGCCTGGTCGGCTGCGATCGTCGCGGCGTGGGGCCTCGGCCTTTTCCTCACCCGTGCGTTCTTCGTCTTCCTGCTCGTCCCGGCGCTGCTCCTGAGCGGGGCCGGGCGGATCAAGAAGCGCCGCGAGCGGAACGGCCGTGGCGGCGGCCGGGTCTTCGAATGGATCCTGCGCGGCTGCGCCTGCTTCCTCCTCGGCCGCATCCTGTGGGGTGTGCTCCGCGGGTTCTTCGCGGACGACGCGAGCAACGGGGACAACCTGGACCTCAGCGACCTCGGCACGTACCTGACCCAGCTTCTGCAGACCGACCCGCCGGCCGTCTTCCTGGAGATCCCGAGGATCGGCCAGGTATACGGGGAGGCCTACTCGTGGACGGTCGTCCTGATCGTCGTGCTGGTCACGGTCCTCGTCGGCCTGCAGCGCGGGCACTTCGCGCAGATCATCCGCTCCTCGCTCAGCCGGGCACAGTACGAGGACCGGTCCGGCGACCCCGCGGCGGGCCGGCGCTTCGAGCGGGCCCGGGAGGACATCGAGCGCGCCCAGCACGCGCCGCTGGTCCTTTACGACGTCGGCAATCCGTTCTGCGGCGCCGGCAAGGCCCATCTGCCGTGGCAGCTCGCCGTGGAGCTGCGCCCGCGCACCGGGGCGGGAGCCCGGCGCCTCGACAACGAACGGATCATCGAGCAGATCCGGCCCAGGCTGGAGGCCCTGCGGACCCCCTCGCCGCGCGGTTCCGAGGCGGCGGACGACGCCGTACTGGACCGGCTGCGCGAGCTGGTCGTCGACGAGTGCGTGTTCCTGCCGGCCGCCGGAGTGCCCGACGTGGACGCGGTGGACCTGTCCGCGGAGGCCTTCGCCGAGCACCGCGCCGCCGCGGTCGAGGAGGGCGGCGAGCGGCGCCGGCACTTCCTGCGCGTCCGGATCGGCGGCTGGGACGAGAACCTCGTCATCACCGTCTTCATCCGGGTCCACACGCAGGGCGGCATGCTGATGCTGGAGGTCGCGCCGCACGTGCTGCTGCCGGTGCGGCCCGATTTCCAGCGGGCCGACGACATCGCCCGCCGGTACCGCCGCAACACCCCCGTGGCCAAGGTGCTCCTGGCCCTCACCCATGCGCCCGGCTCCCTCGGCGTGGCCCTCGCGACGCTGGGCGGGGCCTGCCGGGTCCCGTGGCGGCTGGCGACCGCCGGGCACGGCGTCGCGTACGCGGCGGGGCCGGCCGCCTCCGTACGCGAACTGGCGTCGCAGGAGGACGGATCGCTGTTCCAGCTGATGGACCTGGACCGGTACCTGAAGACCATCCAGGAGCGGATCGTCGGCGGCGTGACGCTGGCGCTGCACGACGCGGGCTGGCACACCGAGGAGTTCGCGGAGCGCGCCGTCAACGTCGCGGAAGGCGGGGTGTTCATCCAGTCGGTGAGCAACAGCGCCTTCGGGATCCACGGCGTGAGCCACAACAGCACGGTGAACAACGGGACGACGGACAAGGCGGAACGCAAGGACGGGCGCGTGCGCGCGGGCAAGGAGAGCAGAAGTGGCAAGTAGCGCAGACGCCGGGCAGCCGCTGCCCTCGGTGCGGATCGGCGACGTGCAGGGCAGCGCCTTCAGCATCGGCGGCACGGACGTCGGCAACAGCACGGTCAACCACGCCGGTACGGACCCGGGCACAGGTGCGGCCGGCCCGACCGCGGAGGAGCTGCTGGAGGCCGTACGAGACCTCCGCGCGGCCCTCGTACGGCTGCCGCGCAGCGACGGGCGGGCCGCCCTCGATGCCGAACTGGACGCGGCGGCCCAGGAGTTGGAGTCGGCGGGCGAGGAGTTCCGGCCGGGCCTGCCCGCCCGGCTGCGCGGGGCGCTGGAACGGTGGGCCCCGCTGGTGGACTCGGTGAGCGCGGCCACGGCGCTGGCCGCCCTGCTGACCTCGTTCGGGGGGTGATCCGTGGCCCCGGAGAGCGGCCCCGTCCGCTGGAACCCGCAGTCGCAGCAGTGGGAGCGCCCGGAGGACCCGGAGCGGCGCAGCCGACGGGGGCGCCCTGAGCCCGGGGCCGGGCGCGGGGAGCCAGGACCCGGGGGGCCGAAGCTCCCGCCGATGCCGGCCTACCCGCCGGGCACCGAGCCGCCGGACCCGGAGGACGCGGACACCGCGGCCGACGCCCCGCCCGCGCAGCGCACGGGGCGCCGGTGGCGGCTCCGCCTCGGGATCGCGATCGGCGTGGCGGTGACCGTCGGCGGGGCCGCGCTGGCGACCTCGTACCTGATGGCGGACCCGACGACGGCGCTGCCCGACGGGTACAAGGTGCTGCGCAGTGCCGGGTCGGGCTTCCAGGTCGCGGTCCCGGACGACTGGCAGCTCAGCACCTCCGAGAGCGGCACCGCAGCCGGCACGGTGTTCCGCCCCGAGACGGGCCGGGACAGCCTGCTCCAGGTCCTCCGGATCACCAGCGGCCCCGACAACCCGTGCGAGGTCCTGGTCGAGGGCACCAAGGAGCTGAGTTCCCGGGACGGCTTCCGGCGGATCTCGCTCGAATCGAGGGACACCACGGGCTGCGAGATCGTCTACGAACTCCCCGACGGGAGCCTGAACGAGACCGTGCACGCCGTCGGGCGGCTGACCGTCGCGTCCGACGGCAGCCGCTGGGTGCTCATGGGGTTCGGCCCGGTCGCCGAGGCCAAGGCCGTCCGCACGCGCGTGGCGGCGGCCCTGGGCTCGTTCCGGCCGGACTGACAGCGGTCGTCAGTCCGGCCGCCGGACCGGCTGCCCGCTACTTGAACATGCCCGGCGTGTAGTGGCCCGGGACCATGCGGGTGGTCACCGCGAAGCGGTTCCAGACGTTGATCGTCGCGATCACGGCGATCAGCTGGGCGAGCTCCTTCTCCTCGAAGTGCTTCGCGGCCCTCTCGTACACCTCGTCGGGAACGAACCCGTCGGTCAGGACGGTCACGGCCTCGGTCAGCTCGAGCGCCGCGGCCTCCTTCTCGGTGTAGAAGTGGCGCGACTCCTCCCAGGCGGCGAGCTGGACGATCCGCTCGACGCTCTCGCCCGCGGCGAGCGCGTCCTTCGAGTGCATGTCCAGGCAGAACGCGCAGTGGTTGAGCTGCGAGGCGCGGATCTTGACCAGCTCGACCAGGACCGGGTCCAGGCCCTTCTTCGAGGCGATCTCCAGGCCCACGATGGCCTTGTAGACCTCGGGTGCGTGCTGGGCCCAGCCCATGCGGGGGGTGTGCTCGGGTGCGTGTGCGGCGGTGTGTTCGTGCGTGGTGGTCATGTCTCCACCCTAGGCAGCAGGCGGCCCGCCGATATGGTCCATATCCATGACGGAATCATGGGCCACTTTCGGTGCCGACCTGCATCTGGACCTCTCCGCCGGGCGAGGTCTGCGGGCCGGTCTCGCCGACGCGCTGCGCGAGGCCGCGCGCAGCGGGCGGCTGGCGCCCGGGACCCGGCTGCCGTCCTCACGGTCGTTCGCCGCCGACCTCGGGATCGCGCGCAACACGGTCGCGGAGGCGTACGCCGAGCTCGTCGCCGAGGGCTGGCTGACGGCCCGGCAGGGCTCGGGCACCCGGGTCGCCGAACGGGCCCGGCCGCGGCGGCCCGCGGGCGCCGCCCGGGTCCGGCATCCCGAGCGGCGGCGGCCCTCGTACAACCTGCAGCCGGGCACCCCGGACCTGGGCGGCTTCCCGCGCGCCGCCTGGCTGACGGCCGCCCGGCGGGCGCTGACGGACGCGCCGAACGATGCCTTCGGGTACGGGATCGACGCGCGGGGCCGGGTGGAGCTGCGGGAGGCGCTCGCCGGGTACCTGGCGCGGGCGCGCGGGGTGTACGCGGACCCGGAGCGGATCGTGCTGTGCGCGGGGTTCGTGCATGCCCTGACGCTGCTGGCGGGGGTGCTGCGGGCGCGGCGGGTACGGGAGGTGGCGGTGGAGGGGTACAGCCTCGACCTGCACCGGGACCTGCTGACGGGAGCGGGGCTGCGGACCCGGCCGCTGACGGTGGACGCCTCGGGGGCGCGGACGCCGGACCTGTCCGCCGAGTCGGGGGCGGTGCTGCTGACCCCCGCCCATCAGTTCCCCACCGGGGCGGCACTGACCCCGGCCCGGCGGGCGGCGGCGGTCGACTGGGCCCGGACCACGGGCGGGCTGATCCTGGAGGACGACTACGACGGGGAGTTCCGCTACGACCGCCAGTCGGTGGGGGCGTTGCAGGGACTGGACCCGGACCGGGTGGTGTACCTCGGCACGGCGAGCAAGTCGCTCGCGCCGGGGCTGCGGATGGGGTGGATGGTGGTGCCGCCGGGGCTGCTGGACGAGGTCGTCGCGGCGAAGGGGCGGACCGACTGGACGTCGAGTGCGCTGGACCAGCTGACGCTCGCGGAGTTCATCCGGTCCGGGGCGTACGACCGGCACGTGCGCGGGATGCGGCTGCGGTACCGGAGGCGCCGGGACGAGCTGGTCGCGGCCGTCTCCGGCCGGGTGGCGGTGTCGGGCATCGCGGCGGGCCTGCACGCGGTGCTGGACCTCCCGGCGGGGACGCAGGCCTCGGTGCTCCGGGCCGCGGCCTGGCAGGACCTGGCCCTGGAGACCCTGTCCCG
This sequence comes from Streptomyces sp. NPDC051364, assembly GCF_040682115.1. Taxonomy (NCBI): domain Bacteria; kingdom Bacillati; phylum Actinomycetota; class Actinomycetes; order Kitasatosporales; family Streptomycetaceae; genus Streptomyces; species Streptomyces sp. NPDC051364. The sequence continues at coordinate 153,336 of NZ_JBFBAH010000006.1, read as the reverse complement.
CTACACCCACCCGGAGGCGGGGTTTCCGCCCCGCGAGGCGCTGGTGGTGGGCTACGGGACCCCATCGACGAGCGCATGGTCCCCGACGCTGGCGGCCCTGCTTTCCGCTCTGCCGTGACGCGTGCGGGTGCGGGTGCGGGGGCCGGTGCGGGTGCCGGTCCCGGTGCGGCGCCGTTGCAGGGGCTCCGCCCCCGAGCCTCCGCCCCCGAGCCTCCGCCCCCGAGCCCCCGCGCCTCAGACGCCGGCGGGGCCGGGTTCCGTCGGGGGTTCGCCGAAGCGGGTCAGGAGGAGGGCTCCGGCGACCGATACCGCGAAGCCGAGGACGGCCAGCCAGGTCAGGCCCTCGCGGGTGCGGTCGCCGAGCCAGACCACCCCGACCACCGCCGGGCCGATCGTTTCGCCGATCACCATGCCCGCCGTGGCCGTCGTCACCGAGCCCCGCTGCAGCGCCGAGGTGAGCAGCAGGAACGCCGCGCCCCCGCCCAGCAGCAGTGCGTACAGCGCCGGGTTCGTGAGCGACGCGAACGAGATGTCGTCGATGAGGCGGACCGCCACCTCCACCACCCCGAAGCCCGTCCCCGCCGCCAGGCCGAGGACCAGCGCCCGGGAGCGGTCCGGGAGTCCGCCGGCCGCGGCCCCCACCAGCAGCACCAGCCCCGCCACCACCAGCAGCCCCAGCTGCAGCGCGAACGACCCCGTCCCCGAGCCCTCCTCGCCCGACGCCAGCCCCAGCATCGCCAGCCCCGCGCACACCACGCCCACCGCGCCCCACTCGGCCCCGCGCAGCCGTACGTGCAGCAGCCACGCCGAGACCACCGCCGTCACCGCGAGGCTCGCCGCCAGCGCCGCCCCCACCGTGTAGATCGGGATGTTCTTCAGCGCCACGATCTGGAGGACGAACCCGGCCGCGTCCAGCCCCAGGCCCAGCACGTACCGCCACTGCCGTGCCGCCCGCAGCAGCAGTGCCGTGTCCACCCCCGACCCGGTTCCCGGCTCCACCGCCCGCGCGGCCATCGCCTGAAGGACCGACGCCGTGCCGAAGCAGACCGCCGCACCGAGCGCGCAAACCATCCCAAGAAGCACGAATTGACTCTAGGTCATGGAGGTGATGAGAGGGTTTCGACGGCCGGATTCCATCGCTTCGCCGCCCCGTTCTAGTCTGTCCGCCATGGATGGCATGGACGACAGCAGCAGCAGCAGTAGTAGTAGAAGCAGCACCACCCGACGCCGTATGCGCTCCGGCAGCGTCGCCCTCGGCGGCATGGGCCTGCTCGCCGCCGCCCTCGTGGCCTGCGGCAGCAGCAGCGAGCCCGACAAGCGCTGCGTGGACCGCGCCACCATGGAGAAGCTGAACAGCAAGGAGTGCAAGAGCGGCAGCGGAAGCAGCAGCAGCCGCGGCGTGTACTACTACGGCGGCAGCGTCTCCAACAACCGGGTCAGCGGCGGCAGCTTCGACAAGTCCGCCGTCACCCGCGGCGGCATCGGCGGCCACTCCAGCTCCAGCGGCGGCTGAACCGCGTGCGCCGTCACACCATCGAGCCGCGCCCCGACTGGCAGAAGACCGTCGAGGAGCAGGGGCTCGTCTACCCGCTCACCCGCTACCCCGACGACTCCCTGCGCCCCTACTGGGACGAGAGCGCGTACTACTCCTTCTCGCTCCCCGAGGTCGAGGCGCTGGAGAACGTCGTCGAGGAGCTGCACGCCATGTGCCTGGCCGCGGCCGCGCACATCGTGGAGCACGACCGCTTCGCGGACCTCGGCATCACCGACCCGCACCTCGCGGAGCGCATCGCCGAGTCCTGGCGCCGACGCGCCGAACAGCCGTCCCTGTACGGCCGGTTCGACCTGCGCTACGAGGGCGACGGCAGCCCGGCCAAGATGCTGGAGTACAACGCCGACACCCCCACCTCCCTCGTGGAGGCGGCCAGTCCGCAGTGGTTCTGGATGGAGGAGCGCTTCCCCGGCGCCGACCAGTGGAACTCCCTCCACGAGCGGCTCGTCGAGGCCTGGCGCCGGCAGGCGGAGCTGCTGCCGCCCGGCCCGCTGCACTTCGCGCACTCCGAGACCGACGAGCTCGGCGAGGACCTGATGACGGTCGCCTACCTCCAGGAGACCGCCGAGCAGGCGGGCCTGGAGACCGAGGCGCTGGCCGTCGAGCAGATCGGCTGGGACAGCCTGTCCGGCCGGTTCGTGGACCAGAAGCTCGGCTTCATCCGCAGCTGCTTCAAGCTCTACCCGTGGGAATGGCTGGCCACCGACGCGTTCGGCCCGCAGGTCCTCGGTACGTACGACCACGGCGGCGGAACCGGGACCACCACCTGGATCGAGCCACTGTGGAAGATGCTGCTGTCCAACAAGGCACTGCTGGCGATCCTGTGGGAGCTCTTCCCGGAGCACCCGAACCTGCTGCCGGCCTACCTCGACGGCCCGCGCGAGCTCGCGGAGACCACCGGGTACGCCGCGAAGCCCCTGCTGGGCCGCGAGGGCGCAGGGGTCACCCTGCACCCGGCCGGCGGCGGCGAGCCGTTCGTACCGGACGAGGGCGAGGCGTACGTCTTCCAGGGCCTGGCCCCGCTGCCCGACTTCGACGGCAACCGCGTGGTGCTCGGCGCGTGGGTCGTGGAGGAGGAGGCGGCGGGCCTCGGCATCCGCGAGTCGGCGGGCCCGGTCACGGACGAATACGCCCGCTTCCTGCCGCACGTCATCCTGTAGCCGCAAGCGCGGCCGGGGACCTGCCCGGTTCCCGGCCGCGCCCGCGGTGGCGGATCCGGGGTCAGCCGGCTGCGAGCACGGACCGCAGCTGGTCCAGGCCCCAGTCCAGGTCCTCCTTGCTGATCACCAGCGGCGGCGCGATCCGGATCGTCGACCCGTGCGTGTCCTTGACCAGCACGCCCAGCTCCATCAGCCTCTCGGAGATCTCCCGGCCCGTGCCGTGCCCCGGGGCGATGTCGACGCCGGCCCAGAGCCCGCGCCCGCGTACGGCGGTCACCGCACCCCCGCCGACCAGCAGGTTCAGCTCCCGGTGCAGGTGGTCGCCGAGCTCGGTGGCGCGCTGCTGGTACTCGCCGGTGCGCAGCATCGCGATCACCTCCAGGGCGACCGCGCAGGCCAGCGGGTTGCCGCCGAAGGTGGAGCCGTGCTCGCCGGGCCGGAACACCCCGAGCACGTCCCGGTCGGCGACGACGGCCGACACCGGGACCACGCCGCCGCCCAGCGCCTTGCCGAGGATGTACACGTCCGGCACGACCTCCTCGTGCTCGCACGCGAACGTCTTCCCGGTCCGGCCCAGCCCCGACTGGATCTCGTCCGCCATGAACAGCACGTTCCGCTCGCGCGTGAGCTCCCGTACGCCCCGCAGGTACCCGGCGGGCGGCACCAGCACCCCCGCCTCGCCCTGGATCGGCTCCAGCAGCACGGCCACGGTGTTCGCCGTGACGGCCGCGGCGAGCGCGGTGAGGTCCCCGTACGGGACGATCTCGAACCCCGGCGTGTAGGGCCCGTAGTGGTCGCGGGCCTCGTGGTCCGTCGAGAAGCTCACGATCGTCGTCGTCCGGCCGTGGAAGTTGCCTGACGCGACCACGATCTTGGCCTGCCCGTCCGGGACGCCCTTGACCTCGTAACCCCACTTGCGCGCGGTCTTCACCGCCGTCTCCACGGCCTCCGCACCCGTGTTCATCGGCAGCACCATCTCCTTGCCGCACAGCGCGGCGAGCTCGGTGCAGAAGTCGGCGAACCGGTCGTGGTGGAAGGCCCGCGACGTGAGGGTGACCCGCTCCAGCTGCGCCTTGGCGGCGTCGAGCAGACGCCGGTTGCCGTGGCCGAAGTTGAGCGCCGAGTAGCCCGCGAGCATGTCCAGGTAGCGGCGGCCCTCCACGTCGGTCATCCACGCGCCTTCCGCGGACGCCACGACGACGGGCAGCGGGTGGTAGTTGTGCGCGCTGTGGGCCTCGGCGGAACGCATGGCTTCAGCAGTTGTCGACACGGGGTCTCCGATCGTCGGTCAGGCGGGCCGGGTGACAGGGGTGACGAGGGTGGTGCCACCGGCGTCACATCACCTTGTATACGGCTATACGTCGCTCGTATACCGGACGGGGAAACCTTTCCTGTGGACCGCCCGCTAAGGTGGGCGGCACGCACGGCGACTGGCGTACGGAGAACCAACTCCGGGGGAGTCGTGCGCGCACGACCGCATTCAGGGCCGCTCGCCTGGGCCTCGCGGGGACGAGAACTGACATCGACCCCGGAGGAGCCGCCATGAGCGCGAGCCGCCACCCCGCCCTTCTTGCCACCGACCCCGAGCTGGCGTCCTACGTCACCGCCGAGGAATCCCTGCAGGCGGAGACCCTGCGCCTGATACCCAGTGAGAACTACGTGTCCGCCGCCGTGCTCGAGGCCTCCGGCACGGTGCTGCAGAACAAGTACAGCGAGGGCTACCCGGGCCGCCGCTACTACGAGGGCCAGCAGAACATCGACCGCGTCGAGGCGCTGGCCGTCGAGCGGGCGAAGGGCCTGTTCGGGGTGGACCACGCCAACGTCCAGCCGTACTCCGGCTCGCCGGCGAACCTCGCGGTGTACCTGGCCTTCGCGAAGCCCGGCGACACGGTGATGGGCATGGCCCTGCCGATGGGCGGGCACCTGACGCACGGCTGGGGCGTCTCGGCGACGGGGTCCTGGTTCCGGGGCGTGCAGTACGGGGTGTCCGCCGAGACGGGCCTGATCGACTACGACGCGGTGCGCGACCTCGCGCTCGCGGAGCGCCCGAAGATCATCTTCTGTGGCGGTACGGCGCTCCCGCGCACGATCGACTTCGAGGCGTTCGCCTCGATCGCGCAGGAGGCGGGCTCGATCCTGGTCGCGGACGTGGCGCACATCGCGGGCCTGATCGCGGGCGGGGCGCACCCGTCGCCCGTCGGGCACGTGGACGTGGTCTCCACGACTACCCACAAGACGCTGCGCGGCCCGCGGGGCGCCATGCTGATGTGCCGGGAGGAGCACGCGAAGGCCATCGACAAGGCGGTGTTCCCGGGCCTCCAGGGCGGTCCGCACAACCAGACGACGGCGGGCATCGCGGTGGCGCTGCACGAGGCGGCGCAGCCGTCGTTCGTGACGTACGCGCATGCGGTGGTGGCGAACGCGAAGGCGCTGGCGGCGGCCCTGCTCTCCCGGGGCTTCGACCTGGTCTCGGGCGGTACGGACAACCACCTGATCCTGATGGACCTGACCTCGCGGGGGGTCCCGGGCAAGGTGGCGGCCAAGGCGCTGGACCGCGCGGGGATCGTGGTGAACTACAACACGGTCCCGTTCGACCCGCGCAAGCCGTTCGACCCGTCGGGCATCCGCATCGGCACGCCGTCGCTGACGTCGCGGGGCCTGGGCGTGGAGCACATGCCGGTGGTGGCGGACTGGATCTCCCGAGCCGTGGACGCCGCCGCCAAGTCGGACGAGTCGGCCCTTGCGGCAATCCGCACGGAGGTGGCGGATCTCCTGTCGGCCTTCCCGGCCCCGGGCCTCCCCCTGTCCTGACCCGGGACGTCCTCGAACGCCGGACGGGCTGAAGATGCCGCTGTGCGGCAAATCCAGCCCCGCCGGCGTTTGAGGCGCGGGGTCCGGGGCGGAGCCGCGGGAATCGGTCGGGTGCGGCCCGGCAGGGCTTCGGTACCTGAGAGAATGGAGCCATGGCTTCTGATCGTCCTCGCGCGCTCTCCGGTATCCAGCCCACCTCCGGTTCGTTCCACCTCGGGAACTACCTCGGAGCCATCCGCCAGTACGTCGCCCTGCAGGAGACGCACGACGCCTTCTACATGGTGGTCGACCTGCACGCGATCACCATGCCGCAGGATCCGAAGGATCTCCGCGCGAACACCCGGCTCTCCGCCGCGCAGCTGCTCGCCGCCGGTCTCGACCCCGAGCGCTGCACCCTCTTCATCCAGAGCCACGTCCCCGAGCACGCGCAGCTCGGCTGGGTGATGAACTGCATCACCGGCTTCGGCGAGGCCAGCCGGATGACCCAGTTCAAGGACAAGTCCGCCAAGGGCGGCGTCAACAACGCCACCGTCGGCCTGTTCACGTACCCGATCCTCCAGGTCGCCGACATCCTGCTCTACCAGGCGAACGCCGTCCCCGTCGGCGAGGACCAGCGCCAGCACATCGAGCTGACCCGCGACCTGGCCGAGCGTTTCAACCAGCGCTACGGCCAGACCTTCACCCTCCCCGCCGCGCACATCGTCAAGGAGGTCGCGAAGATCTACGACCTCCAGGACCCGACGATCAAGATGTCGAAGTCCGCGTCGTCCCCCAAGGGCCTGATCAACCTCCTCGACGAGCCCAAGGTCACGGAGAAGAAGATCAAGAGCGCGGTCACCGACACCGAGGCCGAGGTCCGCTTCGACGCCGAGCACAAGCCCGGCGTCAGCAACCTGCTCACGATCTACTCCACCCTCACGGGGGAGCCGATCCCCGCCCTCGAGGCCAAGTACGAGGGCAAGGGCTACGGCGCGCTGAAGACGGACCTGGCCGGTGTGATGGTCGATTTCGTCACACCGTTCAAGCAGCGCACCCAGGAATACCTGGACGACCCGGAGACGCTGGACTCCATCCTCGCCAAGGGCGCGGAGAAGGCCCGCGCGGTCGCCGCCGAGACCCTGGCGCAGGCCTACGACCGCCTCGGCCTGGTCCCCGCCAAGCACTGAACCGGGGCTGACAAATCGGTCAGGGAAAGAGGCCCTGGCAATCCGGGGGGTGCTGGCCCCACACTGGGTCGACAGGACCCGTACACAACCTGTACGCACCGGACGACGGACCGGACGACGGAGGAGACATACGTGGGGACCGTAACGCTCGGCGTTTCGATCGCGGTCCCGGAGCCGTACGGCAGCCAGCTCCAGGAGCTGCGCGCCGGCTTCGGGGACGCTGCCGCGCACGGCATCCCCACGCATGTCACCCTCCTCCCGCCCACCGAGGTGGAGGCGGACCGGCTGCCGGAGATCAGGGCCCACCTGACCGAGGTCGCGGCCGCCTTCGGCCCCTTCGCGATGCGGCTCGCCGGCACCGGCACGTTCCGCCCGCTCTCCCCGGTGGTCTTCGTCCAGGTCGTCGAGGGCGGTACGGGCTGCACCCGGCTCCAGGGCCTGGTCCGCGACCCGGACGGGCCGCTCGACCGGGAGCTGGCGTTCCCGTACCACCCGCACGTCACGGTCGCCCACGGGATCTCCGAGGAGGCGATGGACCTGGCGTTCACGACCCTCGCCGAGTACGCGGCGCAGTGGACCTGCACGGGCTTCGCGCTCTACGAGCAGGGCTCGGACGGGGTCTGGCGCAAGCTGCGCGAGTACCCCTTCGGCAGCGGCCCGATCACCGGCGTCCCGGCGCAGCTCGGGTCACCGGTCGACGAGGCCGCGGGGGCCGCCGGTGCGGCCGGGACCGCCGTACGGCGCTCCTGACGGCGCGGCCTGAGCGTCTGGCGGGCGTGGAACCGGAGCGTGCGCAGGACCAGGGTGTGGAACGGGCGGTCGTCCATCGGACGCGCTTCGCGAAAAGTCACAATCGACGACCGTAGTGCCCAAAACCGGCAATCCTGGCTATTTCCGTCAGCTCCTTTACGGTGACCCTATGGACTGGCTGACGAAACTCCCGGTGATCGGGCCACTCGTGGTACGGCTGATGCGGACGCACGCGTGGCGTGCCTACGAACGCCTCGACCGGGTCCACTGGAGCCGGCTCGCCTCCGCGATCACCTTCATCAGCTTCATCGCGCTCTTCCCCCTGATCACCGTGGCCGCCGCCATCGGCGCGGCGCTGCTCAGCCAGGAGCAGCTGGACCGGCTCCAGAAGAGCCTCGCCGAGCAGGTCCCCGGCATCTCCGAGCAGCTCGACATCAACGGCCTCGTCGCCAACGCGGGCACGGTCGGGCTCGTCGCCGGCGCCCTCCTGCTCGTCACCGGCATCGGGTGGGTCGGCTCGATGCGGGACTGCCTGCGCGCCGTGTGGGACAAGGACGACGAGGACCTGGGCAACCCCGTCGTCCGCAAGGGCAAGGACGCGCTCGTGCTCGTCGGCCTCGGCGGCGTGGGCCTGTGCTCGGCCGCGGCCTCGATCCTCGGCTCCAGCGCGGTCGGCAGATTCGGCAGCTGGCTGGGCGTGCCGCAGCACGGCGCGGGCGGCGCACTCCTGCGGGCCGGCGCCTTCCTCGTCGGCGTCGTGGCGGCCTTCCTGCTCCTGCTCTACGTGCTGACCCTGCTGCCGGGCGTCGAACCGCCGCGCCGCCACCTCATCCAGGCGGCCCTCCTCGGCGCGGCCGGCTTCGAACTGCTGAAACTCCTGCTCAGCGGCTATATGCGCGGGGTCGCCGCGAAGAGCATGTACGGGGCCTTCGGCGTGCCGGTCGCCCTGCTGATCTGGATCAACCTGATGGCGAAGCTGCTGCTGTACTGCTCGGCCTGGACGGCCACCCGCGCCGCCGCGGACGGCGACGGCGCGGAAGACCTCGAGGAGCCCGCGAACCAGGAGCAAGAGGCCTAGGAGGCCTAGGACGCCTGGCCGCCGCCGCTGCGGCGGCCGCGCGGGCCGCGCGGCCAGCGGCGGTTGACGGCGTACGCCCCGCCCGCGATCACGGCCAGCGCCCCGCCCGCGACGCCGAGCGCGGTGCCGACACCGCCGCCCGCGCCCTCGCCGGCCGCCGAGGGGTTGTTCTCGTGCGACTGGGCGGGGGAGCCGAGCGAGGAGGTGTCCGCGCTCTTCGGCGGGACCAGCTCGCCCACCGGCTTGACCTTCCCGATCGCCGCGAAGCCCCAGTCGAAGAGGCCGGCGGTCTCCTCGTAGACGGAGTTCAGGCCGCCCGCGCTCGGGTTCATCACCGTGACCAGCAGCTTCTTGTTGCCCTGCTGCGCCGCGCCGGTGAAGGTGGAGCCGGCCATGGTCGTGTTGCCGTTCTTCACCCCGGCGATGCCCTTGTACGGGGAGAGGCTGCCCGAGCCCGTCATCAGCCGGTTGGTGTTCTGGATCTCGAAGTACTCGCGCGGCTTCCCGGGCTCCTGCAGGCCGGGGAACTTCGCCTCCGCCGTCCCGCAGTACTCACGGAAGTCCTGCTTCTGCAGGCCGGAGCGGGCGATGAGGGTGAGGTCGTACGCGCTCGACACCTGCTCCGGGGCGTCGTACCCGTCGGGGGACACGACGTGGGTGTCGAGGGCCTGGAGCTCCTCGGCGTGCGCCTGCATGTCCTTGACGGTCTTCTCGATGCCGCCGTTCATGGCGGCGAGCACGTGCACGGCGTCGTTCCCGGACCGCAGGAACACCCCGAGCCACAGGTCGTGCACGGAGTACTCGTGGTCCTCCTTGACCCCGACCAGGCTGGAGCCGGCCCCGACGCCCTCCATGTCGTGGTCGGTGACCTTGTGGACCTTGTCCTTCGGGAGGCTGGGCAGCACCGTGTCCGCGAAGAGCATCTTCAGGGTGGAGGCCGGGGGCAGCCGCCAGTGCGCGTTGTTGGCGGCCAGGACCTCGCCGGTCTCGGCGTCGGCCACGATCCACGAACGCCCCGTCAGGTTCGTCGGCAGGGCGGGGGCGCCGGCCAGCGGGTTCACCTGGACGCCCGGCTTGCCGAGCAGAGCTCCGCCGACGGTGGACATAGACGCCGGCGGCCCGGCCGCGGCCGGGGCCTTGGGCGGCTGCCCCTTCCTGTCCTGCGGCGGGGTGGGCGCGGCGTGCGCGGGCACCACGAGCATCGCGGGGACCAGCAGCCCGGCGGAAAGGACCGTCAGCGCGGTCTTCTTGGCAGACACGCAGGTGAAAGTACATCCCGATCGGCTGTCTGCAGCCCGGGACCGGCCAACTTGTCCGAACCACCGCCGGTACAGCCCACCCCGACGCGTCCGTCCTGGGGACCAAACCGATACTGGGGGCATGAAACTCAGCCGCGCCGTCTCCTGGTTCCTGCTCGCCTTCGGAGTGTGGAGCTGGTTCATCTGGAGCACTCGGACACCCTTGCAATAAACCGCTTGCGGATCGTTTCCGCAGATCAGAGGGTGTGGGCATGAGTCAGAGCACGACAGACGACCGGCCATGGGTGGATCTACTCCTACGTAAGTCGAAGGTGGTACGGGAGGGTGAGGACGCCCTGTCCATCCGCGCGCAGGAGGACCGGGGGCGTTCGTGGGCTGATGAGAACGGCTACAGGGTTCGGAAGGTGTGGAAGGAGAACCTTTCGGCGTGGTCGGACGTCAGGCGGCCAAAGTACGACGCTGCTATGGATGCGGTTCTGGCGGGTGAGGTTCCTTGTCTGTGGGTTTACGCGATGGACAGGTTCAGTCGGAAGGGCGCCGAAGCGGTCGTTCCGATCCTCGGTAAGGCGCGCGTGATCTTCGATTACGAACGTCTCGACTCTATGGACGAACGCGACCGACGGTGGATCATCGACCGCGCAGAGAACGCCCGCGAATACTCCAATCGGCTGTCCCACAATGTGACAAACACCAAGGCCAAGCAGCGGAGAGAGGGACGCTGGCTTTCACGCGCGCCCTATGGGCTATCCGTGGACAAGGTCACCAAAAAGCTGTCCCCGGACCGGGCCAAGGTCTCCGGTTTTCGTCACACGCCGTGGCAAATCGTCCTTCGGATCTTCAAGGAGATCGTGGCCGGCATATCGGCGCGAGGATTGGCGATCAAGTTCAACGACGAAGGAATTCCGTCGCCCTGGGGCAAGCCGTGGCGGGCCGAAACAATCCGCTACATCGTGCACAACCCCGTGTATGAGGGTTGGCTCACGGTCACCGTAAATCGAAAGCCCGTGCCCTACCTGGACGACAACGGGAGGCGCGTCATCGTCGCTGCGGACAAGCGCAAGATGATTCCGGCGGCCACCGCAGAGAAGGCCCGGCAGGTGCTCAAGGGGCATTTGATCCTGGATAACACCCCCGTGGCAGGGCGCCCGAAGTATCCGCTGACCGAACGAACGCGGTGCGCCGGTTGCGACTACGCAATGACGCTCAACGGCACTTCGTATCAGTGCAGCGGGCCGGATTGCCCAAGCCCGGCCATGGCCTACCGGCCACCGCTCGAAGCGTATGTCTTGGATCGCTGGCACGCTCGCCTGAGTGCCGCGGACAACGAAGACCCCCTTCTGAGCATCATTGCGGACCGTCTCTACGAGCTTCGACATCCCAAGGAGTCAACGGAGCTGCGTGAGGCGCAAGCGGCCGTCCGTGAGGCGAACGCGGCCTTGGACAAGTTCCACCAGGACGACCGGGACGGCTTCTACAAGGGCCGGTCTGCTCGGTACCGCCTACCCACGAAGCGAGAGGCAGAAGAGAAGTTGGACGCTGCCGAAGCGCGAGTCAAGGAACTGACCGGCGGAAGCACGACGGATGTGACATTCCTTTTGGAGGGGCATTCCGTGGGGGCGTGGGAAGCCGCGGACGACGCGATGAAGCGTGATCTGATCGGGCTTGCCATCGACTACGTGAAGGTGTGCAAGGCCCCAGAGGGAAGCGGCCGGTTCGATGGACCGAACCGAGTTGAAATCGTCTGGGCGACGGTGGATGACGACGACCCTGACCAGGAAGACCTAGCAGAAGCGGCGTAGCCCCACTGAGCCCCGCTAGCCCCCTTCGGGCCGGCGGGGTTCTTTCGTGGCGGCAACTTGACATGAACACGTCTTGTGTGGCCACGCAGCGTAACGCATGACGGGTTCGGCGCTTGCTCAGAGTCAGCGGGCGCGGTGTTGCGGTGATTCTTTGAGTTTTTTGGAATGCATATAGAAACCTACGAGGGAAACGAAAAACGACTTAGAACCACCGCAACACCGCACAGCCTCAACGGCGCTCCGTCGGGCCCGTGTTGCCCGTTCCCGTTCCGGGCAACCCACGCGCTCTAGTAAGGGCAGAGAACGGGCCGGGTGCCGCGCACCCCTCAGCGGATACGGCGGACTGAGTCCGGCCCGTTCTCGACTCCTTGGGGCTCGGCAACGATCCCTTGGCGTGGTGGGTAGCTCTCACGGAATCGCCTAAAGCGACGGTCGTCTAGCGGCCCAAGACAACCCCGGGCAGGGGTCAACACCGGTTCGAATCCGGTCCGTCGCAAGCTAGCCCGCCTGACCCAATCGGTAGAGGTGCGTGGCCACCCGGCTTGTCCCGGGGCGAAGGCCACAGAGATCCGGGTTCGAATCCCGGGGCGGGTGCTTGTCCACGCCGTTCATGGCGCCTGAACCGCCCACCAGTAACCCGCCCCTTGAGGGGGTGTGCCGAACAGGGTTGTAAGACCGTTCGGGCGGTGCGGCGTGGACATCGACCAGATACCACCACGTCACGTGACGCGGTGCTCATGTAGGGGGGGTGGCCCATGCGCGTCAGGTGTCTAGAGTGCCGTGAGTGGGCCACCCTCAAGGGGCGTTGCCCCGTGCATCACAAGGCGTACGAGAACGGGCGTGCACGCCAGTCCCACCGCAAGCGCCGTGAGGCCATCGCGCGTGGGCACAACGCAGCAGCCATCATGCGACGAGCCATCCGCAAGGCTGGGTGTTGTGCGTGCGCGCGCTGCGGCCTGACATTCCTTGCATCGGCCGTGGACGTGGACCACGTGATCCCGCTGGCCCGTGGTGGTGAGGACGTCGCCGGCAATGTGCAGGCTCTATGCCGTCCGTGCCACAAGGCGAAGACCCGCGTGGACATGGGCTACTCGGCTCCGCCGTTCTGACGTGTTCATCGCGTGGTGAACCATGTGGTCAGCGCAGAGCCGCCGAGTGTCACCAGGGCTGTCACGAGACGTACGGGGACGCGCTGAACTGTCATGTGGAATCCACCGATTCGGATGTCCAGCACGGGGGCTTTCGGGGTGCGTTCCATGTGATGGCTCTCCCTCAAGACTTCTGCAATCCGTGAGCGACTGGATGGGGAGAGTAGAGGGGATGTTGGGCTGCCTGTCTACCGCGATGCCGTTGGTAGACCCTAAATCCTGGACTGTTGCCAGCGTTTTGGTCCGGATCTCACAGTGCGGTCCGTACCTCACGGCAACGATGGGCGCGGGTTGTGCCGCTCCTCCCTTCCGAGGGAGGGGAAAGCGGTCCCGAAGTTCCCGCGCGTGCCTGCCGGCGATCCCGGCCCAAGCTCGAAACACGCGCTCTAGGTGTGGCCCTGTTTTTGGGTGGCCGACCCTTGGGGCGACTGGGCAAGCCCCGCTTCGGGCCGACGAGAAAGGCACCGCTAAGGGGTGCGTAAGCCCCCGGAAGGTGGTGTCAGCATGTCCCGAAGCAAGGCGGCAGACCAGCGGACGGGCAACGCCAACACGGCCGCTGACCCGGTCGCCCCTGTCGTGTACGAGGGGCGTGCCCCGCGCGTGCCGTCTCACCTCAAGCCGATTGGCCGTGAGGTCTGGCGCGCTGTATGGGCTGCCGGGTCCGGCGCCTACTCGCCCGACACGGACCGCAACATCATCCAGCGGTACGCGGAGCTGCACGACCGGCGCGCGGCCCTTCTCGCTGCCGTCGAGAATGACGGGCTCATGACCGTGGGGTCTACCGGTCAGCCCGCCGTACATCCGGCCATGAAGTACGTGGAATCCACGGAGCGCGAACTCCGCGCCATTGAGACCGTCATCGGCTTCACGCCGGAAGCGCGTATGCGTCTGGGGATCGTGGCGGCTGAGGCTCGCCGAGTGGCTTCCGGCCCGGAGGACTTCTAGAAGTTATCCCCATTCACGGCCGCATTGCCTGCACTTGGATTCGTTCCTCGTATGCCAGTCGCCGTCCTGCCGTTCGTACTCGATTGTCTTTTCCACGACGCGTTCGTGAGGGCACTCGTCTGGTGCGTACTCGTAGTAAATGCCCCGGGGTAGGCCCCGGAGGCGTCGAATCTGTCGCCAGATATTCATCCCGCCTCCCTTAGTCGCCAAGGTGCGGTCGGCAAGTTCACTGCCCGGCAGGCGCCGACCTCAGGCCCCCTTGGGTGGCATGAATTTTGGGGCCGGAAACAGGCTCTCACATCCATTGTGCGTTGGGGTCGAACCACCTGCAAGGGCCCTCGCTCTGGGATGGGCACTAGTGAATTAAGGGGGCGGGCATGGAGTCGATTGATCCAGTCATCGCCCGCCACATCCCCGCCGGCGCCCCGTTCCCGAGTGAGGGCTACCGGGTGGCCGCGTGGATCGAACGGTTCTGCTACCTCACAGGGTCCTTTGCCGGTCAGCGCTTTGCATTGCTGCCCTGGCAGCGGGAACTTCTCATCGACGCGTACCGCCTTGAGCGGGACGACTTCGGCGGGTGGCGCCGCAAGCACCGCATGGCCGTGGTGTGCATCGCGCGCAAGAACGGGAAGAGCACGATTGCCGCGGCCATCATGCTCTATCACCTGGTGGCGGACCGGGCTGACAGTCAGCGGCAGATCATTGCGGCGGCCAACGACCGGAACCAAGCCCGCATGGTCTTTGACGCTGCCAAGCAAATGGTCAACGCGTCCCCGAAGTTGTCGGCCGTGTGCGACGTCCAGCGGGACGTCATCCGCTTCAAGGATTCGACCTACCGCGTGGTGTCCGCGGACGCTGGCCGTCAGCAGGGTCTCAACCCCAGCGCTGTAAGCCTGGACGAATACGCCTTCTCCAAGAACGCTGATCTCTTCGACGCGCTGACGCTGGGTTCTGCTGCCCGCAACCAGCCCATGACTTGGGTGGTCTCGACTGCCGGACCCGACCCTGACGGGCCCTTCGCGATGCTCTGCGAACAGGGCGAGCGGGTCAACTCTGGTGAGGCCAAGGACCCGACTCTCTTCTATCGGTCATGGGGCCCCCGCATCGGGGCCCAGGTGGACCACCTGGACCCGGAAGTTTGGCGCGCATGCAACCCCAGCTTCGACATCCTCAACGAAGAGGACTTCAAGGCAGCAGCCCAGCGAAGCACTGAGGCCAGCTTCCGTATCTACAGGCTGTCTCAGTTCGTCCGTGGTGCGTCCACGTGGCTGCCTCACGGCCTGTGGGACTCCCTGGCAGTGGACGACACCTTGCAGCCCGGAGACGCAGTTGTGTTGGGCTTCGACGGATCTTGGAAGGGCGACAGCACGGGGCTGGTGGCCACCCGCGTGGCAGACCTTCGCGTCTTCGTGTTGGGCCACTGGGAGGCGCCGGCTGACGATGCGCATTGGCGCGTGCCCATGGTGGACGTACGGGACGCGCTCCGCTCCGCGCTGGACACGTACACGGTGCGGAACCTGGTGGCCGACCCCTACAGGTGGGAGGAGACGCTAGAGAACCTTGAGGCCGAAGGCTTCCCGGTCGAAGCGTTTCCGACCAACTCACTCGCTCGAATGGTTCCGGCGACTCAGGCCGTGTACGACGCTGCACGGGATGGCCGCCTGTCACACGACGGCAGCCCGGCGCTTGCCCGCCACATCGGCAACGCGGTGCTTCGTGAGGACAAGTACGGGGCCCGCATCACGAAGGAGTTCGCGGCCTCACGCCGAAAAATTGACCTAGCCGTCGCCATGATCTTGGCGGTCCACGGCGCCGTCATGTGGCGTGAGGAAAACCCCAGCCTGATAGACGCGCCGATTGTCGCCACGTGGGAGAGCGACGGCGCGGTGTTCACCTTCGGCGGGTCCGCCGAATTCTTCGATGATCTGTAGCCCTGGGCGCCACCACGTCACGTGACGCGGTGGCCTGCCGTGCGGGCAAGAGGGGGTGGCCCGCATGGGCTTTTGGCGTGACCTCATTCGGTGGCCGACACGGGAAGTGGTGACCCGCGCCCAGTGGGACCCGGCAACGGATCTGTTCCCGCTACCGGGTGTCATGTCGGCTGCCGGTCAGAAGGTGGACGCGAACGCAGCCCTCACGGTCTCCGCGGTCTTCGCATGCGTTCGGCTTCTCTCCGAGACGATATGCACGCTGCCCGTGGCGCTGTACTCCACCCGTGGTGGTGTGGTGCGACAGGTCAAGTCTCCGGCGTGGCTGGACTACCCGAACGCGGACCCGGGTGGGGTGGGCCGCATCGACCTTCTGTCTCAGATAGTGCTCAGTCTGCTGCTGGACGGGAACGCCTATCTGGCGATCATCTGGGACGGCCCGTCAATCGTCGGCCTTGAGGTACTGGACCCCAGCCGCATTGAAGTCCATTCGGTGGTTGCCGGTGGTCGCCGGCGCAAGGTCTTCCACGTTGCCGACTACGACGACGACGGAAATGAAATCGCGCTGGGCTGGTACACCACGCGGGAGATCCTTCACATCCCCGGCATGACCCTGCCAGGTGAGGTGACCGGCGCTTCACCCATCGCGTTCGCCCGTGAGTCCATCGGCCTGGCCATGGCCGCGCAGACCTACGGCGCGAAATTTTTCGCCAATGGGGCGATGCCCGGCGCGCTCATCGAAGTGCCCGGCGCGATGTCCGAAGAGGGGCTTGCCCGCGCCCGTGAGGCGTGGCGCCTGGCCAACAGCGGTGCCGAGAATGCCCACCGCGTTGCCTTGCTCACCGAAGGCGCCAAGTTCTCGAAGGTGGCCCTGTCGCCGGATGAAGCCCAGTTCTTGCAGACCCGGCAGTTTCAGGTTCCGGAGATAGCCCGGATTTTCGGGGTGCCACCCCACCTGATTGCCGACGCGACGAACTCAACTAGCTGGGGATCGGGCCTGGCTGAGCAGAACGAAGCCTTCTCGGACTTCTCCCTACAGCCGTGGATCGAACGCATTCAGGCGGGGTTCACACGGCTGATCTACGCGGAGACGGCGAACCGTCTTCTTGAAGTCCGCTTCGACCTTTCGCGCATCCGGCGGGGGGCCCGCAGCGAGCGCGTGAACGTCTACAGCGTCGGCCTACAGCAGGGCATTTACACGCTGGATGAAGTCCGCGCATGGGAAGACCTTCCGCCCCTGCCGGACGGTCTGGGCCAGACGCACCGCGTGCCCATGAATCTGGCTGAGGTGACGGCCGACGAAGAGCCCGAGCCCATCGCGCCCCCACCCGTAGAAGAGCCCCCGGCAGACGCCGGGGAAGACGACGACAAGGGGGAGTCTCCCGATGATGGAACGCAGGAACCTGACCCTTCCGGCTGAGGTTCGCGCCGAAGGCGAGACCGTCACCATGCGCGGGTACGCCTACCGCTTCCATGAGCTGAGCCTTGATCTTGGCGGCTTCCGTGAGCGGATCATTCCCGGCGCCGGCGCGGACTCCCTTCGCGCAAACGATGTGATCGCCACCTTCAACCATGACAACAACCTCGCTCTAGGACGTATGAGTTCGGGGACGCTGCGGACCGGCGAAGACGCCGAAGGCGGCTGGTACGAAATCGACCTTCCCAACACCACGGCCGGTCGGGACCTTGCCGAACTCCTCAAGCGCGGAGACGTCCGCGGGTCCTCCTTCACCTTCCGCGTGAACGACGGGGGCCAGCGAGTCCACGACGTCCTTGACGAAGAATCCGGTCTCCCCATTCGGGAGATCACCAGCATGAACGTGGTGGAGCTGGGGCCGGTTCTGAATCCCGCCTACCCGACCACAGACGCCGGTCTCAGCCGCTCCATCGCACTGAGTCTCGGGATCGGTCAGGCGTCCACCACGCCGCTTGAAGCGGCGCCATTCCATCCGGCGCGTGAACTGTTCCGCGCTCTCACCAAGGGGGGTGTCCAGTAATGGACGCAATCACGCTCAGCGCAAACTTCGAAGCGCGGGAGAAGGCCACGGCGGAGCTGCGTACGCTCGCTGAGGAGTTCGCCGGCAAGGACATGGACGCGTCGGCGCGCGAGAAGGAGGACAAGCTCCTTGACGCCATTGCGGACTTTGACGGCCGCATCAAGCGGGGGGTGGAAGCCCTCAAGGCGTCGGAGTCCATCACCTCTCTCATGGGCGGGCTCAAGGGCACCGGCAGCAAGAAGGCCACTCAGGACAAGCTCACCGAAGCGGCTGCACAGCTTCGCTCGCTGGGCCTGCACGAGTCGGCCACCTTTGCGCCTGAGACCCGCGCCGTGGATACCACCACCGGCAAGAACGTCATCCCGCGGACCCTCTTCGGTCAGCTCCTCGCTGAGGCTGTGGAGCGGTCCACGGTCATGCGCAACGGCGCGTCCCTGCTGACCACCAGTGGCGGTGAGTCCATAGACTTCACGGTCGTCACCGGTCGGGCGTCTGCGGGCATCGTTGCCGAGAATGCCAACATTCCTGAGTCCACCCCGACCACCGTTCAGCGGTCGGTCGGCGCGTTCAAGTACGCGTATGCGTCCGTGGTGTCCACGGAGTTCGTCCAGGATCAGGCCCTTGACCTGGTCGGTTTCCTGGTGGGCGACGCGGGTCCGGCACTGGGCCACGGCATGGGCGCCCACTGGCTGACGGGTACCGGCACCGGCCAGCCCAAGGGCCTCGTGCCTTCGGCTTCTCCGGCGGTGGCCACCTGGACCGCCGGCGCGACCGACGGCAAGGTCAGTGACGCGTTCATTGACCTCTTCTACGAACTGCCGTCGTCCTACCGGGGCGGGGCTACGTTCATCGTGTCGGACAAGACCGCAGCGACCATGCGCAAGCTCAAGGACGCGAACGGCGCCTACCTGTGGCAGTCCGCTCTTACCGCTGGTGCGCCGGACACCTTCAACGGCAAGACGATCGAGACCGACGCCGTCATGCCGGACGACAAGGTTCTGTTCGCGGACCTGAGCAAGTACAAGATCCGGCTTGCCGGTCCGCTCCGCGTTGAGCGCTCCGTCGATGCGAAGTTCACCACGGACCAGATCGTCTACCGGTTCATCCAGCGCGCGGACGGTCTCCTGACCGACCTTCGCGCCGCGAAGGTTCTGACCGTCACGCCGAAGCCGTAAGGCAGCCGACACGGGCCACCACGTCACGTGACGTGGTGGCCCCCTGGGGGTGGAATGTCTTACGCGACGATTGAAGACGTCCGGGCTCTAGACGGCCTGGACGACGCATCGACCTTCCCTGACGGAACCCTGGCCGACGCCATCGCGTACGCCGTGGAAGTGGTTGAAGGCTACTGCGGCCGGAAGTGGGAGGGCACCGACGCACCCCCGGAAACGATCCGCTGGTGCGTCCGCACTCTGGCCCGCCAATACTGCCTGGACCTTGTGTCACGCGTACCGGACCGGGCGCTACAGCTCCAATCCGAATTCGGATCGGTCCAGCTAGCACAAGCGGGCGGCAACTGGCGCCCTACCTCCCTGCCTGAGGTCAACGCGCACTTGAACAGGTACAGGGTCCGGCTGCCATTCATCTTCATGTAAGGGGTTGCCGTGTCGTTCACCTTCGAAGCGAAGTCGGCCCTGTTCGACGCACTCAAGGCGGCAGTCCCCGCGGGGGTTCAGTGCACATGGGCTGAGACCGGCAAGGCCGACCGGCGCCAACAGGTGTGGATGGGCGCCACCACGGAAGACGACATGGCCGTGACGGCGCTCCGGCAGGGGCCGCGCAAGCCCACCGCCGTCACGGCCTTCGTGGACGTTCACGCCCTGGTGGTGCAGCCCGGTAGTCCCATGGCCGCTGAGCGGTCCGTGTACGTACTGCGTGAGGCCATTGCGGACGCCTGTCGCGCGGTTCCCGCCGGAGCCGTCCCCGGGCTACTGGACGTGCGCCCCGAGTCGTCCGAAACCGAGACGGCCGAATCAACTGACGGCGCCTTCGCCGCACTTACCGTCCGCGTTCGAATCCGCGGCAGAGTCACATAGGGGGAACACATGGCGCTTGACGCTGCCATCGGCATTGGCAAGGAAGCCACCTACGGCACGGCGGCCACGGCCATGCTCGGCTACGAAGGCAAGGCCGACAGTTGGAAGACAACCCGCGAATTCATCGAGAGCGTTGGATTCCGGGCAGGTCAGCAGACCGCCCGCGCCGACCGTCGAAACGTGGTCAATATGGGCGGTGAGGGCGAACTAGAGATCGACATGTTGGACGCCGGCGCCGCCGCTCTCCTGTCTGCCGCCTTCGACCGGTACACGGGGCCGACCCCAGACGCGCAGGCCGGAGTCACCCGCCACGTCTTCGAGACCGGTCCGCTGAGCGAGGCGCCCAGCTTCACCGCCCAGATGCTCCGCCCGACCACCGACGGCAAGACCGTGGCATACAAGCACGTCGGGTGTGTGGCCACGGAGTGGGCCATCAAGGCGGAAGTGGAGAACGCCGTCACGCTGACAGTCGGCTTCGACTTCCAGGACGTGACGCACTCGGACAAGCCCGCCGATGCCCTCCCCATCGCATACCCGGCCATCGCCTACGCCTACGACTGGACCCGTACGGCCATTGCCCTGAGCATCGACGGCACCGCCGTGCCGCTGGACATCAACAGCGTTGAACTGTCCGGAGACCGGGGCATGAAGACTGACCGGCGTTTCCTGCGAGCGAACGCGCTCAAGAAGGTTCCGACTCGGGCCGCCATGCCTACCTACGAAGGCACGTTGGCCGGAGAGTTCACCGCAGGCGCCCTCAAGGCGTACGAAGCGTTTACCGCCGGCAAGGTGGCCGCCCTGGTGGTGGACTTCGCCGGTGTTGCCCCGGGCACGTCCATGAAGGTGGAACTTCCCGCCGTGCAGTTCACCGGCGACTCCCCGGAAGCCAGCGTGGACGACGTCACCGTCACTGAGCTGCCCTTCCGAATCCTGGACCCGGGCGACAGTCGCGCGGCCGTCAAGGTCACTTACGTCGAGCCGACCCCGGGATTCGTCCCGCCGAAGTAGACCACCACGTCACGTGACGCGGTGCTGGGGGGCGCCGTGGCAGGGTCACGCTTTTCGGTCCAGGTCGAAGGGCTCAACCAGCTCAAGAAGACGCTTCGCCAGCTCAAGGACAAAGACCTGAGCAAGCGCGTGCGTGAGGTCAACAAGATGGCGGCGGAGCTGGTCCAGCCCGAAGCCCAACGGGGCGTCCCGCAACACCGACGCTCCCCGAAGGACGCGAAGAAGTACCGGCCCGGCAAGCTGGCCAAATCCGTCAAGGTGGTCGCGTCGGCCAACTCTGCCGCCATCAAGGCGGGCACTGCCGCCCGCTCCCCGTATGCGGGGGCCATTCACTTCGGGTTCCCCCGCCGGGGCATCAAGCCGAACAGGTTTCTCTACCGGGCCATGGCGCGCAAGAGCGGCGCCGTTTCCGAAACGTACGAGCGTGAGATCTCCGCCGTACTCCGATCCAAACTGGAGAGCTGACACATGGGTAAGAAGACGGACGCCGGCGCCCTGGGCGACGTGCTGAGCCTGGATATCGACAGTCTCACCATCGATGAGATTGACGTCATCGAAGACATCATTGACGGCCCCCTGGACTCCCTGGCCAAGCCCGGCGCCCGTAAGGCCAAGCTCCTGCGTGCCATGGCTGTGGTCATCAAGCAGCGCGAAGACCCGTCCTTCTCCGCCGAGGACGCCGGGAAGCTGCGAATCGAGTTCAAGCAGAAGGCCCGGCAGGACCCTCCCGCGCTCAACGGGTAGTCGCGTGCGCGCGGATCACCGGCCACTTCCGGGGGCTCACGTGGTCGGACGTTCGCGCGCTCCCGTTGAGGGACTTCAACGCGCTGATTGACCAGATGACCGACGACATAGAGGCACAACGCAAGGCGGAGCGACGCGGAACACGCGGCCGTTCCGGGGCGCCGACGCAAGGGGAGCGACGGACGCCAGTAATGACGTAACTGCATAGGGGGCGCCGCCGTGGCCAAGCCAATTACGATCACCCTCCTCGGTGATCTGGACGACTTGAGCGCGTCCCTGAGTGAGGGCGTGGCCGACGTCACCGGCTTCGCTGACAAGGTCGAAGACGCACTCAAGGCGGCCACCGAAGAGGCTGGGAAGCTGGGCGCTGAGGTAGCCGACGCCGGAGACGAAGCCGGTAAGGAGATGGACGGCTTCGCGTCGAAGTTCGGCGGGCTTGCGGCTGCCGCGGGTCTCGCCATCGGTGCCGCCTTGGTGATGGGACTCAAAGAGTCCATGGACCAGGAAGCCAGCAATGACCTTCTTGCCGCCCAGGTCGGCGCCACACCGGAACAGGCCAAGACCCTCGGCCAGGCGGCCGGACGAATCTACGCGTCCGGGTTGGGCGAATCGGTGGCCGAAGTCAATGAGGGCTTGAAGAGCCTTTGGCAGCAGGGACTCATTCCCGCCGGTGCCACGGCAGACGAGATATCCGGCATCGGGTCCAAGCTCATGGACGTCTCGAAAATCATGGGCGAAGACCTGGGCCCGACGGCCAACGCTGCCGGGCAGATGCTCAAGAACGGGCTAGTCAAGGACTTTGACGAAGCCATGGACTTGCTCGTTCGCGGCACACAGGTGGGCATCAACAAGTCCGAGGATTTCTTGGACACGATGAATGAGTACAGCACTCAATTCCGCAAGATCGGAATGGATGGCCCCACCGCCATTGGTCTGATGAATCAGGCCCTACAGGCGGGTGCGCGAGACGCGGATACGGCGGCTGATGCGATCAAGGAGTTCACGCTCCTGAGCCTGGATCTCAAGGCGTCGGGGGATGCGTACAAGGAGCTTGGCCTCAACGGCGAAGCCATGGTGAAGGCGCTCGCCGGCGGTGGTCCGAAGGCCGCTGCCGCCACTGAGGCGATCTTCACTGCCATGCACAAGATCAAGGACCCGGTAAAGCTCAACACCGTGGCCTTGGGGCTCTTCGGTACGAAGGCAGAAGACCTTGGTGGGGCGTTGGCGGCCATGGACCCGAAGACGGCTGCCGCTTCCCTGGGCAACTTCGCCGGCGCCGCCAAGACGGCCGGTGACACCTTGCACGACAACGCTTCGACGCGTCTGACGGCGTTCTGGCGGACGCTGCAACAGGGCGCCGTCGAAGTCATCGGCGGGGAAGTGCTGCCCCGGCTCGAGGCCCTGGCGAAGAAGTTCGCCCCCATTGGCAGCGCCGCCATGGACTTGGCTGCGAAGGTTCTTCCGGTCCTCAAGGCACTCAAGGACGGCACAGAAGAAACGATTCGCTTCGTTGAGGACAACAAGGGAATCTTCCTCACCATCGCGGGCGTCATCACCGTCGTTCTCCTGCCCGCAATCATCGCGTGGGGCGTCACGTCCGTACAGTCCGGGATAGCGAGCGCCACCGCGTGGCTCACCAGCACCGCCACAGCCACCAGTAGCTCAGCCACACAGGTGCTCGCTCACTGGGCAGTGGTCGGAGGGTGGCTCAAGGCAGCCGGTCAGGCAGTCGTCTCCGGTCTTGTCATCGCGGGACAGTGGGTTGCCGGCGCTGCCGCTGCCGTCGTCAACGGCGCGATCATGGTTGCTCAGTGGGTTCTCATGGGCACGCAGTCCCTCATACAGGGCGCCCGGATGGCTGCCGCGTGGCTTCTCGCCATGGGCCCGATCCCGCTGATCATCGCGGCCATAGTCGGGCTCGCTCTGCTGATCTGGGCCAACTGGGACAAGATCAAAGCGTGGACGTCGGAAGCCTTCGAATGGGTCTGGCAAAAGGTCCAACAGGTCTTCGCCTGGCTGGTTGATCTCTTCCTGAATTTCACCGGCCCCGGTCTGCTGATCAAACACTGGGACACGATCAAGACGAAGACAGCCGAAGCCTTTCTATGGGTGCGAGACAAAGCCCAGGAAGGACTAGATGCCGTCATCGGATTCTTCCGTGATCTGCCGGGCCGGATCATGGGCTACGTCGGCAGCATGGGAAGTGCCGCGCGTGAGGTCGGCGCAGAACTGATCAACAAGTTGGGTGAGGGGCTGTCTCGGCTTTCGTCCTTCGGTCAGGACATCGGGTCCGCTGTCTGGCGAGCCGTAAAGGACTCCATCAACCAACTGATTGACCTTCTCAACTGGGCCATCCCCGACAGGCTTGGCATTGGCCCCGTGGGCGTGGACCTGCCCAAGAATCCGATCCCGAAAATCCGCGCCATGGGTGGCCCGGCTTCCGGCTGGACTCGCGTAGGCGAGCGCGGACCCGAAGAGGTCTACCTCCCCAGTGGTTCCCACGTCGTCCCCAACCACGCCGCATCGACCGGCGGGGGAGTCGTCGTGAACGTCCGCAGCACCGCGGACCCGCACGCCATTGGTCGGGAAGTGGCTTGGGCCCTTCGGGTCGGCGCCCGGTAGACCACCGCGTCACGTGACGCGATGCCGCAACGACAACACAACAGGGGGCGGGTATGGAGTTGGACGACTGGACGTGTGAGTTCAACGGGTTGGTCATCGGTCGCCCAGACTCCGCCCTCTCTCTGGTGGCCGTGGACGGGCTGGTCTCGCTGCCGGACATCCGGTCCGCAGACCTCACCCTTGTGCAGCGCCATGGGCTGTACCCGGGTGACGACTACATGGGGGGCCGCGCCGTCACTCTGACCCTTGAGGTCTACGGGCGCACACGGGCTGAGTTCGCGGAAGCACTGGGGGCCGTTCAAGCGGCCTTCCGACCGGCGGAGCGGGAGAGGCCCCTACGGTTCAAGTTCCCCGGCTTGGCCGGCGACCGAACCGCCTTCGTCAACGTCCGGGCTCGCAAGCGCGTCGCGCCCATTGACCTGAACTTCGGCTACCTGGTGTGCAACGTCAATGTTGAGCTGTACGCAACCGACCCTCACGTCTACGGGGATGCGCTGGTCACGCGAACGCTGGCCGCCCCGTGGCAGGGGTCAGACCCCAAACTGAGATTCACGTCCCCGGGATCAGAACCAGTGTTGCCGCTCATCAAGCTGACCAACGCCAAAGACTGTGTCCTCAAGGACGAAGTCACCGGTCTGTGGTTCGGCATGACCAACCTGGCCGGGGGTCTCACCATCGACTCCGAGTCTCAGACGGTCACGGCCACGGCGAGCGGAACCAACTTCAACGACAGGATCACCGCCGGGTCCACCTGGCCCGAATTCGGATTCGGTGACCACCGACTCACCCTGACCAGCGCTGCCGTCAACAGCCCGACCACGGCCGTTGTCACATGGCGGGACCGGTGGGTCTGATGAGCGCCAAGTACACGGTCCTACAGACCGACGTCCGAACCGGCAACGTCATCAAGCAGCTGCCGGTAACCGGTATCCAGTTCACGCACACTCTCAACGCGTCCGGGGCGGCCACGGTCGGGATTCCCCTGTTCGCCCCTGAGGCCGACCCCGAATCCCTCAGCCCCGGTATCAGCGGCCTTGCCATCGTCCGAGACGGCGCCATCGTGTGGGCTGGAATCCTGTGGGCGCTGGCAGCCGACATAGCCGCCGGCACGCTGAGCCTGTCAGCATCCGGCTACCACTCGCACTACCAGGGCCGCCACCTGGTGGACGGGTACACGGCGAAGTCCAAGGAACAAGCGGACATCGTCAAGGCGTGGATCACAGCCGCCAACGCAGACAACGGCATCAACACCGATACGGACGAAATCCGCCCGACGGGCAACCTGAGAACCACTGTGTGGACGCGCTACGAACTCAAAAACGTGGCCGAAGCAATAGAGGAGTTGGCCGACAACCTTGGCGGCTTCATTTTCCGTTACGTCCCGTACTGGATAGAGGCGGGCAAGCGGCTTGGACACCGGCTGATCCTCACGAAGAGGGGCGCCGCCACGTCGCCTCACGTGCTGACCCACCGCGTCAACTGCGACGTCACCACGGTCTCCTACGACAGCACAGCGCTGTGCACCGTGGCCTACGCGACCGGGGCCGACAACGGGGCCGGAGAGAAGGTGGTCGGCATCTTCGAGAACCCCGCATTGGCCGCGCGAATGCCAGAGCGCGTGATGATCGGCTCTTACTCCGACGTCAAGGAAACCCGAACGCTCATCGACAAGGCGCAGGCCACCGTAAACGCCGGCGCCGTACCCGTCGCCATCCCGGAACTCACCTTGTACCCGGGGCAGTACGACCCCCTGAGCTTCAAGCCTGGCGACTTCACGGCCGTCAACGTCGATGCCGGATACGTCGCGCTGTACGACGAATTTACCGTTACCGAATGCGGCACGACCGTGGACGCCAACGGCAACGAATCCATCCGTCTGGCCCTGGCCTCAAAGGAGTTGTGGAGCAATGCCAACCCAAGCTAACGCCGTCCCGCCGTCCCTTGTGAACGAGCTAGCCGAACTCAAGCGACGCATGTCCGCCATTGAGCGGGCACCGGAACCGGTCACCCGCTTCGACCGGTATCCAGTGGTCGAGTGGGCAGCCCAGGGCCGCCCCGACGTAAGCGGCAACGTCTGGTCCAGTGTCGGCATCGCGAACGTGACCGGAATGACCTTCGACAGAATCGAAACCAAGTTCATCACCGACCACATGCTGACAGGAAAGCGAGAAGCCGAAGTCAGGCTTGCCGCCTACCGACACAACGGCAACAGCCGAACCTGTGTCAGCGCGTCCAGCGTTCTCAACATCACCGGCAACCCCACACGTGGAATCGGCGTGGTGGTACTGCGCTGGATTCACGGAATCCCGTACGGCTGGGATTACTCGGACTCCACCACCATTTACACGATCGAACTCCAGCACCGTTACAAGGTCGGCCCCGAACCCTTCGTGTCCAACCGGACGCAGGTCTTCGCCATGAACAAGCTCGAGAAGGAGCGAGGCGCCGACGGGGGCGGCGGCATCGATGTGGGCGGCGGCAACTGGGTGGCCTACCAGTCCGGCAACAACCGCAGCGGGATCGGATACGTGACGATTCCCGACGGCGCCGACGAATCCGGGGCGTACGGAATCAGCGCTATGCACTACTGCGTAGGACTCCCCAAGGAACGACTCCCGCAGGCAACCGCCAAGGGCACCGGCACATGGTGGAACACCGGCGCATCGTGGGGCCGTGACCCCGATGTCACCGAAGACGACTTCGGCGTTTAGGGGGCTACATGGACTTGGCACGCCTGTACGGCGCCGCCGAAATTGTCGCACCCGTGTTGGTCTTCGTCGGCGTGGTGCTGGCCCGATGGAAGACCGGTATGCGCGACGTCTGGCGGGAAGAGGCGGAAGCCCTGGCCAGCAAGACGGAGCGGCAAGCCGAAGAGCTTGCCTCACTGCGCGAAGAGATCAAGGAACTCAGACGGGAGAACAGGGAGCTGCGAGACCGCATCACCGAACTGCTGAACCGATAGACCAGAGACCGAAGAGGCCACCACGTCACGTGACGCGGTGGCCTTTGCGTTAGGGGGGCCCGTGGCTGCACTACCCGTCAATATCCCGACCGTCACCGTTCACGGCACCTATGTGGGGCCGGACGCGCGACCACTCGCCGGATCAGTTACCTTCTCCCCGCCCAACATGCTGACCTTCCCAGACAGTGACCTCTTCGTCGCTGGCCCCGTCGTCGCCGTACTGGACGAGAACGGCCGCTTTGAGGTCAAGCTCCCCGCGACGGATGCACCCGGCATGAATCCGTCGGGATGGGCGTACGTGGTGAAGGAGAACCTATCCGGGGTCATCGGCGGACGAACGTTCTCGCTGCTGCTGCCCAGGGCGAAGCCGGACGTGGACCTTGCCGACCTTGCCCCCGCTGACCCGACGACGCCCAACTATCAGCCTGTGGCGGGATCTCAGATCCTCACGGGTGCCGCCGTTCCCGCGCCCGCACTGGGGCGCGACGGGGACTTTTACACGCAGTACGACACCCGGACCCTGTTGGGCGTCACACACACCACGGTCACGATGTGGACCAGGGCGGCCGGCGCGTGGTCGAGGGTCGGGGGCGACGTCCGCGGAAGCCAGTGGTACGTCAACAGCACCACCACGCCCAGCACCGACGCCAAGCCGGGGGACATGCTTTTGCGCGCCGACTCTGGCGATATCTGGCAGCGAAGCGGATCCGGCTGGGGAACGGCCATCGGCAATCTCAAGGGGCCGAAGGGTGACGTCGGGACTGCCGGAAGCAAGGTGTACGCCTTCGCTAGTGGCGCTGAGGCGTCGGGGGTCGGCGTGGTCGATGACTTCGCCATCCGCACGGATACGGGGACCCTCTATCAGTACGTGGCCGGGACCGGCTGGACCAGCAAGGGCAGCATCAAGGGACCGAAGGGTGATACGGGGGCCACGGGGGCGACCGGCGCCCAAGGGCCGAAGGGTGACCCCGGCAACGGCAGCGTCAACAAGGTCAACGGCAAGTTGGGCCCTGACGTGGTCCTGGTGGCGGCAGACGTCGGCGCGATACCGGCGACAGAGAAGGGGGCCGCTAGCGGCGTGGCCACGCTGGACGCCGGCGGGAAAGTACCGGCTGCCCAGCTCTCCACCCCCGCCGGAGTGGTAACTAGCGTCAACAGCAAGCCGGGCCCCACGGTCACCCTGACGGCCGCGGACGTCTCCGCCCTGGCAACCACGGCGCGTAGTGCCGCCAACGGTGTAGCGCCCCTGGACGCCGGGTCTCGCGTACCTGTGGCCAACCTGCCCGACCTGGCGATCCCTGATGAATGGGCGCCCGCGGACCTGGGGCTCAAGGCGTGGGCGTTCGACCCGGCAACGGCGATATCCTCCCCCGCCTTCACGGGTAACGGCACGCTGCGATTCGTGGCAGTCGTCATCAGGGAGACCGTCACCATAGGCAAGATCGCTTTCCACTTCGGTGGGTACAGCGAAAAGCTGACGGCAGGCTCATGGGCGGGCATCTACACCACAGCGGGAGCACTCAAGGGGGCCACGGCGGACATGGCGGGGGTGGCCGTCGTGCCGGGCGTGCACAACGCGGGTGGGGCAACCGTGGGGGCCGCCCTCACGGCAAGCGTGAGCTTGACGCCCGGGGTGTATTACGTGGGCTTCGTCTTCCGGTACGCCGCATCCGATGGACCGATGTTGCTCCAGCTTGAGAACGGATTCGGGGCACCGCCCAACGTCTTCGGACTCAACAGCGTCAAGCGCTTTGGCGTGTGGAACGGCGCCGTTGCCACCACGCCCCCGGCCAGCTTCGACCCGGCCAACATCGACAACGGGGCAAACCGCTTTTGGGTTGGGCTGGGCTAGCAACCTTCCCGCTCCTCAGTCAGGGCCACCACGTCACGTGACGTGGTGCCTGACTACGAAGGAGCAACCGCATGGCGTGGTACCCCGGGGCCAAGAAGATGGAGCTACAGCCTGAGAGCGACGCTCAGGCGGCCATCCGACCGACACAGCTCATCCTTCACTCGATTGCAGCCCCCTGGACGCCGGAGAGGACGTACGAATACTGGCGGGATTCGACCAACCTCGAGTCCCACTTCGGGCTTGGCTATGACGGCCGGCTGGCGCAGTACATCGGCACGCAGACGAAGGCCGACGCCAACATGTACGCCAACCTCAGGTCGGACGGAACCGGCGCCGTCAGTGTCGAGACGGCCAGCGACGATGACCACTCCGACCCGTGGACGGACGCACAGATAGGTGCGCTCATTGCGCTGGGCGTGTGGATGCACAAGACGCACGGCGTACCGCTCCGTATCTGCCGGTCGCACTCCGATCCCGGATTCGGTTACCACTCGCTCTACCCCCAGTGGTCCGACGGGGGCACCGCGTGCCCGGGGGCGGAGCGGATCCGCCAGTTCCGCAACGTCGTCTTCCCCGGCATCGTCGCGGCAGTCAACGGGGGCACTGTTCCGGACCCGAAGCCGGAACCGCAGTACGCCCCGTTTCCCGGCGCCGGCTGGTTCAAGTCCGAGCCGTACAGCGCACTGATCACAGCCATGGGCAAGCGGCTGGTAGCTGAGGGGTGCAGCCGCTACAGCTCCGGCCCCGGTCCCCAGTGGACGGAATCCGACCGCAAGTCGTACGCGGCGTGGCAGCGCAAGCGGGGCTTCACCGGAAGTGACGCCGACGGCTGGCCCGGCCCGACCACGTGGGATGCGCTCCGCGTGCCCCGCATCTGATCATCTACAACCCAAGGAGAGAACCGCATGACCTTCGTAAAGACCCACGCCACCCGCTTCTACGCCGTGCTGGTGGCCGTGCTCGCCCTGGTGGCCCACTACGTGCCGGCGCTGCCGACCGTGCTGATCCTCGGCGTGGCGGCGGCCGTGCTCGGTACCGGTGAGGCGGTCCAGCGCCTTGAGGACGGCAAGACCGACGCTGCGCGCCTGGCGGCGGAGCTTGCCGGACGGCACCGCATCCAGTAGCAACCCACGCGCTCCCGTGGCAGGGACCGAACACCTAGCCGCGGGAGCTGACCCATGGGGTACCCACACATCGCACTGATAGGCCGAGCAAGGTCCGGCAAGGACTCATTGGCCGCCGCACTGATCCGCCGGCACGCCTATACCCGGCTTGCCTTCGCGGACCCGCTCAAGGACGTTGTGCTCAGCCTTGACCCCATCGTCGCCTACGAACCTTCGGGTTACGGCCCCCTGCCCACGCGCCTGAGCGCCATCGTCCAGCGTCACGGATGGGAACGGGCCAAGGACAAGTTCCCCGAAGTCCGCCGCACCCTACAGCGCGCCGGTCAGGCAGTCCGCGGGCAAGACTCCGGATTCTGGCTGGGCCTTGCGCTGGACAAGGTGGCCGTGGCCGACACGTGGGCGCTGCCTGTGGTGGTCACCGACTGCCGCTATCCCAACGAAGCCGAAGCGCTTCGGGCCCGCGGATTCACCCTGGTTCGGGTTGTGCGGCCCGGCTTCACCGACGCTCCGGCTACTCATGAAAGTGAATCCGCCCTGGATGCCTACCCGGCAGACCTGACGGTCACCAATACCGGCACGCTCGCTGACCTGGATGGCTATGCCGACTGGCTGACGAAGCGCCCGTGACCGATCGCCCCTCACCCTCACCGGTGGGGGGCTTCGGCATGTCCAAAAACGCTCATCTGAAAAGCGCGAAGTCTAAGCAAAAACAAGAAGGTTGCTGGTACGGTCGGCGCAGAAAACGGGGCTGTACCAGCGGCTTGAACCGAACAAAACAGGGGAGAGGGTCCGACATGGGTTCGCACGACACGATCACGGCGGAAGTAATGGCGAACGTAGAGCGGGTGGTCTCGCTGGCCCGTGAGGGGGAGGGTTCCGCCGAAGCGCTGGCGGAGCTGGTAGAGGAGACCAACGAGTTGATCGGCACGGTCAAGGGCCAGGGATCGGTCAAGGTGAAGAAGGAGCTGCAAGGGGCTCTTCTCGACGCAGTGAAGATCCCCGCGCAAACTCGGAAAGAGCCTGAGGCGGACACGCCTGCCGCCACTGACGTGGTCCGCGCCCAGACTCAGGACGTCTCGGAGATTCCCGACTACGGCCCCCTGCTCTCCCTGGGCATCCAGCGCGTCAAGGAAGCGGCAGTTGATTCCTGGGAGAAGGGGCGGGGCGTTGGAGAAGTCCAGCTTTCCCTTCGGCTCAACACCCTGGACAAAGACCTTGACCCGGACCTGGGCGGCCGTACCCACGTCTCCAAGACCGGGTCCAGTAACCTCTACGGCGCTGTTGTTGCCGGGCTGCCCGACGAAGGGGAGGACGAAGACGCGGATGCCGTCCGCGCCAAGGTCAAGTCCATCCAGTCTGACGCCAGTCTGGCACTGCGTTCACTTGTCCCCGAATACGTCCGGGGGCTGGACATCGTTCCGAACCCTGAGGACGAAGAGGCCACGGCCAAATTCGAAGTTGAGCGGGCCCGGTTCCACAACGCGGCGGCCATGTTCGCCGATGAGAAGTACAACGACAAGCCGTTCTCTGAGAAGGTCTTCGACTACTACGAAGCCTTGGGCAAGCCGCTGCCCCGCCTGACCCGCGCGGAGAAGGCGCGAAACGACCGGGCCGTCAAGGCGCGACGCAAGGCGGAGTTGGAAGCGGCAGTTGAGGCGGGAGACATCACCGCCGAAGAGGCTGAGGCGTCCCTCAACCCCCAGCCCGAGCCCGCGGAGATTCGGAAGAGGGCCGCGAAGAAGGCACGGACCACGCTCATGGACCTGGTGGAAGACGCCAAGTCCATTGAGGACCCGAAGGCCAAGGAGAAGCGGCTCAAGGAACTTGCCGCCATCCTCACCGACGTCCGCCGGGAGATCCGCAACAACATGCCGAAGGACGCTGAGGACGCCGACACGGACGACCAGGAATAGCCCCCACGGACACCCAACCAGCCCCGTCCGGCCACGCGCCGGGCGGGGTTTTTGCGTTCACGGACCAACCCCCGCGCTCCACACAAGGCGACACAACGCCTAGCCCGTAGGGGGCACAGTGGGACGCGTACGAACCATCCAGCGAAGCGGCAGCCGCTTCTATATCCACCCGGACAAGCCGGAGATCAAGCACCCGGGTGTGACGTCCATTATCGGCATGCTGCCGAAGCCCTTCCTGACGTTCTGGTACGCCAAGATGACGGCTGAACTGGCCGTCGATTCACTGCACTTCGTAGCGCAGATGGCAGAGCGGGACCGCGCCGGCGCCATCGACTACTTGAAGGGTGCCGCCCGCAGGTACACGAAGATCCGCGCCGACGTCGGCAGCGCCGCCCATGACCTCTTTGAGCGCATGATCCGCGGTGAGACGGTCGGCCACGTCCACCCGGACCTTGAGCCCTACCGGGCCCACTTCGCGGACTTCCTCAAGGCCGTGAACCCCCGCCTTGAGCGGGCGGAAGATGTGGCTTGGAGCGATGCTCACGGTTACGCCGGCAGCTTCGATGCGGTGATCACGGTATGGCTGGACGAAGAGGGGAAGCCGACCCCTGACCGATCCGGTACTCCGCATCTGCTGATAGTGGACTGGAAGACGTCCAAGGACACGTATGCGGACGTCGCGCTACAGATGGCCGCATACGCCCACGCGGAGCTTGTGATCTCTCCGGACGGCACGGCCTTGCCGATGCCCGACTTCGACGGCGCCGCCGTACTGCACATCACCCCGGATCAGTGGGCGCTCAAGCCCGTCCGGATTGACGCGGAGATTTTTGAGTTCTTCCTGACGCTGCGCCGGGTCTTCGTGTGGGACCGGGAGGTCTCGAAGACGGTCATCGGCCGTGCCATCGCGAAGAGCGCCGGCGCACTGATCACCGGCACGCAGCGCCGCGCGAAGTAGCCCCCGGGCAACCGACCCGCTCTAGGTCACGCAGAAGGGGCGGGCGGCAGACGGAAGACCACCGCGTCACGTGACTTGGTGCTCCGTACCTCTCCCGCTCGCCCCCACCACTTACTACGCCCGGGGGGTTTTCATGGCTAACAAGATGACCATTTTCGACACCGACCCGAACGCCAAGCCGAAGGAGCGGGTCACCTTCACTGACGACACGGTGGGCCGGTTTCACTCCGGCATCCAGGGGGAGGACGGGACCCCTGAGGCACTGAGTGAATGGCGGATCAGCACCGGTGACCCGGTCGTTGCTCAGGCGGTTGCCCAGCTCTTCGGCGGTGAGCCGATCGAGAGCGAGCGGCCGTCCGAAAACTTCGTGGACGTCTTCACGACCCGCGCGTCTATCCCGGTTGTGCTGGACGGGCCTGACGCCATCTACGCGGACATGAAGCTGTGGAACCGGTCGAAGCTGGTCCACCACTGCGACGGGTCGGAGTTCCTGAGCCCTGAGGAGAAGGCGGGCAAGGCGTGCGGTTGCCCGGAACTCTTCGCGGAGCGCAAGCAGGCAGCGAAGGACTTCATCGGTCCGGCGCCGTCCATCACCATCACGTTCCGCCTGGCTGATGACCCGGACCTTGGACTCTTCCGATTCCAGTCCGGTAGCTGGACGCTCGCGAGCGTGCTCCACGAGTACGAGAACGCGCTTGAGGCCGTGGACGGGCCGGCGCTCGCTGACCTCTCCCTTGAGCTGGTGGAGTACGTGGTCAAGAAGGGCCCGAACAAGGGCCGACAGGTGTCCTACGTCAAGCCGGTCGTGAAGGTGCTCAAGGCGTACGACGACGCCATTACCGATGAGCGCTGACCGTGGGGACGGGGCTTCGGGCACGGCTTCGCACCGTGCCTGACGACGTGATCCGCTCCCCGCTGTGGGAGTGGGCACCGCAGGAACGCAAGGCAGTGATCAGCGAGAGACGACGCCGGTTCGGCGTGGACGACGACGGGGGCGACATTGGGTAAGCGCGGAGTGATCACGGACTACGCCGGCGAAGAGCTGTACGAGGGGGATTTGATCGCCTACGCGGCACGGCAGGGAAACCGCGTGCGCATGGCTGACGCGCTCATCGTCAAGGCCACGGCCAAGCTGGTGGACGGGCGGCTTCGCCCCATGCTCAAGGTCCAGCCGACCGGCACTGAGTCCGGCTTCGCCAAGCGGCGGACCATGCGCGCGGAGTGGATCAGCGCAGAGCACACGCGCCTTGTCATGGCGAACGCGACAGGCGACTAGCACCACCACGAAAGGGCCGGACGGAATCCCATCACGGGGCCGTCCGGCCCTTCGGCGTATCCACGCAAGGAGGGACATGGACCGGGTGATTAGCGCGAGTTCCGCCCCTGCCCTGGGGGACGTGCGAGCGATGAAGACGGGGGACACGGTGCACATTGACGAGACGGCGCCACAGCGGCGCGATTGGACCCGCTACGCAGACGCGATAGCCCACGCTGTACGGCGCGGTGCCGACTCCCGTTGGGAGCGCCGGTGAGCATTCTTATCGGGTGGCTGTGCTTCAACGCCGGGGTCTTCGTCGGCGCCGTCCTCTTCGGGCGACGCCATGGCTAACCCCAACAAGGCCAAAGGGACACAGTGGGAGTCCGACGTACGGAACTACCTGAACATGACGGGCGGGCTGGTGGACGTCTATGGGCGGTTCCGCGACCCCTTTGACCCGCACAACGTGAGGCGCCCCGCTCAGGAAGGTGCGGCTGACGTGGGGGATGTGCATGCGGTCCCCTTCGTCCTTGAGTGCAAGAACGTGAAGCGTCCGAGCGTGCCGGGCTTCCTGCGTCAAGCCGAAGTCGAAGCCGTCCACGCGGGCTTTCCGTACGGCGTAGCCGTCGTCAAGGTCCCGCGGCAGGGGCCGGGCCGGGGCAAGGTCCACTTCACCATTCGCACATGGACCCGCGTACGCCTGGCCGTGGGGCTGGCTGCCGGCGACATGACGGAGCGGTACAGGTTCACGCCGTCACTGCGCGGGCTGGACACGGGCAAGTGGTACATGACCACCGACCTTGAGGCATTCAGCGCTCTGCTGCGGGACGTCCGTTCCGCCCGCTAGCAACCCTCGCGCTCCCCAGTAGGGGACTAAAGGAGTTGCTGACGTGCAGTTCATTGACGTGCTGAGCCGATTTTCCCAGGTGACCGAAGAGGCGGACGGCGGCTATCTGTCCCTGTGTCCCGCCCACGGGGACACCCGTCCGTCTCTGCGCATCTGGCGGGGTACTGACGGGAAGGTACGGCTGACATGCCGGGCCGGCTGCCCGAACGAAGACGTGGTCAAGTCCGTCGGCCTCACATGGTCGGATCTCTTCGACGCAACCGGGCCCGGCGCCACGGTCCCGCACGAGCGTCCCGCCCTGGTGGGTCCCGGCCCGACGGCCGCCCTTGCTGCGTACGTGGACCGGGCTTCCGCCCAGCTCTTCGACTTCACCAGCGAAGTAGGCGAGCGGGCCCGCGGCTACATGGCCACCCGTTTCGGGGTGGACGATGACCTTGCCGCTGACCTCGAGCTGGGAGCCGACGACGGCAGCGCCGCCGGAGGCTTCCCGTTCCTGTCGGGCGCCTTCACGAAGTTCCCACGACTGACGGTCCCGCTCATGGACTTCCGGGGGGTGCCCCGTGGTCTCCAGGGGCGAGACCTCAGCGGGGAATGCCCCGGACGCTGGGTCTCGCTGATGAATCCACGCGGGGCGCGCTGGGCACCTTACGGCGTGTTCAAGGGGCAAGGCGGCTACGGAGTCACCATCGTCTCCGAAGGACCGGGCGACGGCCTCACCGCCGTGGCCGTCGGCTACGACGCCGTAGTCATCCGCGGTGCCGCACTCGCCGGCAGTCCGGAGCTGGTGGCGGAGCTGGCCGAAGGACTCAAGGGCAGCCACGTCATCGCGGCCGGAGACAACGACCCGGCAGGGCGGGGGTTCAACCGGCGACTTGCCGAAGGGCTCAAGCCGTACGGGATCACCGTGTACGCCCTCCCGATTCCGGGCGACGGGGACGACCTGACCAGCTGGCGCGAGAGGGACCCGCACGCCTTCGCGCCGGGGCTGCATAGTGCGGTAAAGACTGCCCGACCGGTACCGGCCCCCGAAGACGAGAAGGCCGAAGCCGCATCTGCAGAGCTGACCACACGAACCGGGTCCGACGTCGTCAGCCGGGACCAGGGCGCCGACGCTGCCCGCATCCTGGCTGGGCTCATCAACCGGTACGGCGAATCCGACGCCATGAACGCGCACGCTCTAGTGGCGTGGACAAACGGGCGGGTGCGCTTCGCCCCGGGGCTGGGCTACTACGTGTGGAACGGATCCGTGTGGGAGCGCTCAGAGGTCAAGGTCAGGCAGGAGATCCACCGCATGGGCGCCGCGCTGGTCCTGGCCGGCGAGACACAGAAGGCGCGCGGCTTCACGATGACCACGCGCATTGACGCCCTGCTGACAGAACTTCGCAGCGTCCCGACCGTCCACGTGGACGCGTCCGAATTCGATGACCGGCCCGAACTCCTCAGCTTCAAGAACGGCACCGTGGACCTTCGCACGGGCCAGCTCAAGCCGCACGACCAAAGCGACATGCTCACGTATGCGCTGGACATCGACTATCGACCCCAAGCCACGTGCCCCCGCTGGGAACAGTTCCTCACGGAAATCTTCCCCGATAATCCGGACCTCCCCGCCTACATTCAGCGGCTCATCGGTTACGGCATCACGGGCAGTACGGCAGAGCAGTCGTTCGCCGTGTTGTGGGGAAAGGGTGCCAACGGAAAAAGCGTTCTTACCGACGTCCTCACGCACGTCTTCCGCACCATTTCGAAGACGACGCCATTCGCGACTTTCGAAGAAAAGACGTCCGGCGGCATCCCGAATGACATTGCCGCGTTGCGCGGGTCCAGGCTCGTCATGGCGTCGGAGGGTGAAGCGGGCAAGCCCATGTCCGAAGCCGTACTCAAGCGGGTCACGGGCAAGGACATGATCAGCGCCCGTTTTCTGAGGCAAGAATTTTTTGAGTACAAGCCCACGTTCCTGCTGCTGCTGGCGACGAACCACAAGCCCCGTTTCAGGGGCGCCGACGAAGGGCTTTGGCGGCGCGTGAAGTTGGTGCCCTTCCGGCGTTGGTTCGCCCCTCATGAGCGCGACTACACCCTAGACGCCAAGCTCATGGCCGAAGCCGAAGGCATCGCAGCTTGGGCAGTACAGGGGGCCGTGCAGTGGCACAGTGACGGGCTTCGAGACCCGTCCGTCGTCGTGCGGGCAAGCAAGGAGTACAGGGAGACGTCCGATGCCCTGGCGGGCTTCTTCCCGGGTGTCCTTGAGCCTGCCAGCGACGACCACACCATGAGCGGCAATGAGGGCTTCTCCGCCTATCTCGACTGGTGTGAAGCCGAGAACCTTCCCACCCGTGAGCGTTGGACCCGCCGCACCTTCTACGCGGCCATGGAAGAGCGCGGAGTGACCCGGAAGGTGGTCCGCAAGGGCGTGGTCCTGGTGGGCATCCGTGAGGCCGACCCGCGGGGCGAAGGCCCCGGCATCTTCGGAAGCTGAGTAGGGGGCACATGCCGATTCTTGAGCTGTGCGCCGGCTACGGCGGGCTTGGCCTGGCCGTCGAAGCGCTAACCGGGGAACGACTGCACTACGTGGCGGAAGTGGACCCCCACGCGTCGAAGATTCTTGCCGCCCGTTTTCCACAGGCTGTGAACCTGGGCGACGTGACGGCCATCGACTGGGCTTCGCTCATCGGCGAAGTCAACGTCACCACGGCGGGATTCCCCTGCCAGGGAATATCCAACGCCGGGAAGAGAAAGGGGCTGGCCGACGAAAGATCAGCGATTTGGTTTGACGTCCTCAAGTCCATTCGCGCAATACGACCCGAACTTGTCTGCCTGGAAAACGTGGCCGCAATCCGCCGAAGAGGACTCCCGGAAGTTCTCGGGGGACTGGCCGAAGCAGGGTACGACAGTAGATGGATCAGCATTCGAGCTACCGAAGTCGGCGCGGCCCACAGCCGTGAACGGTGGTTCTGCGCTGCCGTCCCCCGCACGCTGGGGGCAGATCCGTGGGCCCGATGGCGTCACGCCGTCGAAGGGCTTGGACAAGGGGCCGCTTCCGCCGGGGCCGGTCAACTCTCCGGAGCTGCCCGCGATGCCGGCGAAGCTCACCTTCGTCTTCCCGACTCCGGTGGCGTCCGACGGGACTGGCGGACCCGGCTACTCGAAGAGTCGGCAGGGTGGCCACAACCTCAGGACCCTGGTCACTCTCCTGCCGCATGGTGGGGGGACTACCTCCCCGCCGTCCGGCAGTGCGGAAGATTTCAAGTCAAGTGAGACGGTTGTGTCGCTATGGGGTTTGTAGTGCGGGTTCCCGGCGTTTGGCCGGGTCGTTGATCCAGGCTCGCTGAGGGATCCGGGGTGGTCTCGGGCGCCGGCCGAAACGGTCAGGGTGGCGGGCGTATGCCTCGGCGAGGGTGGTGGCCCGCTGGTCACGGACCTCGTCGGCGGTGCCGAAGTGAACGCTGGCCGGGGTATGGAAGCCGATACCGGAATGTCGGTGCTCATGGTTGTAATACGAGGTGAACGCGTCGAACCATTCGCGGGCGTGGGCCAGCGAATCGAACTGTTCGGGGTAGTCGGAAACGTACTTGGTGGTCTTGAACTGGGCCTCCGAGTAGGGGTTGTCGTTGCTGACCTTGGGCCGTGAGTGACTTCTGGTGACTCCGAGGTCGATCAGCAGCTGAGAGACCTTCTTGCTGGTCATCGACGTGCCGCGGTCGGCGTGCACGGTCTCGGGTATCAGGCCGTTGCGCTCGATGGTCTCGCGGATCAACTCCTCGGCCCGCTCCGCGGATTCGGCCTTCTCGACGGTATGGCCGACGACGTACCGGCTGAAGATGTCGATGATGACGTAGGCGTGAAACCACATGCCCTTGGCGGGCCCGGCCAGCTTGGTGATGTCCCAGGTGAACACCTGCGACGGTCCGGTGGCGACCAGCTCGGGCACGACCCGGGCCGGGTGGGTGGCCTGGCGTCGGCGTTCGCCGGACTGGCCCCTCTCCCGCAGGATCCGGTACATCGTCGAGACGGAGCAGTGGTAGCGGCCCGCGTCCAGCTCACGGGCCCAGATCTGGGCCGGCGGCAGCTCGGCGTACTCGGGCGAGTTCATCAGCTGAAGCACCGCGGCCCGCTCACCCGCGTCCAGCGCCGAGGGCGGCGACGGCCTCGGCGTGTGGTCACGCACCAGCGGCGGCTTGAGTCTGCGGTAGTGACTGGCCCGCGACCGGCCAGTCAGCCGGCACGCGGCCGTCACGCCCAGCTCGCCCTCGACCCCGGTGAACGCGGCGTCCACGACCGGCTCGGCGGCGTGCGTCAGTCCGCGCTCTCGGAGATCATTTCCAAGAGCGCCGACGCTTTTCCCAGGACCTCCAACGCGGCCTTGTTCCGGGCCAGTTCCTTCTCCAGCCGCTCCACCTGGCGCCGCAACTTCCCGTTCTCCGCCTCCAGGCCGGACTTCTTCGGGCGCGCCGGGCTCGTGCGGCGGTCGACCAGCTTCTCCAGGGCCCCGGCATCACACGCGGCCCGCCACTCGGTGACGTGCGAGTGGTACAGACGCTCGCGGCGCAGGACCGCGCCCTTCTCATTCTTCGGGGCGGCGTCGTACTCGGCCACGATCCGCAGCTTGTACTCGGGAGAGAAGGAACGACGCTTCGGCCTCGACGCAGGGTCTATGCCGGGGATGTTCTTGCTGGTCATGAGGGGTGGTACTCCTGTCGTGCCCTCTCAGGCTAACCCGCCAAAGCGGGATGTCTCACCCAAGACTGACAGAGAGGGGTGGGAAGACCTGACCGGACGCGCCGCACCCCCGCCCACTGAGCGGGGCCCCCGCGGGGGCCTACGTCTGGCCGCCGCATGGGCGGAATGGCTCATGGGGCTGCCCGCCGGATGGGTCACCGAAGTCGATGGCCTCCAGCGTGCGGACCAGCTCCGCGCCATCGGCAACGGAGTCATGCCCCAACAGGCGATTGAGGCCCTGAGGCGCCTACTCGCATAGCCAACTACACAGGACAGCAGAAAGCCCATTCGGTGACCCCGGGTGGGCTTTTTGCTGTCTGGGGGGAGAGACAGTGCAGACCTACCGCCACCCCGTGGCCGACGACACCATTACCGTCCACGTTCCCCAGGACCGTGCAGACCTTGACGCCTTCACCGCGTGGCTTACAGAAGCCAATCGGCGCGGTCCGGTCGCGCTGGACACAGAGACCAGCGGTCTCGATGTCTTTTCCAGCGGCTACCGACTTCGCACGGTGCAGTTCGGAGACGCCCACGACGCGTGGGTCATCCACTGGGAGCGGGGCGGGCCCTTCCGGCAAACAGCCCTTGAGGCCCTGACCCGGGTCCGCCGGTTCTTGATCCACAACGCGGCCTTTGACTGGCTGGTCCTGGACCAGCACGCCGGCATCCCGCTTGAAGAGCTGGCCCCGCGAACCCGTGACACGAAGGTCATGGCCACGCTGGTTGACCCCCGGCAGCCACAAGAAGGGGGGATCGGGTCGGGCCTCAAACCCCTGTCCGCGTACTACGTGGACCGCACGGCCCCCGACACCCAAGGAGACCTCACGACGGTCTTCCGCGGGCTGGGGCTCACGAAGGCCAACGGCTTTGCCCGCATCGACCTGGGAAACCCAACGTACAACCTGTACGCCGGACTTGACGTGATCTTCACGGCCCGGCTGTACCCCCGCCTACTCGAAGAACTCCACCGCCTTGGCGTCCGTGACCGGCTGGTTGAGTACGAGCACGAAATTTCCCGGCTGTGCGCCCTCATGCAGCGCCGGGGCATGGTCCTTGATCAGCCGTACACGCGTGAGCTTGACGGCATGCTGGGCGAAGAGGCCGACTCCTTCGCCGTGCTGGCAGCCCGATACGGAGTCGAATCCGTCAACAGCACCCGACAGATAGCTGACGCGCTGCTGGGCATGGGAGAAACCCTGACGGACCGCACGGCCGGCGGCGCCCTCAAGGTGGACAAGAACGTCTTGCTGGCCATGGCCGACATGGACCTTCGTTGGCAGCGTCTCGGCACCCGCACACCCAACCCCCTTGCCGAAGCCGTGCTCAGGTCGAAGCGCGCTGGAAAGTGGCGGTCCGCGTACGTCGGGACGTTCCTAGAAACGGTGGATCCGTCCGGCAGGGTGCACCCCAATGTGCAGTCATTGGCCGCACGCACGGGACGTATGAGTGTGACCCGCCCGGCGCTTCAAACGCTGCCCTCTTCGGACCAGATGATTCGCCGCGCACTTCTTGCCGACGAAGGCCACGTAATCATCAGTACGGACTTTCAGGCTGTAGAAATGCGGGTCCTGGCAGCGCTGGCAAACGTCCGCCGCATGAAGGAGGGGTTCCAGGGCGGCGGAACCGACTTTGATATTCACATGTTCACGGCTCAGCTAATCAAGGGATTGGCTGCCGACGAGAAAGAC
This sequence comes from Streptomyces sp. NPDC051364, assembly GCF_040682115.1. Classification (NCBI taxonomy): domain Bacteria; kingdom Bacillati; phylum Actinomycetota; class Actinomycetes; order Kitasatosporales; family Streptomycetaceae; genus Streptomyces; species Streptomyces sp. NPDC051364. The sequence continues at coordinate 112,018 of NZ_JBFBAH010000006.1, read as the reverse complement.
AGGAAAGTTTTCAAGGGGGCTGGCTTCTCGAAGGTCTACGGGGGCGGAGTCAGTACGGCAGCCCGCCAGACGGGTGCCCCGGAAGAGGACATGGCCCGCGCCTTCGCGGAGTACGACCGGGCGTTTCCTGAGATCAAGCGAGCGTCCGCACGCTGGCAACGCGAAGCCCGCGCAACCGGCATGGTCACGGTATCGGCCACGGGCCGGCGCATGCCGTTGGACCGTGATCGGACATACGCCGTCGTCAACTATCAGTGCCAGTCGGCCGCCCGTGACCTGTTGGGACAGGCCATGCTCAACGCCGAGGCGGCAGGCGTCGGCCACCTGATGCGCTTGCCGATCCATGACGAAATCCTCGCGTCGGCACCGGCGGCGGACGCCGAAGAAGTCGCCCGTGAGTTTGAAAAGGCCATGACGATGGACCTCTTCGGCGTGCCCATCGTGGCCACCGCCGACGTAGGAAAACGGTCGTGGGGGTCCCTCTACGGCGCTGACTTCTGAGCACCCCGTCACGTGACGCACTGCCCCGTGACCCGCCCGTTACCTGAGGCGCTTCCCGTCATCCCTGAGAAGGAGAACCCCTTACCTATTCCTCCTGCCCAAGTCTGACGGTCGGTCCCGGCTAAATCACAGCCATTCCACCCCCAAAAGACAAGCAGTCTAATTCTATATCTAACCCGTGGTCGCTTTTCGCTTTCCGAATTTAGGTAGGCGTCAGCGACGACGAAGGCAATGCGCAAGCCCCGTCCGAGCGAATCCGGACGGGGCTTTGTCGTGCCCCTGCATGTCCAGACGCTTCGGCTGGCTTCGGTCACTCAGGTCTTGCGCACGCTCCGCCCCGTTCCGGGCAACCCACGCGCTCCCCCCGGGAGCGCAACCAGCCCAGGAACACGCGGAGCGCCCCCCTTGATTCAGCTCAACGAAGCCCAGCTTTCTGCCGCCAAGGCCAACGACATTGCGGCCGTCACCGCCGTCGTGGAAGCCACCGAAGACCGGGTCAACCAGTTGGCGCGGAAGTACGCCACCGGCCGTGGCCGCACAGACGCCACCCTTGCCGAAGACCTTGCCCAGACCGGCCGCATAGCCGTGTGGGAGTGCCTGAGCCGCTTCTCCGGTACGACCGTGGCGGAGTTCTTCGCCTACGTAGACCGCACGCTCAAGGGCGTCATGAGCGACACCCGCAAGGAAGAGACCCGCCCGGGTGTCTCCCGCAGCGTGGCAGCCGCTTTCGAATCCGCGCTCTCCCAAGCCGGCGGGGACCCCTACGAAGCCGAGCGCCTGGCCGTACTCCCCGAAGTCCTGGGGGACCGACGGCTGTGCGCAGAGACGGCCTACGCCGCACGGCTGAGCTGGCAGGGCGTTGAGTACCTGGACGCTCCCCTTGGCCAGAGCGAAGGCGCAGAAACGTTCACCCTCGCTGACGCGCTCGCATCCAAGGCCGAAGTGCCCGCCGACCTCCTTGAGCCCAGCGACTTCGAGCGGGAGCGCCGCAACCAGACGTCCGTCAAGGTCCGCCGCACGCTGGCCCGCATGGGCGGCCATCAAGAAACCGTCCTCATGGCCCTTACCGGCATCGTGCCCGTCAGCTACTACGGCGCCGAGCATGACGACGAACTTGCAGCCGACTACGGGATACCGCGGAGTCAGGTCCGCATCATCCGCAGCAAGGCCAAGGTCCGCTTCGCGGAGCTGTGGGAGGCCGCCGCGTGATCACCTACACGACTGCCGACGGCAGCACCATCACGGCCATGCCAGCCAATGCCGGAATGGATCTCCACTTGCGCAACCCGGAAGGGCGCAGCGTTGCCACGGTCTACATGTCCCGCGGTGACGCACTCCGCTACCTGCGTGCCCTCAACGCTCAGAAGGAGAAGTGACATGGTCGTGACCCGCGAGACGAAGGCGACGCTGACGGCGAAGAACGGGGGGCGTGTGCTCGCGTGGCACAGCGACCGTGAACCGAACTTCCTGAGTCTGGCCGTACCGGGTGACCGGGTGAAGCTCACGCCCGTTGAGGCGCGGAACTTCGCAGCGTGGATCATCGACGCTGCCAACTCCGCTGAGGCCGTGGACCGGTCCCCGCTCCGCACCGCCACTCTGAGGCAGCCGCATCCGAAGTGGTGAGCACCACGTCACGTGACGGGGTGGGGCGCAGCAGGGCGCAGCGAAGGTCAAGACACTAGCCCGGGGGCGGGGGCAGGTTGCCACACGTGACCGTGAGCCGCCCTACGGGCCTGGCGGCCCTTCGGGTGGTTACCGGGCCCCTTCGGGGCGTTCACCGGTAACCAGTCCGCGCAAGCGCGGACCGCTCTTCCGGGCGCCTACGGCGCGTTCACCGGAAGAGTCAAAGCCCCTGCCCCTACGGGGCGCACCGGGGCTTTGAGCACTCGTCCCCGTGTGGCTACCTGTCCCCGTCCCCGGGACCCGGGGCGATCGAAGGGAGTCACAGTGTCCGAGGTCTTCACCCCCATGCATGAGTACACGCTTGGGAAAAGCACGGTGATAGACACCCTGACCATTGGACGGGTTGAGGACCGTCCGGCCGTCGTGTGGAAGCGGCGCGACGGAGAGACCCGAATCGTGGTCCTCAGGTGGTCCACCCTGGCGGACGTAGCGGGCCGCGTGGACCGTGATGAAGCCCGCTTCATCACCGCTGAGTACATGTACGACAACGACGTACAACCGTGGGACACCTGCGGCATGAAGTGGATGTGAGGCAGCCATGACCAATTGTCTTGTGTGTGACAACGGTTACTTCAACTGCGTGGACCGCGAACCGCGCGGAAACCAAAGGTGCCCCATCGTCGTAGACAACGGGGCCGACGCGTGGCCGGTCGATGAAGACGCCGGCATCTACGAGGCTCGACACTCGCGCGACTACTGACAGAGGGAGCCCCCGCCAGTTGCGATGGCGGGGGTTTTCCCGTGCCTAATCGACAGCTCTACGGGCTGAGTCGCCCCCTGTGTGGCCTACGGCCACGGGCGACCATAGCGGAAGCCTGCCCCCTAAGCGCCTTCGGCGCGGGCAGGCAAAGAACCGCCCTGGCGGGCGGGGCGCAAGCGCCCTGAGCCCCCTAAGCGCCTTCGGCGCGGGCTCAGCCCCTACGGGGCAAAAGGAAGCCGCTACGCGGCCACCATCGGCAACGCATAATCATGCACGACTTACAACGAAGCCCCCGCCAGATGGCGGGGGCCTTTTTGCGTTACCTAAGCGGGTCACCGGTCCTTCTCACGCTCCTGCCGTGCCTGTTCGGACGTGGCCCACCACATCCCAAGTCCAAACTCCGAAGTCGTTCCGGTAGCCGCGTACAGGCCCTTGAGATCGGCGTACAGCGTTGAGGGGCTGACGTCCAGCTCCCCGGCAATGGCCTTGATGTTTTTGTTCTCAGCCAAGCGGCGAAGCATCCGCCGGCTTCGCGGCGTGGTCAGGGAATCCGTTGCGCGGGGCTCGCCGTTCCAAGGCTCAGCCCGGTCCCACTGCTGATTGAAGACGTGCACGAACGTCGTGACAAGGCTGGGGTGGGTCACCATCAAGGCGGGGATGCGCGCCGGGTCCCCGTGGTGATCCGTCAGGAAGACGACCCGTTCGTCAACAATGACCATGCGCTCAAAGGGCGGCAGCGCAGTGCGGATCTCCCCACCGATGGCAGTCATCCGGGCAACGTACTCCGCTTCCGGCTGCCGGCTTCGCGCGTTGTCCAGATAGATCGTTCGGAACGTGAGCCCCTTCTCACGAAGAGCACGGTCGGTCTCCCAAGCCAGATCCAACGTCTCCTGCGACCGAATCCGCGGGTGGGCCGTGAGCATGCACTTGGTGGCGGCCGTCGTGGCACGACCGATCTCCACAACGACGTCATCGACGTCATCGAGAACGCAAACGCCACTGGCCCCAGGGGTGTTGGTCATCGCGGTTAGCTCATCCGCAAGTGCCGCCATGGCCTCAGCGCTTCGCATGGCTGCCCTGATGTCCCGCGCGACCCGCTGTGTGTACGACCGTTCCGCGGTGCGTGCGTCCGTCGCGATGTACGTTCCCGCCGACGTCCCCCACGACGCCAGCCCCAGGGCCAGCAACTCGTCAAGGCCCGGTTCTCCCCGGCTGGCGCGCTCGCCGGCGTGCAGCCGTCCGAGAAGTTCGCGCGCTACGTCTGAAATGAAAGGTTTTCTGCGCCCCTTGTCCGAGTTGATCACCGTTTGCCCCCTGAAAAAATTTCGGCTGTGAACCGTCTACCCCATTGGCGCTTGCTGTGGTGCGCCTGTGCCCGTCAAGCTACAGAACGTGACTCGAAGGCATATGCGGTCTGCATATGTACTTGACAGCCTGCAAGTTCAAACGGTTGCACCGCTCGATATGTACCGAAAGTCACAGTCCATGGTTTGCTCACGTTAGGTGATGCGAAGTATTTGTCAAGGGAGTTTTCAGTGAAGAAATTTGAGCCTCGAGCCCGGGTCCTGAGGGGTATAGCTGCCGTCGTCGGCAGCGCCGTTCTGGTCCTGGGCGGTGCCGCCGCTGCCAACGCGGATTCCCGCTGGGATGCGGTGCCTGTACCCCCAGCCCCCACGGAGACGGCGCCTGTGACTATTGCCGCCCCACTCGATAGTCAGTGGACCTAGTCACCACTGACTTACGCACCATCAGGGGCCGGGCGCACACGGGAGGTACGCCCGGCCCTTTTGCTCTAACGGGGGTTGGGATGATGGAGCACGGGGCAGCGCCGACGGCGCGGCTAGAAGTACAGGTTTTCGTCAAGCGGGGCTCACGCTGGGAGTGGCGTCCGGTCGGGCCGTACATGGCCGACGCCCATGACTACATCAACAGCGAGGCACAGCTACTCAGAGCGCTGTGCACGTACACGACGATGGCGGCGCGTCTGCTGACCGGGCACCCGGCAAAGCGGTTCCGGGTCCTGGTTCGCGCAGTTCCGAACGGGGCGCTCATCGGTCACTACGAGTGGGCGGAGTCCAGCGAATCCGGCCGTCTCGTACCGGCCAGTGAGCCATGGACGCACTGGCCCGAAACCATGCCGGCGGCAGTAGCCGCATGACAAAAAGCCCCACCAGGACAGTTGCGATGCCCTGGTGGGGCTTTCTGCGGTCTCAGGCTGCCAGACCGTCCGCGGAGCGGCTAGAGACTTCCGGAAGACTTCGTCAATCCGAGACCTTGACGACACTGAGGCTCGAGCCGCTTTTGGTCTACGCAGCCAAGTCGCGTACCCGGTCATTGAAGTCCGCTACTAGCCGATCGTGGCCAAACGGAATCATGCGGCGCTGCACATCTTGCACAGCCTCTACGCACCGGGAAGAGCGGACACGACGCGTCAGCTCCAGGGTTCGAACACCCGCCTTGTAGGCCGCATCCAGCTCTCGCTTTTGCAGATGGGCTGCCGCAAGCGCGGCGTACGAAAGTGCACCACGTCGAGCGCGATTCTGCTTGTTCGCATCGTGAATCGACTCCCGCGCGTGCTCTGCTGCGCTGGCAGGGTCGTCAAGATCGCGAAACGCGTTGGCGTACTCGCCGTGCAGGTAGGCACGGTCAATGAACTTGGCCCACTCCGGCTCGGTGGACGGGTCCACGGTGGAGAACGCGCGCTCCGACTCAGCCACCGCCCTTGCCGTAGCCGTCTTGTCCTTGAGCGCCGCAAGCGCCCTGGCTTCCAGTGCCCACAGGTCGGCCAGGCACGCCGCCGACTGCCCCCGGAGTCCGTGGCGGCCGGCTTGCGCGTACCGCCTTCCTTCCGCCGGATCACCCGTAAGAGTTGCCTGATCGGCAAGTCCGGCAAGGACGTGTGCGCCGAGGGCTGCGTCTCGGGATTCTTCGGCAAGCCGCAATGCCTGAATCAGGTATCGCTGGGCAATGCCGTGCTCCCCGTCATCAAACGCCATCCAGCCGAGCAAGTACGTTTGCTCGCTTGCTGCGACACAAAGGGCCCGCCTCACGTCCTCCGAGTGCGTACGGCGCAGCAGCGGGTACACGTGGTTGTTCATGTACTCGGTGAGGGCAAGCCGGCCGCTTCCACCCCCCTGCATCACGTCCATCTGCTGGAACTGCGCGAACATGTTGCGAACGGTGGAGACGTCCTCAAGCCGGACGCGTGGGCCGGGCTCCGGATCCTGGTCCAGCGTGTTGACCAACCAGTCGCGCGACGGTCCAACCCCGGCCGCAACGGCGAAGGGTGCAGCGGCAAGAAGCTGCCGCCGAGTGGCCTTGTTCATGTCCGCTCTCCCAAGCTCAGTCACCGAATCGACTGTCACCTTGAACGATGGGCTGTACTTCAACGACCGGTCAAGGTCCGGCCGTTCTGCGAGACCGAGTTCCCAAGTCGTGAGCCGGTACCCAAAGTGGTCTGATAGCACTTCTGCGATGAGAGTAGGCAGCGGCAAACGAACCTGAGCCCCTCCAAGCCACCGACGAACCGCTGTGGCATCGGGGGCAATGTGTGGATGCCCGCACTCCACTGCGCGGGCATGGACCCGTCGTGCAAGCTCGCGCTTGCTGAGCCCCGAGCGTCCGAGTGCGTCAGCTAACGGTTCATTCGCGTCTTTTGTCACGGTGTCGCCTCGCCCTTCGAAGTGCCACGGTATGCCACCCCTCTGAAACTACCCCCGCACTCCCTGTAGCGGTTTGCTGTTCGTCAACGTCAGGAGGAGGCAACGTGATGACCAGCACCCCCGGCACCACCAGGACCACCAGCACGGCCGCCAACATGGTGGATCTGGCTAGCGCGATAGCCGCACGTAGCTTCCACCGCCTGGCGCCGGACTGGCTGGACGTACCCGCTCTGGCACGGGACCGCGACGCACTCATGTTGGCGCACGTTGCGGTGAGACTGAGGAGCACGCCGTGAGTACCCCCGAGTGCCCTGAGGACCCTCAAGAGACCGTTTGGGAACCCTTCGTTGGGCAGCTCGTCAAAGACGGTCCCACTGGCCGGCTGGGCACCGTCATGGACTACCTGGACGACGTGTTCCACGTGCGCCCGGTAGGCGGGGGCTACGAATTTCAGGTGCACCCGACCGACGCCAGGAAGCCGAACGAAGTAGATCAGCTCAGGGTGCGGCTTGGTGTCAGGGACAGCAGCGACGTGTTCCGGGGGCAGCCGTGAGCAGTGAACGGCTCAGCGAGGCGGAACGAACGGCCATACAGCGGGGCTTCCGCGAGTTTGTCGCCCGTGAGCTGGACGAACTTCCGGGGGAGCTTGAGAGGGTGGTTCTCGGTGGTGCACCCGCCGCTAGTTCTCGTGCTGGCAAGAGACGCAATCCAACCGTGTCGGACCCGGTGCACGACGTGCGTTCGCGCCGGTCGGCAACCCGCCGTGCCTACGACCGAGTGGCGTCCTTTGCGGGCCCGCTCGTAATCATCATGATCAGCGGCTCCATCGGTCTCTTCCTCGGGGCGGCGCTGGTGATGAGACGTTGAGCGGTCGCACCCCCAGCACTCACACATGCGGGGCAAGGGCATGGTGGCGAGTGCATCAAGCGCACATCTCCCGGCGCTGCCATCCAGACACCAGCCCCTATGCCGGCGACGTCCCCGACGTGTTGATCTGCGCGTTGGAAGCTCACAACCGGGACCAGCTCCACGCCATGTCGCTTCGCGAGATTCCCGAAGGGGGCGGCTGGCTGGTTGCTTTTTGGGGAAAGCGCGACGGCCGAACACGGCTCCACCTTGCCCTACTTCCGGTGGGGGACTTCACCCCCGACTACAGGGTCTTAGCGACCACTTCGCATTTCCACTGACTCCCCCCTGCCGGGTTGGCCAATCCGCAACCCCACGGCGCAAGACCCCTGGCAGGGGCGGGCATGCTCCCACCCCTCACGGGATGGGTACGCCCCGGGCGCACAGGAAGGTGCTAACGACACAGGCGCCCGGGGCGACAGCTAGTCCAGCACTCCACTAACCAGGAGGAACCAGCAATGACCGCAGTATCGGAAGACCTCAAGACGGGCCGCTCCCTCGTTGAGGCCGCACTGTTCGACAGCATCGCTGACTTCGTGCTGGCCCACTTCGGGGAGACCGACCGGGGCCGCGCGGAGCGCATCACGGATCAGGCGCTCGCGTTCCTCGCCACCGTCGGTACGGCCACGGTCAAGATGGTGCCGTCGGACGACGTGGACAAGGGCCTTCACGGGTTCATCCTGCACACCCGCGACTACCGCGAGTTCTGCGAGAAGCACGCGGGGGTGTTCCTGGAACACAACCCCCGTCCGGGTGGCGGGGGCCGGGTGCTCGAGGAGGTACAGGCCACCGCTCACGCCATGAAGGCGGCCGGCTTCATGGTCATGGATGACCTGTGGATCGTGGACGGCCAGAGCGCCGCTCAGTGCGACTCGGACTGTGGCCGGGACTACCGGGCCGCCTGACCCGCAGACGCCATACTCGTGAACCGCGCGGAGCCGACCACCAAGCCCGGTGGTCGGCTCCGCCATTGGAGGTGATCACATGCACTTGCAAGGACCGTTTGAACCGCCGAACGGTGCGCTCATGATCCTCAACCCGAAGGCGAAGACACTGGTTGCCAATCGCCGCGGGTCCTCAGTGTGGAAGGTCGAAACAGGCTTCGGTCCGTACGCCGTCAAAGTCGGCTACCCGTCGAAGACGCACACCTGGACGGCCCTTGCACCCGCACGGGAAGCCGCTGTTCTTCGCCAGCTCACCCCTGAGCGCATCCTCAGCGCCGAGTGGGAGCACGGCACATGGAACGCTCAGCCTTGGCGCAACGGCGACAGCCTCTATGAACTGTGGGAGCCGCACCGCTTCGAGACCAGCCCGCCCACCCCCGATTTGGGCGAAGCTCTTTCGTGCGCCGTCGCACTGGCAACCCTTCACGAGAAGGGCTGGGTTCACGGTGACGTCCAGCCGGCGCACTTCGTCATTGGGCGGTCGGCGGGAACCTTCCTGATTGACCTTGGCCTTGCCCAGGGCGGCAAGGTCCCGCGTGAGTACGATTTCTCGTACCACGGCTGTTTGGTGCACTACGAAGCCCCGGAAATCTCGGGATCAGTCCTGCGCACCGGCTACGCCGTGCCGACGCGCGAGTCTGACGTCTACGGCCTGGGGGCGTCCCTGTTCATCAGTGCGACCGGCAGTCGTCACGTGGATTACCCGGATGACGCTGAGCGCTGGGAGCAGCGCCGCGCCATCGTGGACAAGCCGCATCGGGACGTAAACGTGCCCGGGGTGCTGGGGAAGCTGATCGAAGCGATGATGAGTCGGCGCATTGCCGACCGGCCGTCCAGCACAGAAGTGTGCGAGGAGCTGAGAGCGGCCATGTAGCGCGCTATGGGCTGCCCTACTCCTGGGGTGCTGGGGTGGGGCTAGCCAGCATGGCGCCCCGCGACGAAGGATCCAATGCCCGGCGTCGTCGTGATCAACCCCTCTTCGCGGAGTGCCGCGGTGGCCTTCCTGACGGTCACCCGAGTCACGCCAAACTCCCGCTCCATCTGCACTTCGGACAGCTGGTGTAGGGGTGCGTACTCACCGGACGCAATGCGCGTCCGGATCACGTCGGCAATCTGAACCCACTTGGGGCGCGTTGGGTCGTACTCCACGCACCGACCGTACACAGGGGGCGGCATCTGGACATAGTCATGCCTACCTATAGCTAGGTGTAGACAGGGGTATACAGGTACGGCTAGCGTCGCCAAACGAAAGCGCCCCGGAAGACCGCTGGAACGGTCCGCCGGGGCTCAGCCGAAACAGCTTTAGGGAGCTGACCGACTATGCGCAATCTTATCCACCACATCCTTGCCGCGGTGATGTCCCTTCTCGCCCCCAGCCGGCCCGGCAGGCACAGCGCGGAGTATCTGGCAGAACGCCCCGTTCCCGCGTCTTCAGTGAGCCCCTGGTCCCGACCCTGGACGGGCCCGAGTGCAGCGCAGGTGCGGGAAATCTTCCGACCGGCCGAAGCGACCATGCGGCTTCGTACGTGCTCCGTCGAAGAACTGGAGAGGCGCTACGCAGCAGCATTCGTCACGATCGGCGTGGACTACTGGCAAGGTCTCGCGGGACCTGACCACTCGCGTTACACGGCAGGGGCAGCCGCATGACCGTCGAAGGATTGCAAGTCGCGCCCCCGACCGGAGACGTAGCGCTTTGCGTGAAGTGCCATCAGCTCACGACGGCCCCAATAGCCGTCCGTCGCATTGAAAGCGCTAGCGGCCCTGGAACGACCTTGTGGGCGTGTCCGGAGCACGCGGAGGAGCTGACCCCCGGCCCGATGCCGGGAGAGCTTCACTGGCCGTAGCGCCCCACAAGCATCAAGAAGCCCCGTCTGGCCATGCGCTGGGCGGGGCTTTCGCTTACCTGGCCTTGCGGTATGCGAGCACGCTTCGCAGCCCGATCACGCCAACCGCCGTCCCGAGAATGAACGACACCACAGCAAGAGTCAGGTGCACCCAGAAGTACGCCGTCGGGTCTCCTGCGTCATCGAAGGCAAGGCCGCTGCCGTCCTTCCACAGGTTCTTAGCGAACGTCGTCCAGATAACCCATGACCAGACGCCGAACGCTGCAAGGAACCAAGAGGCGGCGCGGCTGAGCTTCACGGGAATGTCCTTCGAGAAGGGGGCGAGACGTTCCCCACCAGTATGTAACCGGCGCTGTGGCCCCTTAGGCGGGGGTGTTGAATTGGCCCATGACGACACTGGCCATCGGCGCCCCGCGCCCCATGTGGGGACCCGCCCGCGCGGGCTCTCTAGCGCCCCGACCAGCCAATACGCTAGGTTGCAAGGGTGTCCGACTGTCCTGGGCAACTTTCGTCCGGAACCTGTGGAAGGACGCCAGCGGTCTGGCATTCGACGCGGCGGGCGAGCCGACGGCCTACTTCTGGGTACACCTTCTCCTGGCCATCGCCTCCTTTCTCCTGGGGACGGCCGTTGGTGTGATCGGGTTGCGCGGCGTCCTCGCTCTGCGGCGTGAATCACGCCGGGGTTCGGACGCGGATCCGGACGCGGGTCCGGACGCGTGAAGATCGCCATGTTCGCGGTGATCGCGGTGCTGGTCCTGGCCCTGCTGGTCCTGGTCCACCGCTGGCTGTGGATCCGTCTGGTCCGCGATACGACGGTCCCGCGCGGCACGGCGCGCCGGATCGGCACCACCCTCGCGTTCACCCTGCCGCTCCTCTCGCTGGCCGCCCTCACCACGGGCCGCGCCGGTGCCCCCTTCTGGCTCCAACAGTCCGTGGCCTGGCCGGGTTACATGTGGCTCGCGGTCCTCCTGTACCTGGCACTGGCGATGCTGCTCGCCGAACCGGTCCGAGCCCTCCTCCTCCGCCGAGCGCCTGCGCACATCCAGCCCCTCCAGTCACCCCAGCCCCTCCGGCGTCTGAGGCGCGGGGGTCCGGGGGCAGAGCCCCCGGGTCTTTCCGGGTCCGGGCGGAGCCCGGGGAACGGTGGAAGGGCGGGTAGGGGAGAAGCCCCGCAGGGCCCTGCGACCGCCCTCGACGACCCGCTCCCGCGCGAGCAGAGCCTGAGCCCGGCGGTCCAGGACCCCGCAGGGGCGACCCGACGCCAATTCGTCGCACGAGCGATCGGCGGCGCCGCCGCCCTCGCAGCCACCGGCACCGTCGGCTACGGCACGTACGGCGTCCTCCGCGGCCCCCGCGTCAAGCGCGTCCAAGTCCCCCTCGCCAAACTCCCCCGCGCCGCGCACGGCTTCCGGATCGCCGTCGTCAGCGACATCCACCTCGGCCCGGTCCTCGGCCACGCCCACACCACCCGCATCGTCGAGACGATCAACCGCACGCAGCCCGACCTCATCGCCGTCGTCGGCGACCTCGTGGACGGCAACGTCCACGACCTCGGCAGCGCCGCCGAGCCGCTGCGCCGGCTCCGCGCGCGGCACGGCTCGTACTTCGTCACCGGCAACCACGAGTACTTCTCGGGCGCCCAGCAGTGGATCGACCACGTCCGCGAGCTCGGCCTCACGCCCCTGGAGAACGCCCGCCGGGCGCTCCCGTACTTCGACCTCGCCGGGGTCAACGACGTGCAGGGGGAGACCGAGGGCCACGGCCCGGACTTCGTCGCGGCCCTCGGCGACCGCGACCGGGCCCGCGCCGCCGTGCTCATGGCCCACCAGCCCGTCGTCATCCACGACGCCGTGCGACACGGCGTCGACCTCCAGCTCTCCGGGCACACCCACGGCGGCCAGCTCTGGCCGGGCAACTACCTCGCCGAGCTCGCCAACCCCACCGTCGCCGGCCTCGAGCGCTACGGCGACACGCAGCTCTACGTCTCCCGTGGCGCGGGCGCCTGGGGACCCCCGGTCCGGGTCGGCGCTCCGTCCGACATCACGGTCGTCGAACTCGCCTCGTATCAGGCCTGACCGGTCGCAACCGGTGACGACCCGCCGTGAATCGGCCTTCCCGGGGCCCAATTTCCCTGATGGGATGACCGTTAATCGGACATGGGGATCCGATGAACGGTCACATCCAGGGCATTCGCATGCCCTCGGCCAGAAGCTCACCGCGTACCAGTGCGACGGCACCGGGGGCCGGCGCCTGTGGGAGCTCAACTGGCTCCAGCCGGTACGCAAGCGGCGCCACCCAGGGCGCTACGCCGGCCCGGGGTCCGGGTCCGAGGCCCGCTTCTTCCTCGACACCACCGTCTGCGCCATGCCCGGCAGGAAGTCCGCGAACAGCTCGTGGACCTCGCGCACCAGCGGCCGCAGCACCCGGAACCTGGCCAGGACGATGCCCCGAGTCGTCAGCTGCGCGCCGCGCTCCGCGAGCCGCCGCGTCTTCTCACTGTTCGGGGACCGGTCGAAGACCCAGTAGAGGACGAGCCCCATCTGCGAGAGCCACATCAGCTCCGGCAGCACGTCGGCCAGCTCGTCCGGGACCTTCGTCTTCGCGCCCGCCAGCACCTCGCGGTGCATGTCGATCGCGGCCTTGCGCGCGGGTTCCGATTCGGGGGAGAACGGGCTGAGCGGGCTCTCCGGGTCCGCCGCGTTCTTGAAGAACTGCGAGGCGAACTCGTGGTACGGCGCCGCGATGTCCAGCCAGCTCGTCAGCACGCCCGCGAGCCGCTTCTGCAGATCGGTCTCGCTGTCCAGGATGGGCCGGACCGCCGCCTGGTGTGCAGCGCCGATCCGGTCGTAGAACCCCTGGACGAGGTGTTCCTTCGAGGCGAAGTAGTAGTAGGCGTTGCCGACCGAGACCCCGGCCTCCTTGGCGATGGCCCGCATGGTCGTCTTGTCGAAGCCGCGCTCCTGGAAGAGACGGAGCGCGGTTTCGAGGATGAGCGTGCGGGTCTGCTCGCTCTTGGGAGCCTTCTGATCAGTCACGGTGTACGAGCCTATCCGGGTACGGCGCAGTGGTCGTCACAGGCCGGTGCCTCGGGCTCCACTTCGCCCTCCGACCCGGGCTCGGTCCGTACGGCCTGCCGCCATGCCGAGGCGGTGTACATGGCGGCCCGGGCGAAGGGCCGGCCCGCCGAGGTGGCGAGCCAGTTCGCCTTCGGCCGGTGCTCCGCCAGCGCCCACAGGCACACGATGAAGGCGTCGGTCCCGGTCCACACCTGCCCGCCGTCCCCGATGACGGTGATCTCGCGGAGCGTCGACGCGTGGTCGAGCTGCGGGTAGCGCCGCTGCGCCTCGTAGGACCCGGCCGGGATCAGCCGGAGCGGTACCAGCCAGCGCTGCCCGAGGAGCCAGTGCCGGATGTGGACGCAGAGCGGGCAGTTGGCGTCGTACAGCACCGTCAGGTGGTGCGTGGCCGTCGTTGCCGCGGCCATCGGTCAGGCCCCGGCCGGAGCGGTCCACCCCTGCGGGGCGACCGGCGGGGTCTGCTGACGCTCCATGATCCCGCGGCGGCGCATCTTGTTCAGCACCCAGACGTTGCCGAGGTGCATGATGCCGAGGACGAGCAGGACGACACCGATCTTGACCGACAGCGCCTCGAAGAGCCGGCGGGCGGTGTCGATGCTGACGTCCGAGCGCAGGTAGAGCGTCACGAAGCCGATGTTGACGAGGTAGAAGCCGACCACCAGGAGGTGGTTCACGGCGTCCGCGAGCTTCTCGTTCCCGTGCAGGACGTCGGCGATGAAGATGCGCCCGTTGCGGCTGAGCGTGCGGGCCACCCAGACGGTCAGCGCGATGCTGACGAGCAGGTAGATGACGTATGCGATGACGGTGAGGTCCATGCCCTCGCCCCCCTTGAACGTGTTCAACTTGTTGGCAGGACTGACTGTAGACCTCTTTTTGAACAGGTTCAAGCTTTCTGGGGAGAGCTACTTCGAGGCCTCCGCGACCGCCCCTGCCGGGAACGGCGTCCGCTTGCTCTCCGTCACCAGCCGCCGGTGGAAGCCTGCCGTCACGAGCCCCGTCGCCGCGTGCCGGTCGAGCAGCGCGGCGGCCTCGGCCGGCACCCCGCCGCGCCCGCGCCCCGCGATCCACTCCCGTAGGAAGGCCTCGTGCTCCAGGTCGTCGCGCTCGTCGGCGCCGGGCAGGTGGTACCGCAGGAGGTGGCTCGCGGTGTACGCCCGGTCGTAGCCCAGGTGCTCCGTCAGGAACCGGGCCTCGTCGGGCGCCAGCTCGAAGCGGGTGCTGAGCGCGAGCCCGAAGTCGGCGAAGTGGATGAGCTCGCCGTCGGTCAGCACGTTGTGGAAGTGGGCGTCGAAGTGGACCAGTCCGCGCGAGCTCATGAACTCCGCCCCGCGGAGCAGGGCCCGGTCGGCCCAGTCGTACGCGGGGTGCCCGGCCAGCCAGGTGCCGAGCCGGTGCGGCACGTGCTCCAGGAAGAGCACCAGGCTGTACGAGGCCCGACCGATGGCCTCCAGCCGCCGGCGCACGGCGTCCGACCCCTCTCACCGGGCGACGGCCGCGTCGATGCCGTCGCCTCCGGGCGGGCGGTCGGGCAGTACCCGCCAGTGGTACATCAGCGGAAAGCCGTCGTACGCGCCCTCGATCACCCAGCCGGTGGTCATGGCGTGCGCGGCGAGCTCCCGCCAGGCCCCGAACCCGGCCGAGCCGACCCCGTACTGGTAGTGCAGCGGCAGTCCGAAGAGGTTCGCCGTGGACCGTACGTTGCGCGGCAGCAGCTCGATGTCGGTCAGCGGCACGCGCTTGACGAAGACCCGCGTCCCGTCGATGTCCAACTCGGCGGGCCGGCCGCCGATACCGGACCTGAGGGGTGTCGCGGCGGCCGTCAGTGCGCGGAGCCGGTGGTCGCTCAGCAGGGACAGGCGGGTGGAGACGGCGGAGTACGCCGTGAGTCGCTCTCGGTGCATCCGGGCGACGCTACCGGCGGGCACGTCACACCCCGGTCACCTTTTCCAGCAGATCCGGGTCCACGTACGGGGCCTCGCGGGTCGGCACGGAACGCCAGGCGAGGGGCCAGGTGGTCCCGTACGGGGCGGGTACGCCGACGTACGCGGAGGCGTTCCGGGTGCGGGAGGTGTACCGCTGCGCGTACGTCGGCCAGGTCCGGGCGCGGGCGGTGTGGGGCGGGAGCAGGAAGTACATCCACCGGTACCCGGTGAGCTCGTACACGATCGGCCCGGGGTCGTAGTTGCTGAGCTGGCAGAGGCTCTTGGCGACTTCCTCGCCGAGCTGCCCCTGGATCCGGACGGCATCGAAGTGGACTCCGGCGAGCCGCAATTCGAATCCGGAATCGGGCACCAGTCGGGGGCCCAGGGGGGTGGCGGGATTTCCTCGTTCATGCGGCAAGGGTTGTGGGCGCGGGCCTACGCTGAAAAGTAGTCGAGCCGTTACGGACGGCTATGCGAGAAGGGCTGTGAAGCTGTGGCCGACCCTGTGAACCCGAGTGAACCCCTCCCCTCTGCGCTGCGACGCGGCTTGGGCGCCCAGATCCGGACCCTGCGCGAGAAGAACGGGGTCTCCCGTGCGGAACTGGGAAGCCAGACCAACTTCTCGGGCTCGGCGATCGGGGCGTTCGAGCGGGGCGACCGGGCCATTGATCCGGGCATGGTGGTGCAGCTCGACGAAATCTTCAACGCCAATGGCGTACTGATGGCGGTCGTCCCCTACCTGGAGGAGGAGCGGCACTCGCCGCAGTACAGCAACTTCACGTCCATCGAGGCCAAAGCGGTGAGCCTGTGGGTGTACTCCACACACATGCTGCATGGGCTCTTACAGACGGAGGCCTACGCGCGCAGGCTGTTCGAGGCGTATCGGCCGACGGTGCCTGCCGAGGAGATCGAAAAGCGGCTGGCAGACCGGTTGGTGAGGCAAAAGCTCCTCCATCGGGATCCGGCGCCCGAACTGTGCTTCGTGATCGAACAGTCGGTGCTCTTGCGGAAGACCGGCGGAGAATCCGTGTGGCGGGACCAGATCCGCCACCTGCTGGAGGTCGGTCGACTCCCTCACGTCTGCATCCAGGTGGTGCCCCTGGACTGTGAGGAGCCAGTTGGTTCGGATGGCTCGATGACCCTCGTGGAAGTGCCCCAGTACCGAATGGTTGGCTATGTTGAGGTGCAGGAGCACAGCTGGTTGATCCAGAAGCCCGAGGCGGTCAGCGGGATGGTTCAACGCCATGCGAGCATCCGAGGGTTGGCCCTCACACCGCGGGAGTCGACGCACCTGATCGAGCAGTTATTGGGGGAGCGATGAGCACCGAACTGGCATGGTTCAAGAGCAGTTACAGCGGCGGCTCCGGCGGGGAGTGCGTCGAAGTGGCCCTCGCCTGGAGCAAGAGCAGCTACAGCGGTGGCGACGGCGGTAAATGTGTGGAGGTGGCGGAGTGCGCCTCGGCCGTCCACGTGCGGGACTCCAAGGACGTCACCCGCCCCGCCTTCACAGTCGCCACAACGGCCTGGGCCGCCTTCACGGCGTACGTCCGGTCGTAGTCCCGACCTCACCGACGGTGAATCACGTGATCGGCGGCGCAGCGGCCCTCAGGGGAGCGCGGGCGGATCAGCAGGGCGGCCGGAGGCCGGCGCGGTCGGTGTGGGGGCGGTCCGCCGAGACGATCGCGGCCTCGGGGCGGGGCATCGGGGTGCCGTCGGGGAGGAGGAGGGGGGCGGGTTCCAGGACGATGCCGACCTCGGCACCGCGGCGGGTGGTGTTGGCGGCGGTGACGCGGTTCAGGGGGGCCGGGGTCAGGGTCTGCGTCTCGCGGATGTACGCGACGAAGCTCTCGAAGTCGCGCTGGTGGCGGTACGGGGCCTGGAAGCCACCCAGCGCGCCGTAGCCGTCGTTCGCGAGGAAGGTGTACGAGGGGAACGCGAGGCGGTAGGTGCCGGTGAGGTTCAGCGGGACACCGTCGATGAACACGTCGGCCGGGTTCACGCGGTCGCCGATCCTGCCCAGGGTGTAGAAGGTGTAGCGGACGTTCTTGGAGCCGGCCAACGGCGCGAACAGCAGCTCCCCGCTCGCCGCGATCGTCCACTGCTGCTCGAGGGCGTCGTGGATCTGCCGGCCGGTCACCGTCGCGCTGACGATCGGGTCGCCGAAGCCGACGGCCTTCCAGGTGCGGCCGAACGTGACGGCGCCGCCGGAGGCCGTGTCGCGGACCAGGTCGCCCGCGATGATGGCCTGGCCGACGCGCGGTGCCGCGGCGACCAGGGCGAGCTGGGCCGGGATGTTGGGGTGGATGTTGGCGTCGTTCTCGGGGTCGGTCGGGCGGCGCCCCGCCCACAGCGCCCAGTCGGCGACCAGGTCGGTGGCGTGGGCGGGGATGCCGGTGGCGAAGGTGGCTGCGGCGGTTCCCATGGCGGTGAGGAACGTCCGGCGCCCGACGTGGTGAGAACTGAGGTCCGGATGCGTGCTCTTGGAGTGCGAGTGCCTCGTCACGGGGGGAATGGTCCCGCCGGGCGGGGCCGGTGTCGACGCGCCGGGCCGTACGCCTGCGGCGGGGCCCGGATGGCGGGGCGGCGGGGTCGGTGGCAGCCTGGAGGGGCGGGGGCGTGAAAGGGGAGGTGGACCTCCTTGAGCAGGCACGTTTCACTCATCCGAACCGCACGGACCCTGGCCGTGGCCGGAATCCTGTCGGCGGCACTCGTACCGGTCTCGGCGGCGCCGGCGACGGCCGTCACATGCGATGCTGCGGCCGCTGCCCGGGCGCCGGCCAGCAGCAACGACAGCGCCGCGCGGAACGCGGTGATCTGCCTCATCAACGCCCAGCGCACGCAGCGGGGGCTGCCGGCCCTCACCGTGAACCAGGCCCTGACGAATGCGGCGCAGCAGCACTCGGCCGCGGCCGTGCAGCTGAAGTGGTGGGGCCCGGACAAGGATTCGCACACCAACCCGCAGACCGGTTCGACACCGGGGACCCGGATCAAGGCCGCGGGCTACTGCCCGAACCCCAGGTCGTGGGGCTACGCCGAGATCACGTACACGGGCTGGGGCGGCTCGGGGACCCCGAACGCCGCGGTCAACTGGTGGGTGAACGTCAGCACGTACGGCCACCGGCAGATCGTCCTCGACCCGTCGATGCGGGAGATCGGCGCCTGGGCCCAGCCGGGCGCGGCGGACCGCGCAGGGGCGGGCGCGAGCCAGGCCGGCACCTACGTCGTGACGTTCGGCCGCTGCCAGCAGTGACCGGTCACTCGGCGTCGGGATCCTGCGGGGCGCGCTTCCTCGGCTGCGGCCGGCCGGCAGCCAGCAGCTCCTCGACATCGAGCGTGACCTTGGCGCCGAGGCTGTCGGGCAGGGTGGCCAGCTCGCCGGGCGCGTACACCCGGTGGCTCCCGTACTCGCCTCCGGCGGGCTCGGTGAGGACGTGCACCCGCTGGTGCTTCCGGTTCACGATCACGTAGACCGGGATCACGGCTTGGGCGTACGCGCCGACCTTGAAGCGTAGGTCGGTGTTGAAGTTGCACGAGCGGCTCGGTGGCCACTTCGGCGATCCAGGCCGCCATCACCGCAGGAAGTCCAGCAGCAGGGCCGTCGTGTCCTGCGGGCGTTCCAGGGACGGGAGGTGGCCCGCCCAGGGGAGTTCCAGGTGGCGGGCGCCGGGGATGCGGTGCGCGAGGTCGGCGGCGATGTCGCGGAAGTCCTCGACGTCGTGGGCGCCGCCGATCGCAAGGGTCGGGGCGGCGACGGCCCCGAGGTCGATCTCGTGCTCCGGGAGCTCGTGGTGCCCCTCCACGGTCAGCGCCACGTCGAAGATGCGGCGCTGCATGGTCCGTACGAGCGCGCGGGCCTCCTCGTCCGCCGACGGGCCGAGCCAGGTGTCCACCATCAGCTCCACCGCCCCCGCGACGTCCCCCGCCTCCAGCAGTGCGTCCTCCGCGTCGGCGACCTTCCGGAGGGCCGGGCCGCGCTGCTGCGCGGGGACGGCGGAGCAGAGCAGGGCCAGTGCGGACACCCGCTCCGGGTGCAGGGACGCGATCCCCAGGGCGACACGGCCGCCGTACGAGGACCCGGCGAAGGCGGCCCGTTCGATGCCGAGGGAGTCCAGCAGGTCCAGTACGTCGTCCGCATCGCGGTAGGGCGCGACGGCCGGCGGCGAGTCCCCGCAGGTACGGAAGTCGGCCCGGACGACCCGGAATCCGGCCTCGGCGAGCGGGCCCCACTGCGGCTCCCACATCCGGCGGTCGCAGACGGAGGAGTGGAGCAGGACCAGCGCCGGGCCGTTCGCCGGGCCGGCGACGTCATGCGCAAGGAGGGGGTTCACGGCGTTCACGGGGTTCTTGGGGTTCATGGGGTGCACGGGAGTCATGAGGGCATCCTGTCCGAGACGCGGGCCAACCGCCCCTGGATATCAGGCAGCCGATGCGCTGTCAGAGCCTGCTGTGGGTGGTGGACGGCACCCCGGTCGGCTTCGCCGACGGCGAGCTGTGCGCCCTCGCCGACACCCCGGTCACCGCGGGCGCCGAGGTGACGCTCTGGCATCCCATCGACCGCGAGCCGGCCGAGGTCGCGGCCTGGCAGGACTGGCTCGAACGGCACGGCATCACCCAGCCGTTCAAGCAGGCCCACCGCGAGGTGTACCCGCTCCCGACGCCGAGCTCCGCACCGGCACGTACTCCCGGCGGCGCGCGCGGCCTCCGGGACGGAGACCGGCTGCCTGCCCTTCGAGGGGGACCGGACGCTCGCCCTGATCCTCAGCAAGGCGATGGTGCTGGCGGACGACACCGGCATCACCGACCAGGCGATCACCCGTCAGATACTGAGGGAACGGGCGTAGTTGATCTGGTTCATCACCCAGGGGTACGTTCCCGCGTCGACCGCCGGGATCATCGTGGAGTGGTGGCGGCCGCCGCTGGTGACGGTGACCTGGATGTAGCCGGTGGTGGTCTTCTCCTTCATGAGGAGGAAGAGCAGGCCGAGCAGGCAGAACAGGAAGAAGATGACCGCGAGCACGATGGCGTGCGCCGGGATCTTCGTCTCGGTGCGGGAGAGGTCCGAGGCGTTCCACATGGCGCCCTTGAGCGGCATCGGGCCCGAGGGGGTCATGATCTGGTCCCCGGCGATGGTGATGTCGCCGAGGGCCAGCCCGGACCCGCCGCCGTAGGCCGGAGGCTGCACGGGCGGCATCATCGGGGGCTGCCCCGGGGCCGGGATGCCGGCGCCGCCGACGGTCGGCTGGTAGCCGGGCGCGGGCGGAGTGGCCGGGTACCCGTACCCGGGGCCCCCCGGAGTCGCCGGATATCCCTGCGGATATCCATAACCCGGGCCCCCTGGAGCCCCGTTGTCACCTGAGTACGGATTCGGCTGCTGCTCGCTCATGCGCTCGATCTTTCCACAGCCCTGCCCGACCTCGTACCCCGGTCAGGAGAGGTCGCCCTCTTCGCTTTCGGGCTTGCGCCGCGCGGCGGTGAGGACCGCGGCCACGTCCAGGGTCACCTTGGCACCGATCGACTCGGGGAGGGTGACGAGCTCACCGGGGGCGTGGACGCGGTGGGTGGCGTACTCGCCCTGGGCCGGATCGGTGAGGACGTGCAGGCGGTTGTGCCTGCGGTCGACGATCACGTAGACCGGGATCTTGGCGTTGGCGTAGGCGCTGACCTTCGTCCGCAGGTCCGTCTTGTAGTTGCTGGAGGTGACCTCCAGGACCAGGCGGAAGGAGACGGGGTCGTAGCAGTTGTTCTCGACGAGGTGGTCTTCGAAATCCGCGTCGACCACGGAGAGGTCCGGGATGGCGTAGTCCTCGCGCCCGTCGGGGAGCCAGAGGCCAACTGCCTGGACGACCGTCGACTCTTCTCCGTGCAGCCCCGCAGTGAGGAAGGGCAACATGAGGTCGGTCAGGCCCCGCCCGTGGGCGCCGTCTGCTGGTGGGGACACGAGGATCTGCCCCCCGATGATCTCGACTCGGTAGCCGGGGAGCCGCTCCACGAGCGCGTTGGCCTCATCAAGGAGTGAGCGCTCGGTCTGCGGTTCGCCGTAGGGCTGCTCAGCGGGTGCTGCGGACATCACGTGCCTCCCGTGGGCTGCTGTCGAGAGCATCATCGTAGGACGGGAACCGGCTCGGCCGCCGGATGCCGTGCGTTCGCCCGAACGGGCGAGGGCCCCGCTCCCCGGTGAAAACCGGTGAGCGGGGCCCTCGTACGAAACGCGGACCGCCAGGTCAGAAGCGGCGAGTGATCAGGGCGCGCTTGACTTCCTGGATCGCCTTCGTGACCTCGATGCCGCGCGGGCAGGCATCGGTGCAGTTGAAGGTCGTGCGGCAGCGCCACACGCCGTCCTTGTCGTTCAGGATCTCCAGCCGCTGCTCGCCGGCCTCGTCACGCGAGTCGAAGATGAAGCGGTGGGCGTTGACGATCGCCGCCGGGCCGAAGTACTGGCCGTCGTTCCAGAACACCGGGCACGACGAGGTGCACGCCGCACACAGGATGCACTTCGTCGTGTCGTCGAACCGCTCGCGGTCCTCGGCCGACTGCAGACGCTCACGCGTCGGCTCGTTGCCCTTGGTGACCAGGAACGGCATGACGTCGCGGTACGCCTGGAAGAAGGGGTCCATGTCGACGACGAGGTCCTTCATCACCGTGAGGCCCTTGATGGCCTCGACGGTGATCGGCTTCTCCGGGTTGATGTCCTTGATCAGCGTCTTGCAGGCGAGCCTGTTCTTGCCGTTGATCCGCATCGCGTCGGAGCCGCAGATGCCGTGCGCGCACGACCGGCGGAAGGTCAGCGTGCCGTCGAGGTCCCACTTGATCTTGTGGAGACCGTCGAGCACGCGCTCCTTCGGGTCGATCTCGATCTGGAAGTCCTGCCACTGCGCCTCGTCCGAGATCTCGGGGTTGTAGCGGCGGATCCGGAACGTGACCGTGATGAAGGGGGAGGCGGCGGCCGCCTCTTCCATCTCGTCCGTCTTGGACAGGGTCGGGGTGGCCATCAGTACTTACGCTCCATCGGCTGGTAGCGGGTGACGACGACGGGCTTGTAGTCCAGCCGGACGGAGTCCTGACCGTTGTCGTCGACCTCGCGGTACGCCATGGTGTGGCGCATGAAGTTGACGTCGTCGCGGTTCGGGTAGTCCTCGCGGTAGTGACCGCCGCGGGACTCCTTGCGCGCCAGCGCGGACACGGCCATGACCTCGGCCAGGTCGAGCAGGTTGCCCAGCTCGATGGCCTCCAGCAGGTCCGTGTTGAAGCGCTTGCCCTTGTCCTGGACGGACACGTTCTTGTAGCGCTCGCGCAGCTCCGCGATCTTCTCGACCGCGGTCTTGATGGTCTGCTCCGTACGGAACACCATCACGCAGGCGTCCATCGTCTCCTGGAGCTCCAGGCGCAGCTCGGCGACCCGCTCCTTGCCCGTGGAGTTGCGCAGCTGCTCGACCAGGTCGATGACCTGCTGTGCCGGGTTCTCGGGGAGCTCGACGTAGTCGTTCTCCTGCGAGTACTTCGCCGCGGCGATACCGGAGCGCTTGCCGAACACGTTGATGTCCAGCAGCGAGTTGGTGCCGAGGCGGTTGGCGCCGTGCACGGAGACACAGGCGACCTCGCCGGCCGCGTACAGGCCCGGGACGACGGTGGTGTTGTCGCTGAGGACCTCACCCTCGACGTTCGTCGGGATGCCGCCCATGGCGTAGTGCGCGGTGGGCTGGATCGGGATCGGGTCCGTGTACGGCTCGATGCCCAGGTACGTACGCGCGAACTCGGTGATGTCCGGGAGCTTCGCGTCGAGCTGCTCCGGCGGCAGGTGCGTCAGGTCCAGGTACACGTGGTCACCGGCAGGACCGCAGCCGCGGCCCTCACGGATCTCGGTGTAGATGGAGCGCGAGACGACGTCACGGGACGCGAGGTCCTTCATGACCGGCGCGTACTTCTCCATGAAGCGCTCGCCGTCCTTGTTGCGGAGGATGCCGCCCTCACCGCGGGCGCCCTCCGTCAGCAGGATGCCCATGCGCCAGATGCCCGTCGGGTGGAACTGGAAGAACTCCATGTCCTCGAGCGGCAGGCCGCGGCGGTAGCAGGCCGCCTGGCCGTCACCCGTGAGGGTGTGCGCGTTGGAGGTCACCTTGAAGAACTTGCCGGTGCCGCCGGAGGCGTAGATGACGGCCTTCGCCTGGAACACGTGGATCTCGCCGGTGGCGAGCTCGTACGCGACCACACCGGCCGACTTCTTGACGCCGTCCTCCTCGACGATCAGCTGGTCCAGGACGTAGAACTCGTTGAAGAACTCCACGCCCTCCTTGACGCAGTTCTGGTACAGCGTCTGGAGGATCATGTGGCCCGTGCGGTCCGCGGCGTAGCAGGACCGGCGGACCGGGGCCTCGCCGTGGTTGCGCGAGTGGCCGCCGAAGCGGCGCTGGTCGATGGTGCCGTCCGGGGTGCGGTTGAACGGCAGGCCCATCTTCTCCAGGTCGAGGACCGCGTCGATGGCCTCCTTCGCCAGGATCTCGGCGGCGTCCTGGTCGACCAGGTAGTCACCGCCCTTGACCGTGTCGAAGGTGTGCCACTCCCAGTTGTCCTCTTCCACGTTCGCCAGCGCGGCGGCCATGCCGCCCTGCGCGGCACCCGTGTGGGAGCGGGTGGGGTAGAGCTTCGTCAGCACCGCGGTGCGGCTGCGCTTCGTCGACTCGATGGCGGCGCGCATGCCGGCGCCACCTGCGCCGACGATGACGGTGTCGTACTTGTGGATCTTCATTGGATTCGCCTCAGCCCCGTTGCCTAGCGGATGTTCGGGTCGAAGGTGAAGATCACCAGCGTGCCCAGAAGGATGGTGAACACGGTGGCGGTGTAGAGCAGGCCCTTCAGCCACAGCCGCGTGTTGGCGCGCTCCGCGTAGTCGTTGATGACGGTACGCAGGCCGTTGGCGCCGTGCAGCATGGCCAGCCACAGCATCAGCAGGTCCCAGACCTGCCAGAACGGGGACGCCCAGCGGCCGGCCACGAAGGCGAAGCCGACCTTGGAGACGCCGCCGTCCAGCACCAGCTGGATCAGGAGGTGGCCGATGACCAGGACGACGAGGACGATGCCCGAGAGGCGCATGAAGAGCCACGCGGCCATCTCGAAGTTGCCGCGGGTCGAGCGCGGGGTCTTGCCCGTGCGCTTGCGCGGGGCCTCGATGTACGGCGCCGGGTTGTCGACGTCGTAGAGGCTCACGCCCTCCACGTCGCCGATGGCCTGGGCGGAAGAAGTGTCAGAAACCGTGTTGTTCGAAGACATGGCGCGTGTCACTTCCCGAACAGTTCAGCAGCTGCGTGACCGAGGACGGGGTACAGGGCCCCGGCCATCAGGATGATCCAGACGATCATCACGCCCCAGAGCATCTGCTTCTGGAGACGGGGGCCCTTGGACCAGAAGTCCACGGCGATCACACGGAGACCGTTGAGCGCGTGGAAGAGGATGGCGGCCACGAGGCCGTACTCCATCAGCGCAACGATCGGAGTCTTGTAGGTAGCCACGACATCGTCGTACGCCTCGGGGGAGACGCGGACGAGAGCGGTGTCGAGGACGTGTACGAACAGGAAGAAGAAGATGAGGACGCCGGTGACTCGATGAGCCACCCAGGACCACATTCCTTCCCGGCCGCGGTACAACGTTCCAGCCGGCACGGAAAACCCTCCGGAAGCGGGGCGGGGGCCAGCCGGCTTCTTTGTCGGTCGGGCCCGGCCGGGTACGGTCCTCCGGCCCCGGACATCGTAGCGACGCTTTGTCGGTTCCCTCGCGCCGGGTCCATCGGTGTGATCAAACAGGCACGGACGGACTATCCCACAGGGGCGAATAGCCCGAATTCGCGGCAGAAACCCCGTCCGGCGAGGTCAGCCAATGTGTCAGGTCGGCGAGCCGGACCTGGGCGAGGCGGCGCAGCTCGTCCGCCGAGATCGACCGCTCCTCGTCCGCCTCGAGCTCCATCCGCCGCCGGATCGCGGTCAGCAGCTGGTCCGCCTGCTCCTCCGGCGGATGCCCGTCCAGGCAGATCACGAAGGCGCGGCCGAACTTGCGCTCGTACTCCGCATGGGCCGCGTCGAGCGCCAGGAGCGCGGCGTACGAGGCCCCGTGGTCCAGCTCCACCGGGAACTCCGAGGCCAGCGCCTCGCTCAGATCCGCCTGGGAGAGGTCGTACGAGGCCTCGGCGGCGGCGGCCAGCAGCGCACCGGGATCCGGGTAGGGGCGGTGGGTCGCCACCCGCAGGGCCCAGCGCCGGCTCCCGCAGCAGTGCAGCAGGACGGCCTCGGCGGCTTCGGGGGAGAGGGTGTTGAACCGCGCCAGCCCGGAGTCGTGAGAAGGATCGGAGGAGCCGCGGGCCTGTGCCGGGAGATGGCTGGACAGCGGGGGGCTCCTCGGGGCGTGGCGCGGGTGTACCGCCACGCTAGCGACGCCGGGCCGGGTGTGTCGTACCCATCCGAGGTTTTCACCCGGAAGTGAGCCGAAAGGATGACGTGATGACGGGCGGCGCGCCGGAAAGCCGGGAGCGGCGGCGGTGCAGGGAGGGGCAGAGGGAGATGAGGAAGGCGACCGAGGCCGCCACCCCCCACAGGAGAGGCCCCGGTCGCCGTCCGTACGGGCTCGTGCGACAAGCCCGTACCCCTGTCAGCGCCGCGAGTGCGTTTTGTGTCACACCCCGCTTCGCGCACGATTGGTTGCTCCCCGTGCACCACGTGGACGAAGGTACTTGAAAGCCGTAACGTGCTGATTTGCGCCACACGTACAGGACAGTGAACGGGTTGGGGACTTTGCTGGGGGACGACGCGGAGCTGACCGCCGCGGTGCTCGCGGCACAGGGCGGTGACGAGAGCGGGTTCCGTGCTGTGTACCGCGCCGTGCACCCACGCCTGCTCGGTTACGTACGCACGCTCGTCGGGGACGCCGACGCCGAGGACGTGACCTCTGAGGCCTGGCTGCAGATCGCCCGCGACCTCGACTCCTTCACCGGCGACGCCGACCGCTTCCGCGGCTGGGCCGCCCGGATCGGCCGCAACCGGGCCCTCGACCACATCCGTATGCGCGGGCGCCGCCCCGCCATCGGCGGCGACGAGACCGAACTGACGGGCCGCGCCGCCGACAGCGACACCGCCGGCGAGGCGATGGAGGCCCTGTCGACCGGCCGGACCATGGCGCTGATCGCACAGCTTCCGCAGGACCAGGCCGAGGCCGTGGTGCTCCGCGTCGTGGTCGGCCTGGACGCCAAGAGCGCGGCCGAGACCCTGGGCAAGCGCCCCGGCGCGGTACGCACCGCAGCCCACCGGGGCCTGAAGAAACTGGCCGAGCTGCTCGGCCAGGAGGGCGGCTTCGCGCCGGACCTGGATCCGGGGTCGGATGCGGCGGAGCCGGTCGGCCATAATGCCGGTGGCCAGGCGCGGGACGGCAGGGGCGGGAGCGATCTCGACGCCGTACCCGCTCAGCGCGGCCGGGGCAGTGGCCTCGTGGAGCAAACCGGTGTGACGCATTCACGTTGGCGGACGCAGAAGGACATGTGATGGCCGACGAGCGCAACAGGTGGCTGGACAAGGCCGCGGCGGAACGAGTGCTGCGTGGCGGCCCGGCCGCACCTGGCGCCGACCGGCGTGCCCACGAAGCGGAGGCCCGGCTGCGGGCCGCTCTCGACATGCTGGCCGCGCCGCAGCCGCCCGCCGGGGTGGAACTGTCCGGCGAGGCCGCCGCAGTGGCAGCCTTTCGCGCGGCGCGCGGCGGAACCGTCGCGGGCGGGGCGTCCGGGGTTGCTTCGGCGGGCGGGGCGTCCGGGGTGCCTTCGGCGCCCGGGGTGTCCGCGATAGCCGCAGCGCCCCGGATGTATGCACCGGCCGGCGCCGACACCACCCCCCTCGTGGAACTCGGCACGGCCGCCGTCCCCCTCACCGTCGCCGCGTCCCGGCGCAGCCGACCGGCGCGCTTCGCCCTGGTCGCCGCACTGGCCGGCGTCGCCGTCGGCAGCCTGGCGGTCGCCGCCGGGGCCGGCCTGCTGGACCGGGTCACGAACGACACGGCGGGACCCGCACCCGCGGTCTCCCTCAGCGCCGACGAGAACCGGACGACGGCCGGCGACACCGCGGGCCCGACCCTCGCACCGCAGCTGCGCCCCACCCCGCTCCGCGGCACCGACGGCTCGGCGCCCAGCCCGGGCACGGCTCAGACGCCGGGCGCGGACGCGGGCGCGGTCCAGGGATTCGGAACCGGACCCGGCACCTCGTCCGGCGGCAGCGCCGGCCAGGACGATGCGGGCGGCACGGGCGCGAAGGACGGCAAGGACACCTCCGCCGGCGGGACCACCTCGCTGAAGGACGCGGACAAGCAGAGCCGCCTCAAGGCGGTGGACCTGTGCGAGGCCTACCGGTCGGGGCACATGACCTCCGACCGCCGCGAGCGGCTCTCGAAGCTGGCGCAAGGACTCGCGCGCATCCCGCACTTCTGCGAGGCGCTGCTCGACGGGCCCGTCCGGAGCGGCGCGCCGACCGTTCCGCGCACGGCCGACGACGGGAGCCCCGTACTCAAGGCCCCGACGTTCGTCCCGGCGAGCCCGGTCGCATCGTCCCCGGTGGCCCGCACGCCGCGCTGACGGCTGCCGCTACAGCTGTCAGGCGTTCCGTCAGGCGTTCCTTCGGGTGGTCCGCGAGCACTCCTCGAGCGGGTTCCGAGCGGCGGGGTGAACGGGCTGTAACACTTTTCGAACCTGCGGCGCAGTACATAACGAGCCGACTGGTCATCGGCCGCGCATGAGCCGGGGTTCCCCCCGTACCCCTGGGCTCTGCGCACCCGGCGCGGGCGGGGTTCGTTCCCCCGGCCCTGCCCGCGCCTTTTACTTCTTCGACCGGATCGCCGGGATCACCGGGATCGCCCGGGGCCCATCGCCATCACGCGGATCGCCCGGGATCACCAGTAGACGACAACCTTGTCGCCGACGTGCACCTGGTCGAACAGCGAAGCGAGCTTGCCCTTGTCCCGGACGTTCACGCAGCCGTGCGAGGCGCCGGCGTAGCCGCGGGCCGCGAAGTCGGCGGAGTAGTGCACCGCCTGACCCTGGCTGAAGAACATGGAGTACGGCATCGGCGTGTGGTAGATGGTCGACGTCCATTCCTTGGCCTTCCACTCCACCTTGAACTCGCCCTCACGGGTCGGGGTGTTCTCGGAGCCGAAGCGGACGTCCAGGGTGGAGACGATCTTGCCGTCGATCATCCAGGCGAGCGTGCGGCTCTCCTTGCTGATGCACATGACGCGGCCCGTCATGCAGCGCGGGTCCGGCGCGTCGACCTCGTTGACGGTCGGCGGGCGCAGCTCGTCGGCGGTGGGCTTCTTGCTGAGGCTCTGGATCTTCTTCCAGGTGGCCTCGTCGACCGCACCGGACGCCGTCAGGCCGTTCTTCGTCTGGAAGGCCTTGACCGCGGCGGTCGTCTTCGAGCCGTAGAAGCCGGTGGGCGCGACCGTCATGTACTTGAGCTGCTTCAGGCGGGCCTGGAGCTCGCGCACCTGTTCGCTCTCGTCGCCGTTCGCCATGACGGCCTTGACCGTCGGCGAGGGAGACGCGGACGGCGAGGCCGACTGCGAGGCGGACGGCGAGGGCGAGGCGTCGGCGGGCTTGTTGTCCGTCGACGGGGAGCTCTCGGGGGTGGAACCCGCCGCGGACGCGGACGGAACCGAAGAGGCGGAGCCGGCCGGCTCCGTCTTCTGGGGCCCGCAGGCGGTCGCGGCGAGCGCGACGGCGGTGGCCACTCCGAGCGTGCGGACTATGACTCTCTGGCGGTGCATTGCAGTCCCCCGATTTCTACGTCGTGTATCTAGGTGATGCCTGGCGGGCGTGGAGAGTTGCAGACGATCCAGGGATGTTGCGCCATTGTGACCAGCGGCCGTCAGGGGACGGCCGGAGCCGTCGCGGGGAGTTTTTATCAGCCCCGGGGCCGTTTGCTCTATGGAGGGCTTCGTCACATGGCGAGTACTGAGAGCGGATTTCCGATCGAACCCGTTTACGGGCCCGGCGATCTGACGGGGTGGGATCCCGAGGGCAAACTGGGTGAACCAGGGGCGTATCCGTACACGCGAGGGGTCTACCCGACGATGTACACCGGCAAGCCGTGGACGATGCGGCAGTACGCCGGGTTCGGGACGGCGGCCGAATCCAACGCCCGCTACCGGCAGCTCATCGCCGGCGGCGGCACCGGGCTGTCCGTCGCCTTCGACCTGCCGACGCAGATGGGGCACGACTCCGACGCGCCGCTCGCACACGGGGAGGTCGGCAAGGTCGGCGTCGCGATCGACTCGGTCGAGGACATGCGGGTGCTGTTCGACGGGATCCCGCTCGACCGGGTCTCCACGTCCATGACGATCAACGCCCCCGCGGCTCTGCTGCTGCTGATGTACCAGCTGGTCGCCGAGGAGCACGGGATCGACGGCGGGCAGCTGACCGGGACCGTCCAGAACGACGTGCTCAAGGAGTACATCGCGCGCGGCACGTACATCTTCCCGCCCGAGCCCTCGCTTCGGCTGACGGCCGACACCTTCCGCTACTGCAAGGCCGAGATCCCCCGCTGGAACACCATCTCCATCTCCGGCTACCACATGGCCGAGGCCGGGGCCTCGCCCGCGCAGGAGATCGGCTTCACGCTGGCGGACGGGATCGCGTACGTACGGACGGCGCTGGCCGCCGGGATGGAGGTCGACGAGTTCGCCCCGCGCCTCTCCTTCTTCTTCGTCGCCCGCACCACGCTGCTGGAGGAGGTCGCGAAGTTCCGGGCCGCGCGGCGGATCTGGGCCCGGGTCATGCGCGAGGAGTTCGGCGCCCGGAACCCGAAGTCGCTGATGCTGCGTTTCCACACCCAGACGGCCGGGGTCCAGCTGACGGCGCAGCAGCCGGAGCTGAATCTCGTACGGGTGGCCGTGCAGGCACTCGGGGCGGTGCTGGGCGGCACGCAGTCGCTGCACACGAACTCCTTCGACGAGGCGATCGCCCTGCCGACGGAGAAATCGGCGCGGCTGGCGCTGCGGACACAGCAGGTGCTGGCGTACGAGACGGACGTGCCGCACACCGTCGACCCCTTCGCCGGGTCGTACGCGGTGGAGCGGATGACGGACGAGGTCGAGGCGGCGGCGCTCGCGCTGATGCAGAGGGTCGAGGACCTGGGCGGGGCGGTGGCCGCGATCGAGACCGGCTTCCAGAAGGGGGAGATCGAGCGGAACGCGTACCGCATCGCACGGGAGACGGACGACGGCGAGCGCGTGGTGGTCGGGGTCAACCGGTTCGCGCTGGAGCAGGAGGAGCGGTACGAGCCGCTCCGCGTCGACCCGGAGATCGAGAACCGGCAGCGGCAGGCGCTGGCCGCCTTGCGCGCGAGCCGCGATGCCGAGGCGGTGTCGACGGCGCTGGCCGCGCTCCGCGAGGCGGCAGCCGGCACGGCGAATGTGCTCCATCCCATGAAGGAGGCCCTGCGCGCCCGCGCCACGGTGGGCGAGGTCTGCAACGCCCTGCGGGAGGTGTGGGGTACGTACGAACCGGCGGATTCCACATGGTGATATCCACATGGTGAAATCAAGCCACGACAGGTGCATCCCTATGGGACACTCCTGCTCATGCTGGGTGTCACCGATCTGCCGACCTACCTCGTCGGGCTCATACTGATCATTTTGCTGCCGGGGCCGAACTCGCTGTACGTGCTGTCCGTCGCGGCGCGCCGCGGCGTGCGCACCGGGTACAAGGCCGCCGCCGGGGTGTTCACCGGCGACGCCGTGCTGATGGTGCTCGCCGCCGCCGGGGCGGGGGCACTGCTCCAGACCAGTCCGGTGGCCTTCGGCATCGTCAAGGTGCTCGGCGCCGGGTACCTGACCTGGCTGGCCGTCGGGATGATGCGCGGTGCGTGGGCGCTGTGGCGCTCGCGGGCCGAGCGGGACGAACAGGCCGAGGCGTCGGCCGCGGCCGAGGGCGCCGCGGCCGAGGGCGCCGAGGGGGAGCGGCCGTACCGGCGGGCGCTGCTGATCAGCCTGTTCAACCCCAAGGCGATCCTGTTCCTCGTCTCCTTCTTCGTGCAGTTCGTGGATCCCTCGTACGCCTACCCGGCGCTCTCGTTCCTCCTGCTGGGCGTGCTGCTCCAGCTCGGCAGCTTCCTGTACCTGACCCTGCTGATCTTCGGCGGCACCCGGCTGTCCGCCGCCTTCCGGCGTCGCAAGCGGCTCTCGGCCGGGGCCACCTCGGCGGCGGGCGTGCTGTTCCTCGGCTTCGCCGCCAAGCTCGCCGTCAGCTGAGCCGACTGCCCGGCCGACTGCTCCGCCGACTGCTCAGCTGAGGGCTCGGCGCAGCCGCGGGCCCAGCGGGCGTTCCACCCCGCGGTGGACGGCCCAGGCCAGCGCCAGCACGGCCGCCACCGTCAGCGCGAACACCATCCCGGGCGGCAGGCCCGCCCGCCGGTGCAGGGCTGCGATGAGCACCCAGCCGAGGTGCTCGTGGACCAGGTAGAAGGGGTACGTCAGGGCCCCGGCCGGCGGCAGCCACCGCCACCCGGCCCACCCGCCGGCGGCCCGCCCGCCTGCCCGGCCGAGCGCCACCAGGGCCACCGCCGCGAAGCCGGCCGTGACCACCGCGATGATCACCACCGCGCTGCGGTACGAGAAGACCCGTCCAGGGCCCGTAACCGCCCGGCTGCCTCGGCACGAGGAGCCGGAGCGGTGGTCTCCGTGGTGGCGGTCGCAGTCACCGCGGGCGGGCCGCGCGCAGCCGCTTCAGCCGGCGGACCACGCGGCGGACGGCCGGGCTGCGCGGCAGGAAGGACAGCTGGGCCGGGATGCCGCCGGGCAGCCCGAGGGTGGTCAGCCGGCGGCGTTTGAAGTAGCGCCGGGTGCGGTCGTCCAGATGGGCGGCGAGATAGCGTTCGGCGTCCGTGCGGCGCGGCGCCAGGATCTGCGGCTGCATGGTGAACCCGACCGCGGTGAGCAGCCCGGCCGGCCCGTCCCGGACCTCGTCGGGGCCGGGTGCGCTCCAGCCGGCGACGGCCTCGGCGTCCGCGAGGGCGGGGAGCAGCGCGTCGACCACCGTGAGCGGGATCCGGTTGCTGTTCTGGTACGGGGCGAGGCGGGCCAGTATGGCCTCGGTCCCGGTGCGCGCGACGGGCAGCCCGTACAGGGTGGCGGCGGTGAGCAGCCCGGTGGAGAAGCAGCCGACGACCAGGGCGGGGCGCAGCCGCTGGTAGAGGGTCTCGGCCAGGACCGGGGTGGCCATGACGGTGAGGCGGGCGCCGAGCCGCTCGGCCTCGGCCTCGGCGCGGCGGGAGTACTCGGCGGGGGCGCTGGGGTGGGGCTTGAAGACGAGCTCCCGGTGGCCGAGGGCGTACGCACCCCGGACCATCTCCACGTGGAGGTCCTCCTCCTCCTGCGGGGAGAGGAGTTCGAGGGCGGAGAGGTACTGGCCCAGCAGCAGCGCCGGTGCCTCGCCGATCCCGTCCAACTCGGGCCCGTGCGAGGGGAGTTCGCCGAGTACCTTGAGGAACTCCGCCGTCGGGACCAGCTCCGGCGGTACGTCGAACTCGGTGAGCAGCAGCGGCTCCAGACCCGGCACCAGGTCCAGGTGCAGGACGCGGCGCACGCGCATGCCGAGCTGCGGGTCGAGGCGGAAGCGGGTGGGTCCGTAGCTCATCAGCCCGTCGGCGTAGACGTCGACGGCGGCGCCGGGGAACAGCGTGCACAGGGTCCGGGCGGGCGGGACCTGGATTGACTCCACGATGATCTCGACGCGGTCCTCGCCCAGTCCCCAGATCGCGCGGAGCTGGCGTTCCCACAGGGGGACGTCCTCGGGGCGCGGGGCCCAGGCGCTGGGGTGCTGCGGGGCGATGGCGGCGTTCCAGTCGAGCACCTCGTCGAAGCGGGTGCGCAGCGCTGCGAAGCCCGGCATGGCGGCGAGGCCGGGGGAGACCTCGGCGGTGAGGGCGTGGTTGCTGGTGAGCAGGATGCGGCGGCCGGCCGGCGGGAAGCTGCCCGCGTCGATGCCGGCGGCGAGCGTGGCCATCCCGTAGAGCGTGGAGGCGAGGAAGACCTGCGTGCAGGGGGCGGTGTCATGGGTCGCCATCAGAGCGCGGCTCCCGCTCGTGCGGGTCGGCGGCGCAAGCGGCGCAGCACTCCGGCGCGGTCGGCGTCCATCGTATTCAGGGCCTGGTCCAGTACGTCCTGGGGCATGCGTCCGAGCGCGGCCGTGCTCATCGAACGGAGTTTCTTGGCCACGGCCGGTTCATACCTTTCGATGGTGCCGATATGGTGCGCGATAATTGCACAATATGTTCGGACGGCTTTCGGGAGCAGAAGATCGCTTTCTCGGTCTTCTGTCGTATCGGCCAGAACCTGGTCGAATGCCTTGATGAAATCGAGCTGGCGCTCGTCCTTGATCTGCGTGAGCGAGGTCGCGACCCCGCGCCGGTAGAAGATCCCCGGCAGCCCGACCGCCGCGAACGACTCGGCCTCCCGGTGCAGCCGCCAGATCCACGGCCGGTCCTCCGCCGTCCGCAGCCCGTCGGTGAAGTGCAGCAGCCCGCGGTCCAGCAGCCGCCGGTGGTACATGCCTGCCCAGGCGTACGGGTAGTCGACCGAGGTGGCCCGGGATGCGGGCAGGATCCCGCTCCGCGGATCGCCGACGACCAGCTGCGGACCGTACGGGACGCGCTGCACCGAGCGGGTGCGGCCGGTCACCTGGACATGGTCGTTGCGGACGAAATCGCAGCTCAGAGCCTCTATGACGGCCAGTGTGCGGGCCAGGTGGCCGGGCGCCAGCCAGTCGTCGCCGTCCAGGAACGTCACGTACTCGCCGCGGGCCGCGTCCAGGCCGGTGTTCCGGGCGGTGGCCAGGCCGCCGTTCCGTTCGTGTCTGAGGAGCACCGCCCCCGGCAGCTCGCGCGCCGCCCGCTCCAGGAGTTCGGGCGTCCCGTCCGTCGAACAGTCGTCGACGAGCAGGAACTCGAAATCGTCCCGGGCGTTGAGTTCGAGGCTTTTCAGGGCATCCGGTGCGTATGTCTGCACGTTGTAGAACGGCACGACAACAGAGAGCTTGAGCACCCGCGAGACATTAAGGCGTCGTCCGGCATTCACCATGGCCCGTATGCGGATTCCATGTGAACGACGCACGGCGGGCGCGTTAACCCGTGCGGTTTCGCATGACGTAGACGGGTTGTTAACCCGCTGTTGTACGTTCGTTGGGCCGATCACCGAAATTGCGGAATAGCTTCTGCCGGGTGCCAGCCAGTAATCGCGCAGCATCTCGTAGTCATCCCCGGACTGCCCTCCGCGTCGCCGTACTCGCCGATTCCGATACGCGATGGAAATGGGGCGCACTCACCGCCCGCCGCCTCGCGCTGGGGTCACCCCCGGCGGGAGCCGGGGGAGAGCCGCACCTCACCGGATTCCTGCTCCGCGGCCGGGCCACGCCGACCGCGCGCCAGCTCGGCGAAGTGGGCGTCCAGGCGGACCGGCTCTCCGAGGTGACCTGCGCACAGTTCCTCGCGGAGATCGAGCGCGAGAAGTACGACGTCGTCGTCCTCGCCCTCGTCGGCGGGGCCGCCCAGGCCGTCCTGCACGGGGTCCGCGCCCTGTGGCCCGAGCCCGCCGCCCGCCCCGTCCTCGTCACCGGGTACGTGGGCGTCGTATACGAGAAGCTCGCCGACGGGCTGCTGCTGCGGCACGGGGCCGACCTCGTCCTCGCCAACTCCCGGTACGACGCGGGACGCTTCCGCGCGGTCTACGAGGGCGTCGGCGCGGACGCCGGCGCCGTCACGGAGACAGCACTGCCGTTTCTTGACGGAGCGGCGTACGAGAAGGCCGGCAGCCGCGCGCACACGGTCGTCTTCGCCGTGCAGCCCTCCGTCCCCGAGAGCCGCACCGACCGTGCGTACCTGCTGGAGCGGGCCGCCCGGCACGCCCGGCTGCACCCGGAGCGCGAGGTGCTGATCAAGCTGCGCAGCCGGCCCGGGGAGCACACCACGCACCTGGAGGAGCAGCCCTACCAGCGGCTCGCCGAGCGGATCCCCGGCGGACTGCCCGCCAACTGCCGGCTGGTGTACGGGAACATGGGCGAGGTCCTGGACGGCACCGACCTGCTGGTCACCGTCTCCTCCACGGCCGCCCTGGAGTCCCTGCACCGCGGGATCCCGACGGCCGTCCTCACCGACCTCGGCATCCGCGAGGTGCTCGGCAACCACCACTTCCTCGGCTCGGGCTGCCTGGCTTCCTGGGACCAGCTCGACGCAGGCCTGCTGCCGCAGGGCGACCCGGACTGGCTGGCCGACCAGGGTGTGACGGGTGCGTCCGGCGCCGAGGACCCCTTCGCCGCCGCCCGCGCCCGGCTCGGCGAACTGCTGGACCTCCCGGTCCTCCCCGCCGTCGCCCCCTACTACACGCAGGTCACCGCGCCCGGTTACCTGCCCGGGATCCTGGCCCGGCACCATCTCGCCCCCGACGGGACCCCGCTGCCCGGCGCCGTCCGGGAGAGCGGCGGCGAGTCCCGGCTGCGCCGCTGGCTCCGCTCGCACCTGCGTGAGGCTGCCCGCGGGGCGTACCGGCACGGGGTCCAGCGCGTGGCCCCGATGATCCGCCGGATGGGGGAGCTGTGAGCCCCGCCGCGAACTCCGCCGCCCGCCGGCGCGTACTGGCCGTGATTCCGGCCCGGGGCGGCTCCAAGGGCGTCCCGGGGAAGAACCTCGCCGAGGTGGCCGGAGTCCCGCTCGTCGTCCGGGCCGTCCAGGCCTGCCGGGGCGCCGCCACCGTCACCGACGTCGTGGTCTCCACCGACGCCGGGCCCATCGCCGACGCCGCCCGCACCGCCGGGGCCGACGCGATCCGCCGGCCCGCGGCGATCTCCGGGGACACCGCGAGCAGCGAAGCCGCCGTGCTGCACGCGCTCGACGCCTTCGAGGAACTGCACTCCCTCACCGTGGACGTCGTCCTCCTCGTCCAGTGCACCAGCCCCTTCCTGACCTCCTCCGACGTCGAGTCGGTCGCCGCCGCCGTCGCATCCGGCGCGGCCGACTCGGCCCTGACCGTCGCCCCCTTCCACGGCTTCCTCTGGCGGGAGGCGGCCGACGGCGCCGGCAGCGGCGTCAACCACGACAAGGCCGTACGCCCCCGCAGGCAGGACCGGCCCCAGGACCTGCTGGAGACCGGCGCCGCCTACGCCATGGACGCCGCCGGCTTCCGTACCGCCCGGCACCGCTTCTTCGGGCGCACCCTCCCCGTCGCCACCGACCCCGCACGGGTCCTGGAGATCGACGACCCGCACGACCTGGCCCGCGCCCGCCTCCTCGCCCCCTTGTTCACACCCCCTCTGCACCCCCACGCACCGAACGAAGGACCTGAGCTGCCATGACCGTCGCCACCCCCAACTCCCGCCTGCGCACCTTCGGCTCGCGCACCGCCGGCCCCGGCCGCCCCGTCTACGTCGTCGGCGAGATCGGCATCAACCACAACGGCGACCTCGGCAACGCGTTCGCCCTCATCGACGCCGCCGCCGAAGCGGGCTGCGACGCCGTGAAGTTCCAGAAGCGCACCCCGGAGATCTGCACCCCGCGCGACCAGTGGGACATCGAGCGGGACACCCCCTGGGGCCGGATGACGTACATCGACTACCGCCACCGCGTGGAGTTCGGCGAGGCCGAGTACCGCTCCATCGACGAACACTGCGCCAAGCGCGGCATCGACTGGTTCGCCTCCCCGTGGGACACCGAGGCCGTCGCCTTCCTGGAGAAGTTCGACGTCCCCGCCCACAAGGTGGCCTCCGCCTCCCTCACCGACGACGAGCTGCTGCGCGCCCTGCGCGCCACCGGCCGTACCGTCGTCCTCTCCACCGGCATGTCCACCCCGAAGCAGATCCGGCACGCGGTGGAGGTGCTCGGCAGCGACAACATCCTGCTCTGCCATGCCACTTCGACGTACCCGGCCAAGGCG
Organism: Streptomyces sp. NPDC051364; assembly: GCF_040682115.1. Lineage (NCBI taxonomy): Bacteria > Bacillati > Actinomycetota > Actinomycetes > Kitasatosporales > Streptomycetaceae > Streptomyces > Streptomyces sp. NPDC051364. The sequence goes on along the minus strand of NZ_JBFBAH010000006.1, from coordinate 74,843 downwards.
GAGGAGCTCAACCTGCGGGTCATCAACACCCTGCAGGAGGAGTACCCCAACGTCCCGATCGGCTACTCCGGCCACGAGACGGGCCTGCAGACCACCCTCGCGGCCGTCGCCCTCGGCGCCACCTTCGTCGAGCGGCACATCACCCTCGACCGCGCCATGTGGGGCTCCGACCAGGCCGCCTCCGTGGAGCCGGGCGGCCTCGCCCGCCTGGTCCGCGACATCCGCACCATCGAGACCGCCCTCGGCGACGGCATCAAGCGCGTCTACGACTCCGAGCTCGGCCCCATGAAGAAGCTCCGCCGGGTCCAGGGCGAACTCGCCTCGGTCTGAGCTGCGGCCCCTCGGCCCCTCGGCCCTTCCGCCGCCCCGCCCGGTGTCCGTCCGGTACGACGCTCCGCCCCGCCCCTGACGAGGAGTACGTGGTGACCCCCTCAGCCTCCACCCTGGCTTTCGTCGAGAGTCCGGTCCAGCTGCTGAACGTGCTGGAGTGGGCGTACGCCGAAGCCGTGTCCACACCGGGCGGTGCCGTCCGGCTGGCCGGCGTCCCCCGCCAGCCGGGCCCGATCGCCTCCCGCGGACCCGAAGAGGGCGGCTCTCCCCGCCCCGCCCTTGGCCGGCCGGGCCGGTTCACAGCCCCGAGCCCGGCCTCGGAAACCGAACGGCCTGCGGTCGGCCTCGGCGGCGGGTCCGGTCCGGCGAGCGCAGCGTCCTGGCTGCGGATCGTCGTACTGCCCCCCACCGACCCCATGTCCCGCGGCCAGCTGCGCCGGATGGCGGGCCTCGCGCGGGACGAGGGGTACGAGGTCGCCTGGCAGGAGGCCCGCGGCGGCCCGCTCGCGCCCTTCAGGGCGCTCGCCGCGCTCGCCCGGGACGTGCGCGCGGCCCGCCGGGTCGTCGTCGGCGACCCCTTCTCCCGGTACGTGCAGCTCCTGCTCACCCTCGTACGGGCCGAGGAGCTCGTGGTGGTCGACGACGGGACCGCCACCATGGAGTTCGTGGCCCAGACCGGCCGCGGCGAGCGCCTCGTACGCTGGCACCGGGTCGGCGGCGGAGGCCTGCCCGGCCGCGTCCGCGAGCTCGCGTACGCACCGGTCTCGGCCACCGCCCGGCGCCGCTTCACCCCGGCCGCGGGCAAGGGGCGCCGCGTAGAGGTGTTCAGCTCGATGCCCGTCACCGTCCACGGCGCGATGACGCTGCGGGTCAACGAGTTCGCCTGGACCCGCTCCCGGTTCGGCCCGCCGCGCCTGACCAAGGGCACCGACCTCGTCGGCACCTCCCTCGTGGAGACCGGCGTGGTCGACCCGGCCCGCTACCTGGACGCCGTACGCGCCCTGACCCTGGAGCACGGGGCCACCCGCTACTTCGCGCACCGCCGGGAGTCCGCGCAGAAGCTGCGCGCGCTCAGCGAGGCGACCGGGCTCGAGATCGTCCGCCCGGACCTGCCGCTGGAGCTGATCGCCCGGCGCGGACCCGTCGGCCGGACGATCGTCAGCTTTCCGTCCACCGTCGTCCACACCCTGCCGTACGCGCTGACCGGTACCGGTGTGACCGTCGCTGTATGCGATGTCGACCCGGCCTGGCTCGCCGGCTCCGCCTCGCCGCGGGCCCGCAGCTTCCTCGCCGGGGTCACCGAGACCGCCCGTGATGTGCACAGACTCCCTGCCCAGACGGCCTCTGCGGCCGGATGAGCGCGCGAGTGTACCCCCAGGTGCATCCGGTCATGCGTCCAGAGGTCTGGTTTTTTTCCCCTAACGGCATGAACTTTTGGTGATCTCCAGCCAGTTGGCCCATAGGTGGGCCTACCCTTCAACGGGTGAACCAGTTGATGTCCCGCGAGTCCCAGACCGCCCTGCCCGGCACGCCCGACCGGCCCGAGCTGCCCGGCAAGCTTCCGGACCACCTGCGTGCCGAACTGATCGCCTTCCGCCGGGACTTGCACATGCACCCCGAGCTAGGACACCAGGAGTTCCGCACTACGGCGGCGATCAAGGCCCGGCTGGAGAAAGCCGGCCTGCGCCCCCGCGTGCTGAAGTCCGGAACCGGCCTGATCTGTGACGTGGGCACCTGGGACGGGGGCCGGCCGATGCTGGCCCTGCGCGCAGACATCGACGCCCTGCCCATTCCTGACACCAAGACCCACATCGCGTACCGCTCGACCTTCCCCGACCGCGCCCACGCCTGCGGCCACGACGTGCACACCGCGGTCGTCCTCGGCGCGGGCCTGGTCCTCGCCGACCTCGACCGGCAGGGCCTGCTGCCCCGCCCCGTGCGGCTGCTGTTCCAGCCCGCCGAGGAGGTGCTGCCCGGCGGAGCCACCGACGCCATCGAATCCGGTGTCCTGGACGGCGTGGGCCGGATCGTCGCGGTGCACTGCGATCCGCGGGTCGACGCCGGGAAGATCGGACTGCGGACCGGGCCCATCACCTCGGCCTGCGACCGGCTGGAGATCACGCTGGCCGGCCCGGGCGGGCACACCGCCCGCCCGCACCTGACCACCGACCTGGTCACGGCCGCCGCCCGGGTCGCCGTCGACCTGCCGGCCGTGCTGTCCCGCCGGATGGACGCCCGCTCGGGCATGTCCATCACCTGGGGCCGGATCGAGGCCGGGCACGCCTGCAACGTGATCCCGATGCACGCCGAGCTGTCCGGAACCATCCGCTGCCTGGACATCAACGCCTGGCACGAGGCGCCCGACCAGATCCACGCCGCGATCGACGAGATCGCCGGGATGCACCGCGCCAAGTCGGAGATCACCTACGTGCGCGGGGTGCCGCCGGTCGTCAACGACCCGGTGGTCACCGAGCTGCTGCGCGAGTCGATGGAGGCCCGGCTCGGCAAGGAGTCCGTCGAGGACACCGAGCAGAGCCTCGGCGGCGAGGACTTCTCCTGGTACCTCGAGCACGTGCCCGGAGCCATGGCCCGGCTCGGCGTGCACACCCCCGGCGCGAGCGCCAAGAGGGACCTGCACCGGGGCGACTTCGACGTGGACGAGTCCGCGATCGGGGTCGGCGTGGAGTTCTTCACGGCCGCCGCACTGCTCGACGGGCGGCGTTCGAGGCCGATCGGGTAAAAATTCCTACAACATCTGAGCGCCTTCCGTCACACCTGTCCAGCCCTTGGTACACAAGGGCTGGACGTCTGGGCAGTCACCGATCGGTCACTGTCCGATTCACGACGATCCGATAACGACTCATGAACGGCCCTTTAACTGACATCTACGCGCGTTACGATCGCCGCTAAACCAGCGCCGGTCGTGGCGCTTCGGTCAGGTTTTGAAGGAGCCTCCCCTTGCGCCGGATCACCAGGATCGCCACCGTGGGCATCGCGTCCGCGGCGCTGGCCCTCTCCGCCACCGCCTGTGGCGGAAAGAAGTCGTCCGACACCTCCGCCTCCCCCTCGGAGTCGGGTGGTGCGAAGTCCGCCGCCATCGCCTACGACATCGGCGGCCGTGGCGACCAGTCGTTCAACGACGCCGCGTTCGCGGGTCTGGACAAGGCTGAGAAGGAACTGAAGATCAAGGGCGCCGAGGCGGAGCCCACCGAAGGCGAGAGCGAGGCCGACAAGGTCCAGCGCCTCACCGAGCTGGCGCGCAAGGGCAACAACCCGGTCATCGGCGTTGGCTTCTCGTACGCCCCGGCCATCAAGAAGGTCGCCCCGAAGTTCCCGAACACCACGTTCGCGATCATCGACGACACCTCGGTGACCGACAAGAACATCGCGAACCTGGTCTTCAACGAGGAGCAGGGCTCCTACCTGGCCGGCGTCGCCGCCGCCAAGGCCTCCAAGACCGGCACGGTCGGTTTCATCGGCGGTGTCGAGGTTCCGCTGATCAAGAAGTTCGAGGCGGGCTTCACCCAGGGCGTCAAGGACACCAACCCGAACGCCAAGGTGCTGTCGACCTACCTGACCCAGCCGCCGGACTTCTCCGGTTTCGCCAAGCCCGACCTGGGCAAGGCCGCTGCCAAGGGCCAGCTCGACAACGGTGCCGACGTGATCTACTCCGCCGCCGGTCTCGCCGGCTCCGGCGCGATCGAGGCCACCGCCACCGCCGGCAAGTGGGCCATCGGCGTCGACTCGGACCAGTACAACCAGGCCGGTCTGGCCAAGTACAAGGACCACATCCTGACCTCGGTCACCAAGGACGTGTCCGGCGCGGTCTACAACGTGATCAAGTCCGTTGAGGACGGCAAGCCGGAGAACGGCGAGGTCCGCTACGGCCTCGACAAGAACGGCGTGGGCCTGGCCGACTCCAACCCGGAGTACAAGAAGATGGCCGACGTGACCGCTGCCGTCGAGAAGGCCAAGGCCGAGATCATCGCCAAGAAGATCAACGTCAAGACCGCCCCGTAAGGCAGTCTCTGACCTGCAGTAGTGGTCTCCGGGGTCCGGGAAGCGGTCTCCACCGCTCCCGGGCCCCGAGCCGTGTTCCGTGATCCTTGTGGCCAGTTGGCCGCAAGTTTTCACTTTCGACAGTGCTACGCGCGTAGAGGCATCGTGGACGCGATACCTTCTCTCCCCGCCCTGTCCCCCTGCCAACTTGGCTTTTCCAGCTCCTTCCGCGCCAAGGAGAGTGCGTCATCAACGCGTCCAGCCCCCCCGCCGTAGAACTGCACGGCATCACCAAGCGTTTCCCCGGCGTCGTCGCCAACAAGGACATCGCCATCACCGTCCGCAAGGGCACGGTCCACGCCCTCATCGGTGAGAACGGCGCCGGCAAGTCGACCCTGATGAAGATCCTCTACGGCATGCAGAAGCCGGACGAGGGCACCATCGCCATCGACGGGGAGCAGGTCACCTTCGCCAACCCCGGCGAGGCCATCGCCCGGGGCATCGGCATGGTGCACCAGCACTTCATGCTCGCCGACAACCTCACCGTCCTGGAGAACGTGGTTCTCGGCGGCGAGAAGCTGTACGGCATCGGCGGCAAGGCCCGCAAGAAGATCCTGGAGATCTCGGACGCGTACGGCCTCGGCGTGCGACCGGACGCCCTGGTCGAGGACCTCGGCGTCGCCGACCGGCAGCGCGTGGAGATCCTCAAGGTCCTCTACCGTGGCGCCCGCACCCTCATCCTCGACGAGCCCACCGCCGTGCTCGTGCCGCAGGAAGTCGACGCACTCTTCGACAACCTGCGCGAGCTCAAGGCCGAGGGCCTGACCGTCATCTTCATCTCGCACAAGCTGGGCGAGGTGCTCAAGGTCGCCGACGACATCACCGTCATCCGCCGCGGCACCACCGTCGGCACCGCCGACCCGAAGACCGCGACGACCAAGCAGCTCGCCGAGCTCATGGTCGGCAGCGAGCTGCCTTCGCCGGAGACCCGCGAGTCGACGGTCACGGACGTCCCGATGCTGACCGTCGAGAGCCTGACCCTCGCCGCGTCCGACGCCGCCGTCGTCGAGCCGGAGACCATGGCCCCGACGGACCCGGAGGACTCCTACCTCCACGAGCACCTCGAGACCGGCCGGCTCCTGCTCGACGACATCAACTTCACCATCCACAAGGGCGAGATCCTCGGCATCGCGGGTGTCGAGGGCAACGGCCAGACGGAGCTCATCGAAGCCCTGATGGGCATGAACTCCGCCGACTCGGGCGTGATCACCCTTGACGGTCGCGACATCACGAAGTCGCCGGTGCGCAAGCGCCGCGAGGGCGGCATCGGGTACATCCCCGAGGACCGCCACCGCCACGGCCTGCTGCTGGAGTCCTCGCTCTGGGAGAACCGCATCCTCGGCCACGTCACCGAGGCGCCCAACTCCAAGAAGGGCATCCTCGACCCGAAGGCCGCCCGCAAGGACACCGAGCGGATCGTGCGCGAGTACGACGTGCGCACGCCCGGCATCGACGTGACCGCGGCCTCCCTCTCCGGCGGCAACCAGCAGAAGCTGATCGTCGGCCGCGAGATGAGCCACAACCCGAAGTTCCTCATTGCCGCCCACCCCACCCGTGGTGTGGACGTCGGCGCGCAGGCGCAGATCTGGGACGCGATCCGCGAGGCCCGCCGCGAGGGCCTGGCCGTGCTCCTGATCTCCGCCGACCTGGACGAGCTGATCGGCCTGTCCGACACCCTGCGCGTCATCTACCGCGGCCGCCTGGTCGCGGACGCCGACCCGGCGACCATCACGCCGGAGGAGCTCGGCACCGCCATGACGGGTGCCGCGCGCGGCCACCTGGACGTATCCGACAACCACTCCGCCGATGCCGACGGTGACACGACGGAGGACGAGGCACGATGAAGAAATTCGACAAGGACCGGCTGCTCCTCGCTGCCGCCGGCCCGGTGTTCGCGCTGGTCAGCGCCTTCCTGCTGACCATGATCGTGCTGGCCGCCTCGGGCGTGGACCCGATCGAGCCGCTGCGCATCATGGTCGAGCAGGCCAGTTACGAGGACGTCCAGGTCCTGATCATCAACCAGGCCGGCATCTACTACCTGGCAGCCCTGGCCGTGGCCATCGGCTTCCGGATGAACCTCTTCAACATCGGTGTGGACGGCCAGTACCGCCTCGCAGCGATGGTCTCGGCCGTCGTCGGTACCGCGGTCACGCTGCCGGGTCCGCTGCACATCCTGCTGATCGTGGCCGTGGCCATGCTCACCGGTGCCTTCTGGGCCGGCATCGCGGGCATCCTCAAGGCCAAGCGCGGTGTGAGCGAGGTCGTCTCCACGATCATGCTCAACGCCATCGCGACCGCCGTGATCGCCTGGCTGATCCTGCCCAAGAACCTGGGCGTGCAGCCGGCCGGCTCCAACGACCTGACCACCGGCGAGATCGCCGAGTCGGGCTGGTTTCCGTCCCTGACCATGGGTGACGGCCTGGAGGTCTACGGCTTCACCTTCGTGGCCTTCGCCCTCGGCATCGTCTACTGGTTCGTCCTCAACCGGACCCGGTTCGGCTTCGACCTGCGCGCCACCGGCGCCAGCGAGTCCGCCGCCCAGGCCTCCGGCGTCGACGCCAAGAAGATGATCATGACGTCGATGCTCATCTCGGGCGCGGTCGCCGGCCTCACCGGCATGCCGCTGCTGCTCGGCGAGTCCCACACGTACAACCTGTCCTTCCCGCTGGGCGTCGGCTTCACCGGCATCACCATCGCGCTGCTGGGCCGCAACAACCCGCTCGGCATCTTCTTCTCCGCCCTCCTGATCGCCTTCATCGACAAGGCGTCCGCCGGTCTCGACCAGAACGGCTACGCCAAGGAGATCGGCACGATCATGCAGGGCCTGATCGTGATCGCGGTCGTCGTCAGCTACGAGCTCGTCCGCCGCTACGGCATCCGCCGCCAGCAGCAGAAGGTCGGCGAGGAGCTGGCCGCCGGCCACGCCATCAAGACCGACAAGGAGGTTGCGGCGTGAGCACCAGCACCGTTTCCGCGACGAGCGCCGCGCCCAAGAAGAACGGCGGCCGCCGCAAGCTCACCCTGCCCTGGATCCTGCTGATCATCGCGGGCGGTCTCGCCCTGATCTCGCTGGTCCGGGTCATCTCCGGCGCCAATGACCTGACCTCCGTCGGCCAGGTCTCCGGTGCCCTCCAGCTCGCCGTGCCGATCGCCATGGCCGGCCTCGGCGGCCTGTGGGCCGAGCGCGCAGGCGTCGTCAACATCGGCCTCGAGGGCATGATGATCCTCGGCACCTGGTTCGGCGCCTGGGCCGGCTACCAGTGGGGCCCGTGGACCGGCGTCGCGATGGGCATCATCGGCGGCGCCATCGGCGGCCTGCTGCACGCGATCATCACGGTCACGTTCAACGTCAACCACATCGTCTCCGGTGTGGCGGTCAACATCCTGGCCATCGGCTTCACCCAGTACCTGTCGAACTTCACCTTCGACAAGGCCCCGGGCGGCTCCTCCAAGCAGTCCCCGCGCATCGACCCGATCAACGAGATCACCATCCCAGGAATGTCGGACGGGTTGGCCACGCTCCAGGGCAAGCACTGGTTCCTGATCTCGGACCTCGCCGGCATCCTCGGCGGTCTCGTCACCAACCTGTCGCTGCTGACCGTCGTGGCGATCCTGCTGATCCCCGCCACCTGGTGGGTGCTGTGGCGCACGTCCTTCGGCCTGCGGCTGCGCTCCTGCGGTGAGAACCCGATCGCCGCCGAGTCCCTCGGCGTCAACGTCTACAAGTACAAGTACATCGCCGTGGTCGTCTCCGGTGCGATGGCCGGCCTGGGCGGCGCGTTCCTCGCGATCGTCTCCACCGGCATCTACCAGGAGGGGCAGACCGGCGGCCGCGGCTACATCGGCCTCGCCGCGATGATCTTCGGTAACTGGATGCCGGGCGGCATGGCCCTCGGCGCCGGCCTGTTCGGCTTCACCTACAGCCTCAAGCTGCGCGGCGGCTCCGAGAACGTCCACGCGATGCTGCTGCTCCTCGCGATCCTGCTCGTGGTGGCCGTCGTCTGGCAGCTGTACAAGAAGAAGCACGTCCAGGCCGCCATTGCGGCCGGGTGCGCCGTTGGCCTGTTCCTCTGGTACGCGCTGACCGACGCGGTGCCGAGCCAGTTCGTGGACGCGGCCCCGTACGTCACTACGCTCCTGGTGCTCGCGCTCTCCGCGCAGCGGCTGCGGATGCCGAAGGCGGACGGCATGCCGTACCGCAAGGGCCAGGGCAAGTGACGACGGCGCCCACCGCCGACTGGGAGGCCCTGCGGGCCGCCGCCCGGGAGGCCATGTCCCGGGCGTACGCCCCGTACTCCGGCTTCCCGGTCGGTGCCGCCGCCCTCGTCGACGACGGCCGCACCGTGGTCGGCTGCAACGTGGAGAACGCCAGCTACGGGCTCAGCCTGTGCGCCGAGTGCGGGATGGTCTCCGCGCTCCAGGCCACGGGCGGCGGCCGCCTGACGCACTTCACGTGCGTGGACGGCAAGGGCGAGAACCTCGTCCCGTGCGGGCGCTGCCGCCAGCTGCTCTTCGAGTTCGGCGGGCCGGAACTGCTGGTGGAGACCCCGAAGGGGATCCTTCCGCTGGCCGAGATGCTGCCGCAGGCCTTCGGGCCGGACCACCTGAGATAGCCGTGCCGACGGCCCTTCGCCCCCCGGGCGAGGGGCCGTCTCCCGTCCGACTTTCTTTCCCCTCATCTCTATGCGCGTAGAAGGAAGCACCACATGGACGTCATCTCCGTCATCCGCACCAAGCGGGATCGCGGCGAGCTGAGCCCCGAGCAGATCGACTGGGTCATCGACGCGTACACGCGCGGTGTCGTCGCCGACGAGCAGATGTCGGCGCTGGCGATGGCCATCCTGCTGAACGGCATGAACCGGTCCGAGATCAAGCGCTGGACCGCCGCGATGATCGCGTCGGGCGAGCGGATGAACTTCGACTCCCTGTCCCGCCCGACCGCCGACAAGCACTCCACGGGCGGTGTCGGCGACAAGATCACCCTCCCGCTGGCCCCGCTCGTCGCCGCGTGCGGCGCGGCCGTGCCGCAGCTGTCGGGCCGCGGCCTCGGCCACACCGGCGGCACCCTGGACAAGCTGGAGTCGATCCCCGGCTGGCGCGCGCTGCTCTCCAACGAGGAGATGCTGCACGTCCTCGACACCACCGGCGCGGTCATCTGCGCGGCGGGCGACGGCCTGGCCCCCGCCGACAAGAAGCTGTACGCGCTGCGCGACGTGACGGGCACCGTCGAGGCCATCCCGCTGATCGCCTCCTCGATCATGTCGAAGAAGATCGCCGAGGGCACCGGCTCGCTCGTCCTCGACGTGAAGGTCGGCACCGGCGCGTTCATGAAGAACATCGAGGACGCGCGCGAGCTCGCCTCGACGATGGTCGCCCTCGGTACGGACAGCGGCGTCAAGACGATCGCCCTGCTCACCGACATGTCCACCCCGCTCGGCCTGACCGCCGGCAACGCGCTGGAGATCCGCGAGTCGGTCGAGGTCCTGGCCGGCGGCGGCCCCTCCGACGTCGTCGAGCTGACCCTGGCGCTGGCCCGCGAGATGCTGGACGCGGCGGGCATCAAGGACGCCGACCCGGCCAAGGCGCTGGCCGACGGCTCCGCGATGGACGTCTGGCGCCGGATGATCGCGGCCCAGGGCGGCGACCCGGACGCGGCCCTCCCGGTGGCCCGCGAGCAGCACGTCGTCACCGCCCCCGAGTCGGGCGTGCTGACCCGGCTGGACGCGTACGGCGTCGGCGTCGGCGCCTGGCGCCTGGGCGCCGGCCGCGCGCGCAAGGAGGACCCGGTGCAGGCGGGCGCGGGCATCGAGCTGCACGCCAAGCCGGGCGACACCGTGGTGGCCGGCCAGCCGCTGATGACGCTGCACACGGACACCCCGGAGAAGTTCGACTACGCCCTGGCCTCCCTGGAGGGCACGTACGACATCGCCCCGGCCGGCACGGCGTTCTCCGCCACGCCGATCGTCCTGGACCGCATCGCCTGACCTGCGGCCCCCCCAACGCGTCGGCGCGGCTCCCCGTCCGGAGCCGCGCCGACGTCTTTCCGCTCACCGATGAGTTCGGGTGGGCCCGGCAGTCACCCCTGCGTGGAGATCATGCGACTGGTGCTGCCCGAGCCCGGACCGACCGCGCAGGACGTGGACGGGCTGTGCGCCCGCCTGGCCCGGCTGTACGAGGCAGGGGCGGAGGCCGTGGAGTGCGACGTCGGCGCCGTCACCGCTCCTGACCTGGGGGTCGTCGAAGCGCTGGCCCGGCTGCGGCTCGCCGCGCGGGGGCGGGCGTTCCGGGTGACCGGCGCCCGGCCCGAGCTACGCGCCCTGCTGGACCTCGTCGGACTCCTCGAGCTGTTCGGGGAGGCCGAAGAGGGGGAACCAGCGGTCGGTGTCCAGGAAGGCGTTGAGCCCGACGATCTTGCCGTCTGAGATCTCCAGGACCTGGAGAGCCCATGGCACGTGCCCCGGCTTCCCGTCCTCCCGGGGCCGGTACTGGCCGAAGGCCGGCAGGCCGTTCGCCGTGGTCGGGACCAGGCGGGAGCCCTTGCAGCCGATGCCCTGGTTCAGATGCCACCCCGCGATGTCCGCATGCCCCTGCAGCCACAGGTCGAACGGCGGCATCGACAGCACCGCGTCCTCGTGCAGCAGGGTGGTCAGCCGCGAGATGTCATACGCCTCGAAGGCCGAGAGGTACTGCTCCAGCAGCTTCACCTGCTCCGCGTCCAGCGGGTCCGCCGCCTCGCTCTCGCGCATGCGGGTGGCGGACATCGTGGCCCGGGCCCGCTGCAGGGCGCTGTTCACCGAGGCCACCGTGGTCTCCAGCAGCGCCGCGACCTCGTCCGCCTTCCACGCCAGCACCTCGCGCAGGATGAGCACCGCCCGCTGCTTCGCCGGCAGGTGCTGCAGCGCCGCCACGAAGGCGAGGCGTACGGATTCCTTCGCCAGCGCCATCTCCGCCGGATCGGCGGTCTGCGGCAGCACCCGCCCGTCCGGGACCGGCTCCAGCCACGTCGCCTCCGGCGACTGGCTCAGCACCGCGGACGCCTGGTGCTGCGGGGCGCTGAGGTCCATCGGGCGGGCCCGCTTGGTCCCCGCGCTCAGCAGGTCCAGACAGACGTTGGTGGCGATCCGGTACAGCCACGAGCGCAGCGAGGACCGGCCCTCGAACTTCTCGAAGCTGCGCCAGGCGCGGACGTACGTGTCCTGCACCGCGTCCTCGGCGTCGAAGGAGGAGCCGAGCATGCGGTAGCAGTAGCCGGTGAGCTCGACCCGGTAGCGGTCCATCGCCGCATCCAGGTCGGACTCGATGCCCGTGGCGAGGTCACTCATGGCTGTCTTCCCCCAGTCGGTCCGATACCTCGAAAACTACCGGAGGGGGCTGACAACGGCAGCCGGAAAGCCCGGCACTAGGTACCGGGCTTGCGGCCGTACACGTACACGTCGTCGCCCTTGACCAGCAGGTTCCAGTACGCCTTCGCGTCCGCGGCCCGCATGTTCACGCAGCCGCCGGACCCCGGCGGGTTCCACATGCTCTTCTCGACGGAGTGGAAGGCGATCCCGTTGTCGAAGAACTGCGCGTACGGCATCGCCACGTCGTAGATCGTCGACCAGTGGTCGATGCTCCGGTAGTAGATCCGCTTCAGCCCGGTCCGGGTCTCGGTGCCGGCCTTCCCGGTGCGGACCGGCACCGGGCCGTACTTCAGCATGGCGCCGTCCTGGACCCAGCTGAGCTGGCGGGTCAGGTCGACGCAGGCGATCCGGCCCAGATTCACCGGGCACTTCCCGTCCTTGTTCGGCGTCGTGCCCGCCGCCCGCTGCGCCAGCATCGTGCTCATCGTCTGCCAGGTCAGCGGCCCCGCGTACCCCGCGGTCGGGGTGATCCCGTGCTTCGCCTGGAACGCCTTGACCGCCTGGCAGTCGGCCGCGGACTGCCACCCGTCGACCGGCCGCCCCAGGAACTGCTCCGCCTGCCGCTGGTACGGCCCCGTGGTCACGTTGCACGAGCCGGCGGCCTGCGCCGCCCCGCCCCCGCCGACCACCAGCGGGGCCGCGAGCGCCACCGCCCCGCAGACCACCGCCGCCGCACGTCGCCCTGTACGCATCCGCCGCCCCGTACGCATCCGCATGGATTTCACGTCGGACTCCCTCCCACCTCCTCATGCCTTCCCGGCGGGGAGGGGCAACGCGCCGGAGCCCGGGGCGGCTTGCGCCTCCGGGCTCCGTAATTCCGCTCGTACCGATGCCGTACGGGCGATCCGCGCGCGGCCGTATCAGCGTGCGGTCGCCAGCGAGGTGAGGCGGCGCTCCGCGCGGGCCGCGTGCGAGCCGTACAGGGTGATCGACACGACGCCGAGCACGGCCAGCAGCGCGATGCCCACCGTGGCCGCCCAGCCCGCCGAGTGGTAGGCGAGCGCGCCGAGCGTGCCGCCCGCGCTGGAGCCCAGGTAGTACGCCGACTGGTACAGCGCCGAGGCCTGCGCGCGGCCCGACGTCGCGGTCCGGCTCACCGCGGCGGACGCCACCGCGTGGCCCGCGAAGAAGCCGGCGGTGATCAGGACCAGGCCGAGCAGGATCGCGGCGAGCGAGTCCGCCAGGGACAGCAGCAGGCCCAGGGCGGTCGTGGTCACCGCCAGGTACAGCGCGCCGCGCCGCCCCGTCCGGGCCACCAGCTGCCCGGCGGCGGCCGAGGAGACCGTGCCGACCAGGTAGATCAGGAAGATCGAGCCGATCACGCCCTGCCCGAGGGAGAACGGCTCGTCGACCAGCCGGTAGCCGATGACGGTGTACACGGCCCCGAAGACGGTCATGAACAGCGCGCCGATCCCGTACAGGCGCAGCAGCAGCGGATCCCGCAGGTGCCCGGCGACCGTACGGCCGACCGCGCGCGGGTTCAGCGAGGCCGGGCGGAAGAACCGGGCCCGGGGGAGCAGCACCAGGAAGGCCGCCGCGCACGCCAGGGACATCAGGCCGACGGCCAGCAGCCCGCCCCGCCAGCCCCACACCTGGGCCGCCCAGCCGGTGACGAGGCGCCCGCTCATGCCGCCGATGGAATTGCCCGCCACGAACAGGCCGATCGCGCCCACCAGCGCCTTCGGCTTGACCTCCTCCGCCAGGTACGCCATCGCCGAGGCCGGGATGCCGGCGATCGCCGCACCCTGGACGGCGCGCAGCGCCACCAGCCACTCCAGGTTCGGCGCGAACGGCACCAGGAGCCCGACGCCGACGGCGACCAGCATGGAGACCGTCATCATCCGGGTCCGCCCGAAGCGCTCGGAGAGCGCGCTGAGGGGCAGGACGAACAGGGCGAGTGCGCCGGTGGCCGCGGACACGGTCCAGCTGGCCTGACCCGCCGTCACCCCGAACCCGTCGGAGATCGCGGGCAGCAGCGCCTGGGTGGAGTAGAGGAGGGCGAACGTCGCGAGTCCGGCGGCGAAGAGCGCGAGGCTCATGCGGCGGTAGCCGGGGCGGCCGGGGGAGCGGGGTTCCGGTGCGGCAGGGGACGACGGGGTGGAGGCACCCGTGGTGACGGGCGCCCCGGTATGAACGGGAGGCATGCAACGACCGTAGACCCGTCCCGTTTCATGCGTCCAATGCACAGAATCGCGATAATCAATCCACTGATGCATGACCGCAGCTCAGAGGGGCGCCTGTAAATGAACCGTTACGAAGAAGACATCGCGGTGACAGCTTTGCTGGCCCCGCGCCTGGCGTACTTCGCCGCCGTCGCCCGCCACGAGCACGTCACCCGCGCCGCGCACGAGCTGGGCGTCCCGCAGTCCACCCTGTCCCGGGCCATGGTCCGGCTCGAACAGGACCTCGGCGTCACGCTGTTCGCCCGCAAGGGCCGCACCGTCGCGCTCACCACGGCCGGCCGGACCTTCCTCGCGTCGGCCGAGCGGGCCCTCGCCGAAATCGCCCGCGCCGCCGAGTCGGTGCAGCAGGACGCCGACCCGGCCTTCGGCAAGGTGGCGTTCGGCTTCCTCCACACCCTCGGCCCCGAGACCGTACCCGGCCTGATCCGCGCCTTCCGCGCCGACCACCCGCGCGTGCGCTTCTCCCTGGTGCAGAACTACGGCGAGGCCATGCTCGAGAAGCTGCGGGCCGGCGAGCTCGACCTCTGCCTCACCTCACCGCTCCCCGACGCCCCCGACCTGGTCGCCCGCCGCCTGGACGTGCAGCGCCTGCGCCTGGTGGTCCCCGACGACCACCGCCTGGCCACCCGCAAGCGCATCCGCCTCGCCGAGGCAGCCGAGGAAACCTTCGTCACCCTGGAGCCCGGCTACGGCATGCGCCGCATCACCGACGATCTGTGCGCAGAGGCCGGGTTCACCCCGCGCGTGGCCTTCGAGGGCGAGGAGGCCGAGACCCTGCGCGGCCTGGTCGCGGCAGGCCTCGGCGTGGCCCTGCTGCCGCCGCCGGCCGTGGCCCGCCCCGGCGTGGTCGAGCTGACGGTGACGGCTCCGCGCGCGGTCCGCGAGATCGGCGTCGCCTGGCTCGACGGCCACCCCGACACCCCGCCCGTCGCCGAGTTCAAGCGCTTCCTGCTGTCCCGTCGCGGCCGGCTGATCCCGGAGCTGCACGGCTGGCACCCCGGTCAGGATCCGGCTTCGTCCCCGGAGGCGGCGGGAGACGCCGCCGAGGAGAGCAAATAGCCCGCCTGGAAACGGGACTTGGCGCCCACCGCCCGCATGATCTCCGCGATGTGGCGCTGGCAGGTCCGCTCCGACATGCCCAGCCGGCGCGCGATCACCTTGTCCTCCAGACCCTCCGACAGCAGCCGCACGATCGTCTGCCGCAGCTCGTCCGAGAGCGAGCGGGCCGCGTCCGGGCTCACCGTCGTGGGGAACGGCCCCGCTTCCACCCAGCACCGCTCGAACGCCGACGTCATGAAGTGCACGACCGCCGGCTCGCGCACCACCAGCGCCGCCCCGCTGCGGTCCGGCACCGCCATCAGCCCCGTGTGCCCGTCGAAGATCAGCATCCGCATCAGGGCGTCGCCCAGCGTCCGCACCTGCGCGCCCAGCGCCGTCACCCGCTCCACGTACGCCGCCGTGGGCCGCGAGTAGCGGGCCGTGTGCTGGTAGATCGTGCGCATCCGCACCCCGCGCGCCAGCAGCGACTCGTCCCGCCCGATCGCCTCTTCCAGCGTCTCCACCGGCCGGCCCCCGCCCGGCTGCGAGGTCAGCAGCTCCCGCTCGCACCCCGCGACCAGCTCCGCGATCAGCCCGCGCACCGCTCCCAGGTCCGTGATCAGCTCCAGCTTCGCCCGCCCCGACCCGTTGCGTTCGAGGTGTGCCGCTCCCGCCTCGTACGCCGGGACCAGCGTCTCCAGTCGCCCGCGCAGCCGGTCCATCTCGTCGTGGGTCTCCCGTACGAGCAGGGCCAGCGGGGCCAGCGCCCGGGCGGCCGCCGCCCGCGGCGCCACGGCGCTCCACCGCTCGGGACCGTCGCCGGAGGCCCGCTGGAGCAGGTGCGCGGCGGCCAGCTCGGTGATCGCCGCGGCCGCCCGCGCCCCGAGGGCCTCGGTGGCCTCGGCCGCGGCGAACGAATGCCGCTCCACGGCGTACGCGTACAGCCGCCGGGCGGCGCGGCTCAGGTCGCCCCCGCGTGGCTGGTCGGCTTCGTCGGCTGGCATATGCGTATTCGTCCCGGCTTGCGGATGTTTATAAACCCCTCGTGTTCCCGCAAGGCGGCAAGACGACCCCCGATCGGGCGCCTTCCGGATATACCGAACCGGCACAGTGGTCACACCGGGTGAAGGGGGAAACGCGGTGACGGGGGAGCGGGAGCTGGTTCGCAGGACCGGGCGGGGGCCCATGGCGGTCCTGCCGAGCCCGCGGCCCGCCGTGGTGGTCGCGCCGGGGGCACCTCCCAGCGGTAGCTGGGGGAGGTCCGCCGGTGCCCTCCGACCGTGAGGGGACGGAGCGGCGGGTACGGACGGACCGGCGCGACCACCGCCGCCCGGCGTGCACCGGGCCGTGGCCCTGCTCGGGCAGCCGGTACCCCTCACCCCGGATTCACACGGGATTCACGTACCGCCGCCACCGTGGAGGCATGGCCCTCACGAGACGTGAAGTTCTGGCGACCGGTGCGTCCGGTGCCGCCGCAGCCGCCACCCCGCACCTGTCCGCCCCCTCGCCGGACACCCGCATCCTGACCGGCACGATCCCCCCGGGCGCCCCGGACTTCGTCGAGATACCCCTCGATGTGCCGCGCGGTGTACGCGAGTTAAGGGTGGCGTACACGTACGGGAAGCCGCCCGTACCGCCCGGCACCCCCGGAAATGCCCTCGACATGGGCATCTTCGACCAGCACGGCACCGCCCTCGGCGGCCGCGGCTTCCGCGGCTGGTCAGGCGGCGCCCGCAGCGAGTTCTTCCTGCGCGCCGACGACGCGACCCCCGGCTACGTGCCCGGCCCGATCGAAGCCGACCGCTGGCACATCCTGCTCGGCCCGTACACCGTGGCCCCGCAGGGGCTCCCGTACGAGATCACCGCACGCTTCACCTTCGGGGACCCGGGCCGCACCCCCCGCCCCGTCTACCCGCCCCAGCGGGCCTGCGGCCGCGGCCGGGCCTGGTACCGGGGCGACTGCCACATCCACTCGGTGCACTCCGACGGGCGCCGCACCCCGGCCGAGATCGCCGGCCTCGCCCGGGCCGCCGGCCTGGACTTCATCAACTCCTCGGAGCACAACACCCACTCCGCGCACGCCGCCTGGGCCGACGCGCTCTCGCCGGACCTGCTGATCCTGACCGGCGAGGAGATCACCACCCGCACCGGCCACGTCCTGGCGGTCGGCACCGACCCGGGGACCTTCGTCGACTGGCGCTACCGGGCGCGCGAGGGCCGCTTCGGCCGGTTCGCCCGTGCCATACGGGGCGCGGGTGGGCTGGTCGTGCCCGCCCACCCGCACGCCACCTGCATCGGCTGCGCCTGGAAGTTCGGCTTCGGCGAGGCCGACGCGGTCGAGGTCTGGAACGGCCCGTGGACCCCGGACGACGAGGTCTCCCTGGCCTCCTGGGACGCCACTCTGCGCGGCGCCGACGGCGAGCGTTGGCTGCCGGCCGTGGCCAACAGCGACCACCACCGCGATCCGGACCGCATCGGCGGCCCGCAGACCGTGGTCCTCGCCGAGGACCTGACCCGGGAGGCCGTACTCGCCGGGATACGGGCCGGCCGGTCCTACGCCGCGGAATCCGCGCAGGTCACGGTCGGCTTCGAGGCCTTCGGAGGGCGCGGGGAGCGTGCCGGCATCGGGGAGCGCCTGCGGGTGACCCCGGACGCGGACGTGCTGATCCGGCTCACGGTCACGGGCGCCCCGGGCTGCGAACTACGGCTGATCACCGATCAGGGCCTGGCCGTCACGGCCCCCGACGCCACCACCCTGGAATGGCACACCACCCCGGCCCGCTCCGCCTACGTCCGGGCCGAGGTCCGCCACCCCGCCGCGGCCCCGCCCCTGCCGGGCGCCCCGGCGGCGTTCACGAACCCGGTGTGGCTGCCCGCGGGGTGACGTGACCGGCTGACGTGACCGGTGAGGTGACCAGCGATGTGACCGGTGACGTGACGGGGATGCGACGGGGACGCGACGGGGATGTCAGGCCGGCTTCGCGTACTGGCCGAAGCCGGTCCAGTCCACCGCGACGCACTGCTCGTCGCCGACGACCCAGGCGTCGTGTCCGGGCGCGATCTCCATGAGGTCGCCGGGGCCGTACTCCTCACTGCTCCCGTCGTTCATGACGACCTTCATCCGGCCGCTCACCACGTAACCCGTGTGCGCGGCCTCGCAGCTGTCCGTGCCCACCAGCGGCTTGATGTGTTCCGACCAGCGCCAGCCCGGCTCAAAGACCGCGCGGCCCACGGCGCCGCCGTCCGTCTGGATCACGTCGAGCCTGCCCTTGCCGTCTTCGAACGGACGGGTCTCGTCCGCCTGGTCGAAGCTCTTGCGCACGATCCCGGCCATGCCGAACCGCCTCCCGCGGAGAAGGACCCCGAGTCCACTCCTCACCATACGTCCGACGGCCGGGCGCCTCATCCGCTCGCGGCGCAGCCCCCGCAGGTCAGCCCCGCAGCGACCGTCCGAACCCGGAGGCGAGCGGCATCCGCAGCCCCAGCGGCGGCGGCGCCGCCAGCGCGTCCGTCACGGGCCGCGAGTACCGCCCCGAGAACATCGCCCCCATGACGAAATCCACGGACAGCGCCACGACTTCCGCCTGGTGCTCCCGCAGCCGGTGCCCGTCCGAGTGGACCTCGAACCGGCACGTCGCCCGGTTCGCCTTCTTCGCCTGCGCCGCCAGCCGAAACGATGCTTCAGGATCGCTGTGCGCGTCGTTCGTCCCGTGCACGATCAGCACCTGCCGCCCCGACAGCTGCTTCACCGGTTCCGGGGAATCCGCCGAGACCACCTCGCCTAAGGAAGGGGCAAGCGCCAGCACCGAGTTGACGGCGTCGTGGCCCGCGGCCAGCAGCGCCGCCCGGCCGCCCGCGTCGTAGCCGACGAGGCACACCGGCACGTCCCCGTACCGGCGCACCACCTCGTCGGCCGCCCACCGGGCGTCGTCCTCCCGGCAGGCCCCCCGGCCGTGCAGGACCGTGTGCGCGACCAGCCCGTCCGCCCCGCCCGCCCGGGCCAGTGCCCGCGCGAGCGGGCGCACCGGACCGGGGAACAATCTGGACGCTCCGGGGAGCAGGAGGACCGCTCCGTTGACTGTGCTTCCCGTCGAGACCGAGCCGTTCGCCCCGGCCGCCCGCCCCAGGCGGGCCCCGCGCGCCGGCGGCGCATGCTGTGCCATGGCGGAACATTCTCAGACTGACAGGTGTACGCGACCCGTCCGTACGGTCTCTGTTGCATATCGACCCCTGTCGCCGACGCGCTGCTCTACGCGCGTAGGAGTAGAGTGCCCGGATGACGAGCGAGACCCCCAACCTGCCGACCCCGGATCAGATCCGCCGCTCCCCGAAGGCGCTGCTCCACGACCACCTCGACGGTGGCCTGCGCCCCGGGACCATCATCGAGCTGGCCCGCGAGGCCGGCTACGAGAGCCTTCCCGAGACGGACGCCGACAAGCTCGGCATCTGGTTCCGCGAAGCCGCCGACTCCGGCTCCCTGCCCCGCTATCTGGAGACGTTCGCGCACACGTGCGCCGTCATGCAGACGAAGGCGGCGCTGTTCCGCGTCGCCGCCGAGTGCGCCGAGGACCTGGCCGAGGACGGCGTCGTGTACGCCGAGATCCGCTACGCCCCCGAGCAGCACCTGGAAGCCGGCCTGACCCTCGAAGAGGTCGTCGAGGCAGTGAACGACGGCTTCCGCGAGGGCGAGCGCCGCGCGAAGGCGAGCGGCCGCCGCATCCGCGTGGGCGCGCTGCTCACCGCGATGCGCCACGCCGCCCGCGCCCTGGAGATCGCCGAATTGGCGAACCGCTACCGCGACAACGGCGTGGTCGGCTTCGACATCGCCGGCGCCGAGGCCGGGTTCCCTCCCACCCGCCACCTCGACGCGTTCGAGTACCTCAAGCGCGAGAACAACCACTTCACCATTCATGCGGGTGAGGCCTTCGGTCTGCCGTCGATCTGGCAGGCCCTGCAGTGGTGCGGCGCCGACCGCCTGGGCCACGGCGTGAAGATCATCGACGACATCGAGGTCTCCGCCGACGGCTCGGTGAAGCTGGGCCGGCTGGCCTCGTACGTCCGGGACAAGCGCATCCCCCTGGAGATGTGCCCCACCTCGAACCTGCAGACCGCCGCGGCCGCCTCGTACGCCGAGCACCCGATCGGCCTGCTGCGCAAGCTGCACTTCCGCCTGACGGTCAACACCGACAACCGGCTGATGAGCGGCACCAGCATGAGCCGCGAGTTCGAGCACCTGGTCGACACCTTCGGCTACACGCTCGACGACATGCAGTGGTTCACCGTCAATGCGATGAAGTCCGCGTTCATTCCTTTCGATGAACGACTGGCCATGATCAACGAGGTCATCAAGCCCGGTTACGCGGAGCTGAAGTCGGAATGGCTGTTCCAGCAGACCGCTTCGACCAGCGGTTCTGTCTCGGTCTAGGCCACGGCATGACGTAAGGAAAGCGTCCGGGGACAGCAATCCCCGGGCGCTTTCTCGTATTTACGTATGTTTGCGGCCGGGGGTTTGAAGTGACTAGTTTGCGGAGCCGCTCAATTCCCCGTCGCAAGGACTAAATCTTCATGAAGAAGTCAGCTGCCAAGACTCTCGGTGCCGCCGCCCTCGGTGCCGCCTTCGTCGCCGCCGCCGCGGGTTCCGCGTCGGCCGCCGTGCCCGCCATCGGCCTGTCCGACGCCCTGGGCACCGTCACCGGCGCCACCCAGGGGCTCACGAGCCAGCAGCAGGTGAGCCCCGAGGGTGGCCAGCAGTCCAGCGACCCGGCCGCCCCCCTCAACCAGCTCACCGAGGCGGTCGGCCCCACGCTCGGCGGCCTGCCCATCGGTGGCGCGCTCGGCGGCTGATCCCCGCCGGATCCGCAGGCGGATTCGTCCGCGATTCGTCCGCGGATTCTTCGTACACGCACGCACGTGGCGCACGCCGGTTCGATCGGGTGTGTGCCACGTCGCGCCGTGTGCCACGATCACCACCAACTGCCCGCCGACGCACTGGGTATGAGGTCATCGGTCATGCGCTTGAACGAACGAGTCACGGTCGGAGCGGCCACCGCCGCCCTGCTCCCCGCCCTCCTTCTGGGAGCCGTGGGATGCAGCAGCGAGGGCGTCCCCGCGGCCGGCAAGGCGCCCGACCCGAAGGGCTCCGCCCCCGCCGCGTCCCCGGGCGGCGCCCCGAGCGGCTCGGCCGCACCGAAGGCCGGGGCGAGCAAGCTGGAGCGCTCCGCGCTCGAACAGGGCGATCTGCCCGGCTACCAGGTCTCCGCGCAGGGCAAGAACCCGAACGCCCCCGACGGCCAGCCGCAGGCCGACCGCAAGGCCTGCCAGCCCCTGGCCGACATCATGGGCGACAAGCCCGACCCGGCCGCCCGCGAGACCGTCAACCGGGGCGTCGGCTCCCAGAAGCAGGTCGGACTGGCCGTCTCCGCCTCCGTCAGCTCCTACGCCGAAAGCGACGCCAAGGCGCTGATCGCCCGGCTGAAGGACGCCGTCGCCGCCTGCGGTACGGGCTTCTCCGCCACCGTCGAGAAGCAGAGCGGCAGCTACCGCGACGTACGGCCGGCCGAGTACAAGGCGGCCGGCGACGAGAGCGTCAGCTGGACCACGACCGCGGCCGCCCAGGGCGTCTCCGCGCAGGTCCACGTGGTCGTCGTACGCCAGGGCGCCACCGTCGTGCGGCTGATGGCCCTCAACGTGGCGGCGGCCGCGGCCCAGCAGAAGCCACAGGTCCCGCACGAGGTGGCGGACAAGCAGCTCGAGAAGGTCCGCAGCGCGGGCTGAGCAGCCCCGGACGTGCTACCAGGCGCTGGAGGCGGACTTCTCGTTCGGCAGGAGCACCCACAACGCCAGGTAGATCAGGAACTGCGGGCCGGGCAGCAGGCACGAGACGACGAATATCAGGCGCATCGTATTCGCGGAAATTCCGAAGCGGCGCGCCAGTCCGGCGCAGACGCCGCCGATCCAGCGGCCGTCACGGGGGCGGGCAATGGCGCTCATGGGTTTCTCCTCTGTGGGATCAGCGGGCCACCAGAACCGTCGGTAATGGCGGGCTCCCGCGATACCTCAATACTCCCGCGGCACTGCGGACAGAACGTCGGTCCACGGACCGAGGCCGACCCTGGGAATTCTCGGGGTAGAGCCCTGAGAGGAGCGCTGCGACCGCTGCGAGCGCCGCAGCCGCGCACGCAGCGCCGGTACGACGGCCGCGTGCGCGAGCACCACGCCGAGGCCGTTCAGCAGGACCGAGTCCACGTCGACCACCTGCCCGGGCACGGCGCTCTGGAGCATCTCGATGCTGAGCGAGACCAGCACGCCCGCGGCGGCGGTCCGGCCCAGTGAGGACCACGCGGCCAGCGGCGAGGGCGCCAGGTTCCCGTTGACGAGCGGCAGCAGCACCCCGAGCGGGGCGAGCAGCGCCAGCCCCTCCCCGATCCGCCGGACCGCCTCGAGCGGTCCGTACGAGAGGTCCGCCCGGATCCCCTCCAGCGGGGTCAGATTGGCGGCGGACGCCCAGGGCACGTCCAGGGGCCGCAGGGTCAGCCAGGCGACGAGGAGGAGATGAGCGACCAGCAGCCCCCCGCCCAGGAGTCGGAGCCGGAGGTGAATGGCGGTGGCGGCACTGCGGCCGACCTCATTGCGCTGCACACCTGCGAGGACGCAGCGCCCGGTGGCTGCGGTTCCGGTCGGATCCGGCGAGCAGGCGGCATATGACGATCCGATCGGATGAAACCCCGGCGGGTCGGTGACGCACCCGCCTCCGGTACCGCTGCGGACCCGCACAGTGGGCGCGGCCCACCGGTGGCAGCCGAAGGAGAACAGCCATGCCCGCACGACGCAGCCCCGTACGACGCACAGCGGCGAACGGCGGCGTACGACGGCCGCTGCACACGATCGTGGCCGGGTTCTGCGGCCGCGCACTGGCCGCGGCCCTCGCCGGCCTCGGCGTCCCCCGCGCATAGCCCGGCGCCGCCGCCGGGGCCCGCCGTCAGCGGGTGGCGAGGAGGACGATCAGGAATACCGCGCCCGCGACGGCGGGCGCGATGACCTCGTACGACCACCGCACGCGCACGCTGCCCTGGGCGCCGGCCCGCGAGGCGCCGCGCTCGGCCAGCTCCCGCAGTTCGTCCACCACCTGGTCCGCGTGGGCCCGCTGCGGTTCGACGGCGGCGGCCGCCGTGTCGCCGCCCTCGGGCGAGCCGAGTCCCTTGCCGGTGAGCCCGCCGCGGCGGGAGAACTGCTGCCGGCTCGCCTTCTTCCGCTCGCGCAGCGAGACCGGGACGGACCACAGCTGGTACTTCGACCCCTCGGCCAGCACCTCCGCCGAGTACCCGGCACGCACCGCGTCCACGGCGGCCCAGGGCAGCTCGATGATCCGGAACGGGTTCCGTACGCGCATCCGGTTGTCGTTGGCGAAGACCGCCGGGCGGATGGTGAAGGCGACGGCCAGCGGTACGGCCAGCAGGGCGATCGCCGCGGCGAACCACGGGGCGTTCCCCGATCCCCGCACGATGGCGTCCCCGCACAGCCACGCGATGAGCGCGAGCAGCAGAACGCCGGTGACGGCGGCCATGGGGGAGCGGTAGACCCGGTCGTCGTACACCGGTTCGTCAGTGGGCTGCTGGCTGCTCATGCGCCCGATTCTGCCTCAAGCCGTCTCAGCCCACGAGATCGGCGTACACGATGATGTTGTCGGGGCGGTGGCCGTCGGTGATCTCGCCGCCGCAGGTGATCAGCCGAAGCTCGGGGCGCGCGGTGTTCCCGTACACCTTGGCGGTCGGGAAGCTCTTCTTGTCGACCTGTTCCAGCTCGCGCACCCGGAAGACGGCGGTCGTGCCGTCCGCCCGGGAGACGGTGATCTCGTCACCGGTGCGGATCTTCGAGACGTTGCGCAGGACGGCCGGGCCGCGCGCGGTGTCGAAGTGCCCGATGAGCACGGCCGGTCCGGTCTCGCCCGGGGTGACGCCCTTCGTGTACCAGCCGATCCGGTCCCCGTTCGCGACGGAGGGCACCTCGACGCTGCCGTCGGCGGCCAGGCCCAATTCCAGCAGCGGGCCCGCGTCCACCGCGGCCGCGGGGATCCGTACCCGTACGGGCTCCGAGGCGGGCAGCGGGGCGACGGGCGCGGCCGACGCCGTCGGGGCGGACGGGACCGCCGCCGGGGCCGCGGCGATGCGGGGCGCGGGCGGGGGCGCCGACGCGGCCGGTGCGCCGCCGCAGCCGGTCAGGGCGGCGAGGGCGAGCGGGCCGAAGAGGGCGGCGGCGAGCAGGGGACGGACGCGGTGGGCCATGGGGTGCTCCGGGAAACGGGCCCGGCGGGCCACCGAGGAGGTGGCCCGCCGGAGGCAGGAACGGGAGGGAACGGGTCGGAACGGGCAGGTCAGGCCCGGCTGCGGGCCGTCAGCCCCGGCTGCGGGCGGCGCGGCGGCCGCGGGCCAGCAGGGCCACACCCAGCCCGGCGAAGATCGCGACGAGACCCGCGCCGGCGGCCACGGTGGTGCTGTTGTCGGTGTCCTCGGCGGCGAACTCGGCCCCGGCGGCCACCCCGCCCTTGGGTACGACCACGGTCTGCGCCCCGGTCTGCGCCTTCACGTCGGCGACCGGCTTGACGGAGGTCGTGGCAGGGGTCTTGGCGGTCGGCTGCGCGGACGGCTTGGCGGAGGGCTTGGTCGACGGCGTGGTGGTCGGCGCGCCCTTCGGCAGCAGGTAGAAGTCCGAAGCCCCCTCGCCCTTCCGGTGGACGTTGAGCCCGTAGTCGCCCGCGTCGGTGAGCGTGTACTCGGTGTCCTCGATCACCGCGCGGCGGTTGGAGAGGTCCAGCTTCGCCAGCACGCGGCCCGCCCAGCCGTCGGCCGGCTTCCAGTTGTCGCCCACGGCGCGGATCCAGACCTCGGGGCCCTCGGACTCGTTGCGCAGCACCGCGATCCGGTTCTTGCCGACGAGAACGACCTCGCCGTCGTAGCGGTCCTTGTCCGACGAGGCCGCGGAGACCGAGGTCACCGCGGAGACCGAGGTGACGGCCTGCGGGGCGGTCGCGGCGAGCGCGGTCGTGGCCGGCGCGAGCAGGGCCCCGGCGAGGGCGGCGGTGACGATCGAGGTGCGGAGGGCGGAACGCATAACGACTCCTGGAAGCTGTGTCGCGGATAAGGGGAGAGTCGCATGCCGCGTTTTCTCTGTCGGGCTTTCATCCGGTGAGGTCTGGCGGGCTGCTGAAGAGAAATTTACGGATCTTGTTCGACCGGACGATCGGGTTCCTGTCTTCGCCGTGTAACAGCAAAAGCGGAGGTCAGCGGTCCGCAGCCGGGGCCGGGTCCGGATGCCCGCCCCGCCCGGATGTGACCGGTCCCGCACATATGTGCGCCCGCGGGGGGTGACAGGCAGCTACGCGCGTAGATATGCTCATCTGGTGACCATGCCCACCATCCTCACCGCATTCGCTGACGTGACGACGTCCGACAGCGCGCTGCGCCGCTTCCTGCACGGGCTGCCCGGCGTAGACGCCGTCGGCCTGGAGGCCCGCGCGGCCGCGCTCGGTACCCGTTCGATCAAGACCACGGCCAAGGCGTACGCCATCGACCTGGCCATTTCGATGATCGACCTGACCACGCTTGAGGGTGCGGACACCCCGGGCAAGGTCCGAGCGCTCTCCGCCAAGGCCGCCAATCCCGACCCGACCGACCGTACGACTCCCATGGCCGCCGCGGTCTGCGTCTACCCCGACATGGTGGCCATCGCCAAGGCCGCCCTGAACGGCGCCGACGTCAAGGTGGCCTCCGTCGCGACGGCCTTCCCGGCCGGCCGCGCCGCGCTGCCCGTCAAGCTCGCGGACACCCGTGACGCCGTCGCCGCCGGCGCCGACGAGATCGACATGGTCATCGACCGTGGCGCCTTCCTCGCCGGCCGCTACCTGGAGACGTACGAGCTGATCAAGGCCGTCAAGGAGGCGTGCGTACGCCCCGACGGCACCACCGCCCGCCTCAAGGTCATCTTCGAGACCGGCGAGCTGTCGACGTACGACAACATCCGCCGGGCCTCCTGGATCGGCATGCTCGCGGGCGCCGACTTCATCAAGACCTCCACCGGCAAGGTCGGCGTCAACGCCACCCCCGCCAACACACTGCTGATGCTCGAGGCCGTCCGCGACTTCAAGGCGCAGACTGGAATCCAGATCGGCGTGAAGCCGGCCGGCGGCATCCGGACCACCAAGGACGCCATCAAGTTCCTGGTCCTGGTCAACGAGACCGTGGGCGAGGACTGGCTGACCAACCACTGGTTCCGCTTCGGCGCCTCCAGCCTGCTCAACGACCTGTTGATGCAGCGCCAGAAGCTGAGCACCGGCCGTTACTCCGGTCCCGACTACGTGACGGTGGACTGATCACCATGGCATCTGTATTCGAGTACGCACCGGCTCCCGAGTCCCGCTCGGTCGTCGACATCGCCCCCTCGTACGGGCTCTTCATCGACGGTGAGTTCACCGACGCCGCCGACGGCAAGGTCTTCAAGACCGTCTCGCCGTCGTCCGAGGAGGTCCTCGCCGAGGTCGCCCAGGCCGGCGCCGCCGACGTCGACCGCGCGGTCAAGGCCGCCCGCAAGGCGTTCGCGACCTGGTCCGCGCTGCCCGGCTCCGAGCGCGCCAAGTACCTCTTCCGCATCGCCCGGATCATCCAGGAGCGCAGCCGCGAGCTGGCCGTCCTGGAGACCCTGGACAACGGCAAGCCGATCAAGGAGACCCGCGACGCGGACCTCCCGCTCGTCGCCGCGCACTTCTTCTACTACGCGGGCTGGGCCGACAAGCTCGACCACGCGGGGTACGGCGCGAACCCGCGCCCGCTTGGCGTGGCCGGCCAGGTCATCCCGTGGAACTTCCCGCTGCTGATGCTGGCGTGGAAGATCGCCCCGGCGCTCGCCACCGGCAACACGGTCGTCCTCAAGCCCGCCGAGACCACCCCGCTCTCCGCGCTCTTCTTCGCGGACATCTGCCGCCAGGCGGGCCTGCCCAAGGGTGTCGTCAACATCCTCACGGGTTACGGGGACGCGGGCGCGGCCCTCGTCGAGCACCCCGACGTCAACAAGGTCGCCTTCACCGGCTCGACCGCGGTCGGCAAGGCCATCGCCCGCCAGATCGCCGGTACGGACAAGAAGGTCACCCTGGAGCTGGGCGGCAAGGGCGCCAACATCGTCTTCGACGACGCCCCCATCGACCAGGCCGTCGAGGGCATCGTCAACGGCATCTTCTTCAACCAGGGCCAGGTCTGCTGCGCGGGCTCGCGCCTGCTGGTCCAGGAGTCGATCCACGACGAGCTGCTGGACTCCCTCAAGCGCCGCCTGACCACCCTGCGCCTGGGCGACCCGCTCGACAAGAACACCGACATCGGTGCGATCAACTCCGCCGAGCAGCTGGCCCGGATCACCGCGCTCGCCGAGACCGGCGAGGCCGAGGGCGCCGAGCGCTGGTCCCCGGCGTGCGAGCTGCCGTCCTCCGGCTACTGGTTCGCCCCGACGCTCTTCACGAACGTCACCCAGGCGCACACCGTCGCCCGCGACGAGATCTTCGGCCCGGTGCTGTCCGTGCTGACCTTCCGTACGCCGGACGAGGCCGTCGCCAAGGCCAACAACAGCCAGTACGGCCTGTCCGCCGGCATCTGGACGGAGAAGGGCTCGCGCATCCTCGCGGTCGCGAACAAGCTCCGCGCCGGTGTCGTCTGGGCCAACACGTTCAACAAGTTCGACCCGACCTCGCCCTTCGGCGGCTACAAGGAGTCGGGCTTCGGGCGCGAAGGCGGCCGTCACGGCCTGGAGGGCTACCTCGATGTCTGAGTCTTCGACGCGTCTGAGCGTCTTCAAGACCTACAAGCTGTACGTCGGGGGCAAGTTCCCCCGCTCCGAGAGCGGCCGGGTGTACGAGGTGAGCGCCAAAACATCGGGCGGGGGCAAGGGCAAGTGGCTGGCCAACGCCCCCCTGTCCTCCCGCAAGGACGCGCGTGACGCGGTCGTCGCGGCCCGCAAGGCCTTCGGCGGCTGGTCGGGCGCGACCGCGTACAACCGCGGGCAGATCCTCTACCGCATCGCCGAGATGCTGGAGGGCCGCCGCGAGCAGTTCGTCCGCGAGGTCGGCGAGGCCGAGGGCCTGTCCAAGTCGAAGGCGGCCGCGGTCGTCGACGCGGCCATCGACCGCTGGGTCTGGTACGCGGGCTGGACCGACAAGATCGCCCAGATCGTGGGCGGGGCCAACCCGGTCGCGGGCCCGTTCTTCAACCTCTCCACCCCGGAGCCGACCGGTGTCGTCACGGTCGTGGCCCCGCAGGACTCGTCCTTCCTGGGCCTGATCTCGGTGATCGCCCCGGTGATCGCGACGGGCAACACCGCCGTCGTCATCGCCAGCGAGAACGCGCCGCTTCCGGCCCTTTCCCTGGGCGAGGTGCTGGCCACCTCCGACCTGCCGGGCGGCGTCGTCAACATCCTGTCCGGCAAGGCCGGCGAGATGGGCCCGCACCTGGCGTCCCACCAGGACGTCAACGCGATCGACCTGGCCGGAGCCGATGCGGCGCTGGCCAAGGAGCTGGAGATCGCGGCGGCCGACAACCTCAAGCGCGTCCTGCGTCCACAGCCTGTGGACGACTGGAGCGCCGACCCGGGCACGTCGCGCATGACGGCGTTCCTGGAGACGAAGACGGTCTGGCACCCCACGGGCTCGCTGGGCTCGGGCGGATCCTCGTACTAGGCCGACCCTTGTACCAGTGCCGCGTCAGGCACTGGAAGGGCCCCTCCGAAACCGGCCCCGGCAGCGTCCCCCGTGCTGCCGGGGCCTTTTCGCACCCTGGTGCCTCCGGCTACTTCGGCAGCAGCGGGCCGAGCAGCGAGGACGCGGTCGCCTCGGGCAGCTCGCCGAGGGACGGCCCCTGCGTCAGGATGCCCGTGACCATGGTGGTGCCGACCGCCGGGAAGTCGGCGACCTTGGTGGCCACGCCGTTGTCGAGCGGGTCCACGCCGGTGTGTGCGAGGGGGTTCACCTTGAGGTTCGCGATGGGGTCGGCGACCCCGGCGAGGGCCGCCGGGACCGAGAGCTCACCGGCCTGGGCGCCGCCGGCGGCCATGGCCAGGGCCGCACCGGCCATGGAGAGCGTGAGGCCTGCGGAGCGCAGCGTGGAGCTGCCGGGGGCTGCGTGACGTGCCATGGGATCCCGCCTGAGGTCGTAGTCGCGTGCGCACGCAGCGTAGTCGAGGTGTGATCCTGGATACCAACCGGCCACCGGAGGCATCCCCTGCGCGGGGGAATGGTTCAGACTGGTGTCCCGTGAGCTCTTCCTCTCCTTTGCCTACGCGTGTCGTCCTGTTGACCGGGCCTTCGGGCTCCGGCAAGTCCAGGTTGGCTGCCCGTTCCGGGCTGCCGGTGCTGCGCCTGGACGACTTCTACAAGGAGGCTGACGACCCGACCCTCCCGCTGGTCGAGGGCAGCTCCGACATCGACTGGGACTCCCCGCTGTCCTGGGACGCGGACGTGGCGGTCGCCGCGATCGTGGAACTCTGCGCGGCAGGCCGTACCGAGGTGCCGGTGTACTCCATCGCGACGTCCTCCCGTACGGGTACCGAGACGCTGGACATCTCCCGCACCCCGCTCTTCATCGCGGAGGGGATCTTCGCGGCGGACATAGTGGCCCGGTGCCAGGAACTGGGGCTGCTGGCGGACGCCATCTGCCTGCGCGGGCGGCCGTCGACGACGTTCCGGCGCAGGCTGATGCGGGACCTGCGCGAGGGCCGCAAGTCGCTGCCGTTCCTGCTGCGCAGGGGCTGGCGGCTGATGCGGGCGGAGCGGGGCATCGTGGCCCGGCACACCGCCCTCGGCGCGTACGCCTGCGGCCGCGACGAGGCCTTGGGCCGCCTGGCGGCCTGCGCAGCAGGCCGCCACCGTGCGGCCGCCCCGGCGTAGCCGCCGGTTCTGCGGTGCCGGCGGGGCCGGACATACGAGAAGGCGGGATCATGCGGACCCCCGGCCGCCTGATCCCGCCTTCTCCCCCCGCAGGCCCCCGTCCCACCCCCGTAGGACGGGCCCCCTGGCCCATGGTCTGTGGTGTGCCGCGTTACGCGACGAGCTCCTCGAAGGACTCCGCCTCGTCGCGGCCGAAGCTCAGCACCTCGTCGTCCCGCAGGCGCCGCAGCGACCGCCAGATGCTCGACTTCACGGTGCCGACGCTGATACCCAGGATCTCCGCGATCTCCGGGTCCGTACGGCCCTCGTAGTACCGCAGCACCAGCATCGTGCGCTGCGGCTCCGGGATGCGGGCCAGCGCCTGCCACAGCACCGCGCGCAGCTCCGTACCCCGCATCGCGTCCGTGTCCGAGGCCGTCTCCGGGAGCTCCTCGGTCGGGTACTCGTTCAGCTTCCGCCGGCGCCACGCGCTGATGTGCAGGTTCGTCATCGTGCGCCGCAGGTACCCGCCGACGGCCGCCTTGTCGCTGATCCGGTCCCAGGCGCGGTACGTGGAGAACAGCGCGCTCTGCAGCAGGTCCTCGGCCTCGTAACGGTCACCGGTCAGGTGGAAGGCCGTCGCGTACAGGGCGGCCCGCCGCTCCCGGACGTACGCCGTGAACTCGGCCTCCGAGGTGGAGGAGAGCTCGGGCGTGTGCTGCTCCGGGACGGAAGGGCGGTACGTGTTCGCGTCGATGGCCACCGTGTGCGCCGGCCGCGGACGGGCGACCGTCACCGAACGGACACCTGCCCGGCGGTTCACATCGTGCAGCCGCGTGACAACCGCGCTGGTGGTGGTGCTGTGCAGCGTGTTCATCTCGCGCCCCCCGTCGTGGAGTCTGCTTCGGATCCTGCTCGGTTTCGTTGGTAGAAGACTGCCCGGCGGACTTAACCGGGGTGTCCGCCGACTGTCACAGGCCTGTCACAGCGACCTCTGTGCGATCCCATGCACCCGACGGTCGAACTCCGAACGGTCCATGGGACAGAATGAGCCCGTGCCTTTCCTGTTGCTGATCGAGGACGACGACGCCATCCGCACGGCCCTCGAACTCTCCCTGTCTCGCCAGGGCCACCGTGTGGCCACCGCGGCGACGGGCGAGGACGGCCTGAAACTGCTGCGCGAGCAGCGGCCGGACCTGATCGTGCTGGACGTGATGCTGCCCGGGATCGACGGTTTCGAGGTGTGCCGGCGGATCCGCCGCACCGACCAGCTGCCGATCATCCTGCTCACCGCGCGCAGTGACGACATCGACGTGGTGGTGGGCCTGGAGTCCGGAGCCGACGACTACGTCGTCAAGCCGGTCCAGGGACGGGTGCTCGACGCCCGGATCCGGGCCGTGCTGCGCCGCGGGGAACGGGAGTCCACCGATTCCGCGGTCTTCGGGTCCCTGGTCATCGACCGGTCCGCGATGACGGTCACGAAGAACGGCGAGGACCTCCAGCTGACGCCGACCGAGCTGCGGCTGCTCCTGGAGCTCAGCCGCCGGCCCGGGCAGGCGCTCTCCCGGCAGCAACTGCTGCGGCTGGTCTGGGAGCACGACTACCTCGGCGACTCCCGGCTCGTGGACGCCTGCGTCCAGCGGCTGCGCGCCAAGGTCGAGGAAGTGCCGTCCTCGCCCACCCTCATCCGGACCGTCCGTGGCGTCGGCTACCGGCTGGACTCGCCGCAGTGATCAAAGCTCTGTTCGCGGGCCGGCGCTGGACCAGCCTGCGGCTGCGGCTCCTGATGGTGTTCTGCCTGGTCGCGCTGGTGGCCGCGGTCTCCGCGTCCGGGATCGCGTACTGGCTCAACCGCGAGGCGGTGCTCACCCGTACCCAGGACGCGGCCCTCGGCGACTTCCGCCAGGAGATGCAGAACCGGGCCGCGGCACTGCCCGCCGACCCGACGCCCGAGGAGATGCAGCGCACCGCCGAGCTGATGGCGGGCAGCAGCCCCGGCTACAGCGTGCTGCTGGTCGACGAGCGGGGCGGCCGCAAGGTGTTCGGCGCGGCCGGTCCCGACTCCTTCGGGCTGGACGACGTACCGGCCTCGCTGCAGCGCGCGGTGAACGACCAGCAGAAGGCGACGGCGGCCAACGACTCCGAGTACCACATGTACTGGCAGCGGACGAAGCCGCGCGGCAATCCGTACCTGGTCGGCGGGACGCGGATCGTGGGCGGTGGGCCGACCGGCTACATGTACAAGTCCCTGGCGCAGGAGCGGGACGACCTGAACGCGCTGGGCTGGTCGCTGACCATCGCCACGGGTCTCGCGCTGCTCGGGTCGGCGCTGCTGGCGCAGGCCGCGGCCCGGACCGTCCTCAAGCCCGTACAGCGGCTGGGGGACGCGGCGCGGCGCCTCGGCGAGGGCGAGCTGGACCACCGGCTCGACGTGTCGGGGACCGACGAACTCGCCGATCTGTCGCACACGTTCAACAAGACGGCCGAGGCGCTGGAGAAGAAGGTCGCCGACATGAGCGCCCGGGAGGAGGCCAGCCGGCGTTTCGTCGCGGACATGTCGCACGAACTGCGCACTCCGCTGACGGCGTTGACGGCGGTCGCCGAGGTGCTGGAGGAGGAGGTCGAAGACCTCGATCCGATGATCGCACCGGCGGTGGCGCTGGTGG
Source organism: Streptomyces sp. NPDC051364 (assembly GCF_040682115.1). Classification (NCBI taxonomy): domain Bacteria; kingdom Bacillati; phylum Actinomycetota; class Actinomycetes; order Kitasatosporales; family Streptomycetaceae; genus Streptomyces; species Streptomyces sp. NPDC051364. The sequence goes on along the minus strand of NZ_JBFBAH010000006.1, from coordinate 42,268 downwards.
TCAGCGAGACCCGGCGGCTGAACATCCTGGTGGAGAACCTGATGGAGGTCACCCGCTTCGACGCGGGGACGGCGCGGCTCGTGCTGGACGACGTGGACGTCGCCGACCAGGTGACGGCGTGCATCGACGCGCGGGCGTGGCTCGACGCGGTCGAACTCGATGCCGAGCGCGGCATCGTGGCGCGGCTCGACCCGCGCCGGCTCGACGTCATCCTCGCCAACCTGATCGGCAACGCGCTCAAGCACGGCGGCTCGCCGGTGCGGGTGTCGGTGGTCGTCGAGGGCGAGTGGCTGGTGATCGCGGTCCAGGACAACGGGCCGGGCATCCCCGAGGAGGTGCTGCCGCACGTCTTCGACCGGTTCTACAAGGCGAGCGCCTCGCGGCCGAAGTCGGACGGAAGCGGGCTGGGCCTGTCGATCGCCGTGGAGAACGCGCACATCCACGGTGGCGACATCACCGCCGCCAACGGGCCGGGGGGCGGCGCGCTGTTCACGCTGCGGCTGCCGGTGGACGTGGGGAAGGTGATCGCCGGTGACGCGGACGTATAGGGCGGCAGTGCTGTTGGCCCTGGTGGGGCTGGTCTCCGGATGCGGGATCAGGGCGACGACGGTGCCGGTGGACGTCGGTCCGGCGCCTTCGCGGGTGTCGTGCGACACCCCGGAGCTGCAGACCGGGGTACAGGGCTTCCGGGCCACGGTGGAGCTCGTGTGCGGATCGCAGCTGGTCGGCGTGGAGCGGGTGGTGCCGGTGCCGGAGAAGAAGCCGGTACGCGACCCCGTGGTGCTGGTCGCCGAGGCGCTGCTGGAGGCGCTGGAGCGGGAGCCGTCGGCGGAGGAGCGGGACGCGGGCTTCACGACGTCGGTCCCCGACGGGCTGACGGTCGCGCCGGCGCGCCCGGGCGACCCGGCGGGCACGATCCGGCTCAGCCGCAAGCCCGAGGACCTGCCGCCGGTGGCGCTGTCGCAGGTGGTGTGCACGCTGGCGGGCAGCGAGGCGGTGTCGGCGGGGCCGGGGCCGGTGGTGCTGGGCGGGCCGGACGCGGATCCGCCGCGGGCGTGGGAGTGCACGGAAGCGGTCCGCTCCCGCCCGGAATCGGTCCCCACCCTGGGCGAACTGGTCCGCCCGACGGCCAGCCCTACTCCTTCCTGAGCACTTTCCTCGGAGCGCTGGCGACGGCTGAAGGCGGCCAGCCGGTCGGCATGGCGTACGGGTACCCTCTCGGCCCGCACACCGGTTGGTGGGACCAGCTCACGGAGCCGGTGCCTGAGGACATGCGTCGCGAGGACGGCCGCCGTACCTTCGGCCTGATGGAACTCGCCGTGCGCGCCGCCTGGCGTCGACAGGGTGTCGCCCGCCGTCTGCACGAAACCTTGATCGCCACCGTCGACGCCGAACGGGTCCTGCTCAACGTCCACCCGGACAGCGAAGTGGCCGTGGCCGCGTATCGCGCATGGGGGTACCGCAAGGTGGGTGATGCACGCCCGTGGGCCTGCGCACCCCTGCACGACGTGATGCTGCTCAACCTCGGCTGAACGCCCGGGGCGGCCGCCGGACGCCGAGATCTGCGAAACAAGGGTCGCCGAAGGCGATCGCGTAGCGACGCGAACGAAGTGAGCGCCCATGACGGGCCGACACGGACCGGAAGGACGAAGGGACTGACGGTAAACCCCCAAACCCACTCTGAGACGGGCCCGGGGGACACGGCTCCCCGCCCCCGGACCCGCACCCGGGGGGCGGGTGGGCGACTACTGACGGAGCCCGGTACCTCGAGGGGTGATGGCCGGCCCGAGCCGCAAGCGAGGTACCGCCCCCGGCAACGTCGGCGGCCCCCCGAGCCGGAGCTCAGGGGGCCGGGCAGGGGCCGAAGCCCCTGGACTGCACCCGACGGACGGAGTCCGGCGCAGCGGCGCGAAGCCGGGGAGGCCCCTTGGGGCCGAGCCGTGCGAGGGCCGCGTCAAGAAGGAGCGGCCCCTCGGGGCCGAGCCGCGCGAGCGGCGCGGGAGGAACTCAGATGCCGGCGGCTGCCGACAGGTCCTTCTTGATCGCGTCCAGGATCTCCTGGCCGCGGACGCGGGCCGACGCCAGGTCGGAGGCCTCGGACACCGGGACCACGACCTCCAGGTAGCACTTCAGCTTCGGCTCCGTGCCCGACGGCCGCACGATCACCCGGGCCTTGTAGTCGCCCTCCAGGTAGTAGCGCAGGCCGTCCGTGGGCGGCAGCGTCGCCGTGCCCCGGTTCAGGTCCTCCGCCGAGGAGACCCGCAGGCCCGCCAGCGACACCGGCGGCTCCGCCCGCAGCGCAGCCATCGCCGAGGCGATGACCGACAGGTCCGAGACGCGGACCGACAGCTGGTCGGTGGCGTGCAGGCCGTGCTCCATCGCCAGGTCGTCCAGCAGGTCGGTCAGCGTGCGGCCCTGCTCCTTGAGCTCCGAGGCCAGCTCCGCCACCAGCAGGGCGGCGGTGATGCCGTCCTTGTCGCGGACGCCCTCGGGGTCCACGCAGTAGCCGAGCGCCTCCTCGTAGCCGTAGCGCAGGCCCTCCACGCGGGCGATCCACTTGAAGCCGGTGAGGGTCTCCTCGTAGCCGACGCCCGCAGCCTCCGCGATCCGGCCCAGGAGCGAGGACGACACGATCGACTCCGCGAAGACGCCCTGCGCACCCTTGTGGACCAGGTGGGCCGCCAGCAGTGCGCCGACCTCGTCGCCGCGGAGCATGCGCCAGCCGTCCACGGTGGGGACGGCCACCGCGCAGCGGTCCGCGTCCGGGTCGTTCGCGATCACGATGTCCGGGCCCGCCTCGGCGGCCTTGGCGAAGGCCAGGTCCATGGCGCCCGGCTCCTCCGGGTTCGGGAAGGCCACCGTCGGGAAGGCCGGGTCCGGCTCCGCCTGCTCGGCCACGAGGACCGGGGCCGGGAAGCCGGCGCGGGCGAAGGCGGCCAGGACGACGTCCTTGCCGACGCCGTGCATGGCCGTGTAGACGGTCCGCACGCCCCGGGGGGAGCCGGGGGTCAGGACGGCGTCCGTACGGGCCAGGTAGGCCTCCAGGACCTCGTCGCCGAGGTCCTCCCAGCCGGACTCCGGACGGGGGACCGAGGCGAGGGTCTCCACGCGCCCGATCTCCGCGGCGATCTCCGTGTCCGCGGGGGACACGATCTGCGAGCCGTCGCCGAGGTAGACCTTGTAGCCGTTGTCCCGGGGCGGGTTGTGGCTCGCGGTCACCTCGACGCCGGCGACGGCACCCAGGTGCCGTATGGCGTACGCGAGGACGGGCGTCGGCAGCGGGCGGGGCAGGACGGCCGCGCGCAGGCCCGCGCCGGTCATCACGGCGGCGGTGTCGCGGGCGAAGTCCGCGGACTTGTACCGCGCGTCGTAGCCGACGACGACCAGGCCGCCGGCGTGGCCCTGGGCCTTCAGGTAGGCCGCGAGGCCGGCAGCGGCCCGGATGACCACCGAGCGGTTCATCCGCATCGGGCCCGCGCCGATCTCGCCGCGCAGTCCGGCCGTGCCGAACTGGAGGGTGCCGGAGAACCGGTCCGCCAGCTCCGTGACGTCCCCGGCTTCGATGATCGTCGCGAGCTCCTCGGCCGTCTCCGGGTCCGGGTCCTCCGCCAGCCAGGCCTGGGCCCGGGTGATCAGGTCGTCCTGTTCCTGCACTACTTCCGCCTTGTCTCTCGTACGTTCTTTTCTCGTACGGTGCCGATGCCTCAGATGCGGGCGAGGACCTGGGTCAGCAGCTTGCCCATGCGCGAGGCCGAGTCACGGCCGGCCTGGAGCACCTCTTCGTGGTTCAGCGGCTCGCCGGAGAGGCCCGCCGCCAGGTTGGTGACCAGGGAGATGCCGAGCACCTCGGCGCCGGCCTCGCGGGCGGCGATCGCCTCGAGGACCGTGGACATGCCGACCAGGTCGGCGCCCATGACGCGGATCATGTTGATCTCGGCCGGGGTCTCGTAGTGCGGGCCGGGGAACTGGACGTAGACGCCCTCTTCGAGGGTCTCGTCGATCTCCTTGCACATCGCGCGCAGGCGCGGCGAGTACAGGTCGGTCAGGTCCACGAAGTTCGCGCCGACGATCGGCGAGGCGGCCGTCAGGTTGAGGTGGTCGCTGATCAGGACGGGCTGGCCGGGCTTCATGCCCTCGCGCAGACCGCCGCAGCCGTTGGTCAGGACGATGGTCTTGCAGCCGGCGGCGACGGCGGTGCGCACCCCGTGGGCGACGGCGGCGACGCCGCGGCCCTCGTAGTAGTGGGTCCGGCCGAGGAAGAGCAGCGCACGCTTGTCGCCGATCTTGTACGAGCGGATCTTGCCGCCGTGGCCCTCGACCGCGGGCGGCGGGAAGCCGGGCAGCTCGGTGACGGGGAACTCGGCCTCGGGCGCGCCCAGCGCCTCTGCGGCGGGGGCCCAGCCGGAGCCCATGACGAGGGCGACATCGTGGGTTTCGGCGCCGGTCAGCTCACGCAGGCGGGCGGCTGCGGCGGTGGCGTCGGCGAAGGGGTCGGTAACAGATGCGTTCACGCAGACGAGCGTAGCCGAGCATTGCCTACGCGCGTAGATGGCGCAGCTCACGGTGTTCGGATCGTTGTCTTGTCGTTTCCACCGAATCGACCGCTGTCCGACGCATCGCCGGCGCAGCTCGGGAGCTCGCGCGCCGAGGGGCCTCAGCAGGGGCGCTTGCGCAGTTCCATCACGTAGTCGTGCGGCGCACCCGCCGATTCGGCCGCGTCGGCGATCTCACCGAGGTACCGCGCCGAGGGCAGGCCGCCCTCGTAGCCGTTCAGTACGTAGCACCACGCCGCCTCCTCGCCGTCCAGCGTGTGGACGCGGATCCGCATCCGGCGGTAGATGTCGAGCCCGACGCCCTCCCACCGGTCCATGGAGTCCTCGTCCAGCGGCGCGATGTCGTACAGAGCGACGAACACCTGGTGCCGCGGGGCCTCGACGATCGTGGCGAGGGCGCCCTCCCACCCCATCTGCTCACCGCCGAAGGTCAGCCGCCAGTCGTTGATCCAGCCCGTGCCGCGCAGCGGCGAATGCGGAGCGCGGCGCGTCATCAGCCGCGGGTCGAGGTTGCCGGCGTACGCGGCGTAGAGCGACATGAGGTCGAGGGTACGGGAGGGGCGGGGATGGCCGCGTGCCCGGATGGTGCCCGGACCGCGCCTGGGGGTCCCCCCGGACGTAGTCTGGGGGAGGCCGGACCCTGGGAGAAGCACCTTGAAGCGTGCGGGACAATGGGGCACGGAATGCATCCCCCGGGGAGACCCCCCGGAAGCCCCGGCCGGGGCGGCAGCCGGCCGGGTAGACGTGAGGCGGAGTTTTCGTGACCCGGATCGTGATCATCGGCGGCGGACCCGGCGGGTATGAGGCGGCCCTCGTGGGGGCCCAGCTCGGCGCGGAGGTGACCGTCGTCGACTGCGACGGTCTGGGTGGCGCGTCGGTGCTGACCGACTGCGTGCCCTCCAAGACTCTCATCGCGACCGCCGAGGTCATGACGACCTTCGACTCGTCGTACGAGGAGCTGGGCATCGTCGTCGCCGACGACACCCCGCACATCGAGCAGGCCGCGCGCGTCGTCGGCGTCGACCTCGGCAAGGTGAACCGGCGCGTCAAGCGACTCGCGCTCGCCCAGTCGCACGACATCACCGCCTCCGTCACCCGGGCCGGCGCCCGCGTCGTACGGGGCCGCGGCAAGCTCGGCGGCCCGCAGGGCATCGACGGCACGCGCGACGTCATCGTCACCGCCGCCGACGGCACCGAGACGATCCTGACGGCCGACGCCGTGCTGATCGCGACCGGCGGCCACCCCCGCGAGATCCTGGACGCGATGCCCGACGGCGAGCGGATCCTGAACTGGACCCAGGTCTACGACCTGGACGAGCTCCCCGAGGAGCTCATCGTGGTCGGCTCGGGTGTCACCGGCGCCGAGTTCGCCGGCGCGTACCAGGCCCTCGGCTCCCGGGTGACCCTGGTCTCCTCCCGCGACCGGGTGCTGCCCGGCGAGGACCCGGATGCGGCCGCCGTCCTCGAGGACGTCTTCCGCCGCCGCGGCATGAACGTCATCGGCCGCTCCCGCGCCGAGTCCGCCAAGCGCGTCGGCGACCGGGTCGAGGTCACCCTCGCCGACGGCCGGGTCATCACCGGCACGCACTGCCTGATGGCGGTCGGTGCCGTGCCGAACACGGCGAACATGAACCTGGAGGAGTCCGGGGTGCGGCTCAAGGACTCCGGGCACATCTGGACCGACAAGGTCTCCCGTACGTCCGCGCCCGGCGTGTACGCGGCCGGCGACGTGACCGGCATCTTCGCGCTGGCCTCCGTCGCCGCCATGCAGGGCCGCATCGCGATGTACCACTTCCTCGGCGACGCCGTGGCCCCGCTGAACCTCAAGACGGTCTCCTCGAACGTCTTCACCGACCCTGAGATCGCCACCGTCGGCTACACCCAGGCCGACGTCGACGCCGGCAAGATCGACGCCCGCGTGGTGAAGCTCCCGCTGCTGCGCAACCCGCGCGCCAAGATGCAGGGCATCCGGGACGGCTTCGTGAAGCTGTTCTGCCGCCCCGGCACCGGGATCGTCGTGGGCGGTGTGGTCGTGTCGCCGCGCGCGAGCGAGCTCATTCACCCGATCTCGATCGCCGTCGACAACAACCTGACCGTCGAGCAGATCGCAAAAGCGTTCACGGTGTACCCCTCGCTGTCGGGATCGATCGCCGAGGTGGCGCGCCAGCTGCACACGCGGAAGGCCGCCGGCGAGGCGTGAGAAAGGCAACCGCCCCACGTCGCAAGGGGACTTGGGGCGGGCCGCCGGGGAGTGAAGAGACGTTCACTCGGCCGACCGGACGCGTATACCACTAGTCGCCCTGTTTTATGGACAACTTCGGTATTCCGGCGCAAGGAGCTGAAACAAGACGGTCGTTGGGGTTACTGTCAGTTTCGTGTTCGCTGCAGAACGTCGCCAATTGATTCTCGAAATGGTGCGGGCCAACGGAGCGGTATCGCTCCGGGAGCTCGCCCGCGTCGTCCAGACCTCCGAAGTGACCGTACGGCGGGACGTGCGGGCGCTGGAGGCAGAAGGACTCCTCGACCGCCGACACGGCGGTGCGGTTTTGCCGGGCGGTTTCACGCGGGAGTCCGGCTTTCCGCAAAAGTCACATCTCGCGACGGCGGAAAAGACCGCCATTGCCGACGTAGCGGCCGGCCTTGTCGAAGAAGGCGAGGCCGTCGTCGTCGGCGCGGGCACCACGACCCAGGAGCTGGCCCGTCGGCTCGCCCGGGTGCCCGGACTGACCGTCGTCACCAACTCGCTGCTGGTCGCGCAGGCCCTGGCCCACGCGAACCGGGTGGAGGTGGTCATGACCGGCGGGACCCTGCGGGGCTCGAACTACGCGCTGGTCGGCAGCGGTGCCGAGCAGTCCCTCCAGGGGCTGCGGGTGTCGCGGGCCTTCCTTTCCGGGAGCGGCCTGACCGCCGAGCGCGGGCTGTCCACGTCCAACATGCTCAGTGCGAGCGTGGACCGGGCGCTGGTGCAGGCCGCGGCGGAAGTGGTGGTGCTGGCCGACCACACGAAGCTCGGGACCGACACCATGTTCCAGACCGTGCCGACGGACGTGATGACCCGTCTGGTCACGGACGAGCCGCCGCCGCACGACGACCGGGCGGCGACGGAGCTGCAGGCGCTCGCCGACCAGGGAGTGCAGATCACCGTGGCCGGGGCCGTTGCCTCCGGCGGTGAGGGGATGGTGGGCCGGCGCCCGCGCAGGGAGTCCCCGCTGCCGGTGCAGAGGCGTGGTGGACCGTCGGCCCAGCTGCGCAGCGCGCCTGCCTCGCTGCTCGAGCAGCAGGCCGCCGGGGACCGGCCCCGCGTCGCGGACATGCGGCGTCGCTAGCCGCGGTCCGGGCTGGTTGGTGCGGCACCGCTGCTGGGGCTCCGCCCCGGACCCCGCGCCTCAAACGCCGGCGAGGCTGGATCTTGCCGACGTTTGAGGCGCGGGGGTTCCGAGGGCCGGACCCCGGCAGCGGCCGCACATGAAAAAACGGGGTCCCCGGGGCGGTGGCCCCGGGAACCCCGGTCAGGGACGTCAGTCCTTGATCTCGCAGATGGTGGCGCCGGAGGTGAGGCTGGCGCCGACCTCGGCCGTCAGGCCGACGATCGTCCCGGAGCGGTGCGCATTCAGCGGCTGCTCCATCTTCATGGCCTCGAGCACGACGACCAGGTCGCCCTCGTTGACCTGCTGGCCCTCCTCGACCGCGACCTTGACGATCGTGCCCTGCATCGGGGACGCGAGGGTGTCGCCGGAGGCCGCCGGGCCGGACTTCTTGGCGGCGCGGCGCTTCGGCTTGGCACCGCCGGCAGCGGCCGTGCGCGCCAGGGTCATGCCCAGCGAGGACGGCAGCGAGACCTCGAGGCGCTTGCCGCCGACCTCGACGACCACCGTCTCGCGGCCCGGCTCGTCCTCGGCGTCGTCCGCCGCGGGGACCACGAACGCCGGGATCTCGTTGACGAACTCGGTCTCGATCCAGCGGGTGAAGACCGTGAACGGGGTGCCGTCCGTCGGAGCGAAGGCGGGGTCCGCGACGACCGCGCGGTGGAACGGGATGGCCGTGGCCATGCCCTCGATCTCGAACTCGGCCAGGGCGCGGGCGGCACGCTGGAGCGCCTGCTCGCGGGTGGCGCCGGTGACGATCAGCTTGGCCAGCAGGGAGTCCCAGGCCGGGCCGATGACCGAGCCGGACTCGACGCCCGCGTCCAGGCGGACACCGGGGCCCGACGGGGCGGCGAACTTCGTGACCGTGCCCGGGGCCGGCAGGAAGCCGCGGCCCGGGTCCTCGCCGTTGATGCGGAACTCGAACGAGTGGCCGCGCAGCACCGGGTCGCCGTAGCCGAGCTCCTCGCCGTCGGCGATGCGGAACATCTCGCGCACCAGGTCGATGCCGGTGACCTCTTCGGTGACCGGGTGCTCGACCTGCAGACGGGTGTTGACCTCCAGGAAGGAGATCAGACCGTCGGCGGAAACCAGGAACTCGACGGTGCCGGCGCCGACGTAGCCGGCTTCCTTCAGGATCGCCTTGGACGCGGCGTACAGCTCCGCGTTCTGGGCCTCGGAGAGGAACGGCGCGGGAGCCTCCTCCACCAGCTTCTGGTGGCGGCGCTGCAGCGAGCAGTCACGCGTGGAGACGACGACCACGTTGCCGTGGCTGTCGGCCAGGCACTGGGTCTCGACGTGCCGCGGCTTGTCGAGGTAGCGCTCGACGAAGCACTCGCCGCGGCCGAAGGCGGCGACGGCCTCGCGGACGGCGGAGTCGTAGAGCTCCGGCACCTCTTCGAGGTTGCGGGCGACCTTCAGACCGCGACCGCCGCCGCCGAAGGCGGCCTTGATCGCGATCGGCAGGCCGTGCTCCTTGGCGAACTCCACGACCTCGTCGGCACCCGAGACCGGGTCCGGCGTACCGGCGACCAGCGGGGCGCCGGCGCGCTGCGCGATGTGCCGGGCGGCGACCTTGTCGCCGAGGTCGCGGATGGCCTGCGGCGGCGGGCCGATCCAGGTCAGGCCGGCGTCGAGCACGGCCTGCGCGAAGTCGGCGTTCTCGGAGAGGAAGCCGTATCCGGGATGGATGGCGTCCGCGCCGGAATCGGCTGCGGCCTGCAGGACCTTGGAGATGTCCAAGTAGCTGGCGGCCGGGGTGTCACCGCCCAACGCGAAAGCTTCGTCGGCCGCGCGGACATGCAGAGCGTCCCGGTCCGGATCGGCGTAGACGGCTACGCTTGCGATTCCGGCATCCCGGCAGGCCCGAGCAACGCGGACAGCGATTTCGCCACGGTTGGCGATGAGCACCTTGCGCACGATGGCTCCCTCCTTGAAACAAGCTGAGTTTAGGGACAGCCCACACGGCGTTTCGACCCTTCCCCGGTGGTGACCTTGCCCACACGCAGTGTGATTCGAGTCCACCTCCAAGGAGGAAAGCCCTTGTGGCGCCCCAGGTCAGGGGGATCCCCAACTGCACAGTAACCCCGTCATGTATCCAAGGTCTCTGTCCGCCGGGTCAGCGGCCCCATGTGATTCTTTGTCGAGTCCCTACGAACGGCCCACACATTCTTTGCGTGTCCGCGGTCCGGAGGCCCTTCACGTAACGAAGCTGCCCGGACCCCTTGTCCGTACGTTTACCCGTTAGTAGCCTCCAGGCGTCGAACAGGCTTGTGGCCGGGGACGTGTGGGGAGGGGTGGGTCGTCGTGGGCGTCGTGCTGCGCAGACTCGTGGCCGGGCTGGCCGCGATCGTGCTCGTCGCCGAGGCGGCGGTGCTCGTTCTCGTCCACTTCGTGCTCGGCCGGACCACCCACAACCAGTCGATGTCCATCGCGGGCATGGATCCGGATGTCATGTCCCTGGCGACGTACGGGATGGGGGCCGGCATCGGCGCGTTCCTGCTCCTGTGCGCCGTACTGCTCGCCGTGGCGGCCGTACGCGACCGGGCCCCCGGCACCTTCGCCCGCATCGTGCTCGTCACCGCCGCCGTCACCCACGGGCTGCTCGGCGCCCTCGCCGTCGGCCTGGTCGGCTGGGGCGCCTTCGCGGTGATGATGCTGATCCTCTGCCTGCTCGTCCTGACCCTGGTGCTCTACGCGGCCCCGGGCGGGGCCGGGACGCCCGCAGGAGGCATCCCGGGCGGTCCGGACGGCCAGGACGGGCGGGACGTCCAGGACACCCCGCCTCCGCCCTTCGGGGAGCTCAGGCCCACAAATCCGTGATGGACACGTCCAGTTCGGCCAGCAGGGAGCGCAGCAGCGGCATCGACAGCCCGATGACGTTCCCGGGGTCGCCGTCGATGCCCTCGATGAACGGCGCCGACAGCCCGTCCAGGGTGAACGCCCCGGCCACGTGCAGCGGCTCGCCGCTCGCCACGTACGCCGCCACCTCCGCGTCCGTCGGCTCGCCGAACCGGACCGTCGTGGACGCCGTCGCCGAGACCTGACGCCCGGTCGCCGTGTCGATCACGCAGTGCCCGGTGCGCAGTACGCCGGCCCGCCCGCGCATCGACTTCCAGCGGGCGGTGGCCTCCTCGGCGTCCGCCGGCTTGCCGAGCGCCTCGCCGTCCAGCTCCAGCACCGAGTCGCAGCCGATCACCAGGGCGCCCGCGGCCTCGTCCAGGGCCGCCACGACGCCCGCCTTGGCCTCGGCCAGCGCCAGCGCCAGCTCGGCCGGGGTCTCCGCGCCGAGCGCGTCCTCGTCGAAGTTGCTGACGATCACGTGCGGGGCCAGCCCGGCCTGCCGCAGCAGGTTGAGCCGGGCGGGTGAGGCGGAGGCGAGGACGAGGGCGTGGGCATTGGCCTGGGCAGCAGCAGTCATGCCGCCATCGTAGGGGCGGCAATCCGGCGCCCGGCACGCACCGGGACCCCCTGGAAGCCCACGCCTAGAAGCCCACGCCGAGCACGTACACGACCACCATCATCGCGAGGACGACCACCAGGGTCATCCGCCGGACCATCGCCTGCGCGTCGCGCATGTCCTTCGGCGGCTCGTTCTTCGGGTCTGACCAGAGCATGCCTCGATCCTGGCCCTGGAGACCGGAGCGGCGCCTGAGTACGCGTACTCAGGCGCCACGGTCCGTTCACGCCATCTTCACGAGCGGACGGCGACTGCGGGGGTGCCCGGCTAACCGGGCCAGTACGTACGGGCCCACGTGCGCGGCCCAGGCTGCGGCAGCGTCCGCCGCGCCACCCGGGCGGGCGCCGACCATTCGTCCGCCACCCGCGGCGCGCCCGACGGTGCCGAGGCCAGCACCGCCGCGCGCGCTTGGACCACCGCCAGTGCGGCGGCCAGCTCCTCGGGCGTCGGATTCCCCTTGACGACCTTGATCACCACAGGACTGCCTCCTAGCGTCCTAGAGGGGGATGTTGCCGTGCTTCTTCGGGGGCAGGGACTCGCGCTTGGTGCGCAGCTGGCGCAGCCCCTTGACCACGTGGGCCCGCGTCTCGGACGGCATGGTCACCGCATCGATGTAACCGCGCTCGGCGGCCGTGTACGGGTTCAGCAGCGCGTCCTCGTACTCGGTGATGAGCCGAGCCCGGGTCTCCTCGGCGTTGCCCGCCTCCTCCGCCTCGGCGATGGCGCGGCGGTGCAGGATGTTGACCGCGCCCTGCGCGCCCATGACGGCGATCTGGGCGGTCGGCCAGGCCAGGTTCAGGTCCGCGCCGAGGTGCTTGGAGCCCATGACGTCGTACGCGCCGCCGAACGCCTTGCGGGTGATGACGGTGATCAGGGGGACGGTGGCCTCGGCGTACGCGTAGATCAGCTTCGCGCCGCGCCGGATGATTCCGTTGTACTCCTGGTCCGTGCCCGGCAGGAAGCCCGGCACGTCCACGAACGTCAGCACCGGGATGTTGAAGGCGTCGCAGGTCCGTACGAAGCGGGCGGCCTTCTCGGAGGCGTTGATGTCCAGGCAGCCGGCGAACTGCATCGGCTGGTTGGCGACGATGCCCACCGGGTGTCCCTCGACCCGGCCGAAGCCGGTGAGGATGTTCGGCGCGAAGAGCGACTGGGTCTCCAGGAACTCCGCGTCGTCGAGCACGTGCTCGATCACGGTGTGCATGTCGTACGGCTGGTTCGCGCTGTCCGGGATGAGGACGTCGAGCTCGCGGTCGGCCTCGGTGACCTCGGTGTCCGCCTCCTCCGGGAAGGCGGGCGGCTCGGAGAGGTTGTTCGACGGCAGGTACGCCAGCAGGTTCTTGACGTACTCGATGGCGTCCTTCTCGTCCCCGGCCATGTGGTGGGCCACGCCCGAGGTGGAGTTGTGGGTACGGGCGCCGCCCAGCTCCTCGAAGCCCACGTCCTCGCCGGTGACCGTCTTGATGACGTCCGGGCCGGTGATGAACATGTGCGAGGTCTGGTCGACCATCACGGTGAAGTCGGTGATGGCGGGGGAGTACACGGCGCCGCCGGCGCAGGGCCCGACGATCAGGCTGATCTGCGGGATGACGCCGGAGGCGTGGACGTTGCGGCGGAAGATCTCGCCGTACATGCCCAGCGCGCTGACACCCTCCTGGATGCGGGCGCCGCCGGAGTCGTTGATGCCGACGAGCGGGCAGCCGGTCTTCAGCGCGAAGTCCATGACCTTCATGATCTTCTGGCCGTAGACCTCGCCGAGGGCCCCGCCGAAGACGGTGAAGTCCTGCGAGAACACGGCCACCGGGCGGCCGTCCACCGTGCCGTAGCCGGTGACGACGCCGTCGCCGTAGGGGCGGGTCTTCTCCAGCCCGAAGTTGGTCGACCGGTGCCGGGCGAACTCGTCGAGCTCGACGAAGGACCCCTCGTCCAGCAGCAGGGCGACCCGCTCACGTGCCGTCAGCTTCCCCTTGGCGTGCTGCTTCTCCACCGCGCGCGCTGACCCGGCGTGAGTGGCTTCGTCGATGCGGCGCTGCAGGTCCGCGATCTTGCCCGCGGTCGTGTGCATGTCGATCGGCTCTGAGGGTTGTGACATCGGGGTCGCGGCTCCCTGTGTGGTGTCAACTGCCTGGTCAATTGATTGACTACTGCTGGCTACTGGTGCGTAGCGTATCGGCGGGCATGGCGCTCGGCAGTGCGGCGTTTGACACACCTACTGTGGGTTGCATGACGCCATCAGATGCATCAGGAGGAGCTCCGTCCGGAGCCTCCGCCGGCCGCTGGTCGAGCCTCGACCGGCCGCCGCTGAACGCCGCCGTGCTGGAGCGGGCCCTCGTCGGGGACGGGGGGCTGTGGTCCTCGGTCGAGGTGGTCGCCGCCACCGGGTCCACCAACACCGATCTCGCGGCCCGGGCCGGGCAGCTGCCCGAGGGGGCCGTGCTCGTCGCCGAGGAGCAGACCGCCGGGCGCGGGCGGCTCGACCGGAGCTGGGTCGCGCCGGCCCGGTCCGGGCTGTTCTTCTCCGTCCTGCTCAAGCCGGGCGACTCCGTACCGCAGGAGCGGTGGGGGTGGCTGACCCTGCTGGCCGGGGTGGCCGCCGCGACCGGGGTGTCCCGGGCCGCCGGCGTGGACACGGCCCTCAAATGGCCCAACGACCTGCTGGTCACCGTGGAGGGGGAGGAGCGCAAGACCGGCGGCATCCTCGCCGAGCGGGTCAGCGACGGTGTCGTTCTCGGGATCGGGCTCAACGTCACCCTGACCGAGGACGAGCTGCCCGTACCGGAAGCCGGGTCGCTGATCCTCGCCAAGGCCGCCGTGACGGACCGGGAGCCCCTGCTGAAGGCCGTACTGCGGTCCCTGGAGCACTGGTACGGGGAGTGGCGGGCGGCGGGCGGCGACCCGGCCGCCAGCGGGCTCCAGGAGGCGTACGCGGCGGACTGCGTCACGCTCGGCCGGCACGTACGGGCGGACCTGCCCGGCGGCCGCACGCTCACCGGGACGGCCGAAGCGGTGGACGCGGACGGGCGGCTCGTCGTACGGACCGCCGAGGACCGGCACGAGACCGTGGGAGCCGGGGACGTGGTGCATCTGCGGTCGGTGCGGTAGCCCGGCCGCAGCCGCAGGGAGTGGGGAGTGAGCTACGGCACACCTGCCGTATGGTTTAGGCGATCCCGGTCCTCCCGGCGATCACCCGGTTCGGCAGGGCAGTGCGCACGGAATGGACAGGAGGCGGCCCTTGACCGTCGACGACTCTACGTCCGGCGCGTCCGCCCCCCGGCCCGGCGGCCCGGGGCCCACCGGCTCGGGGCCCACCGGTCCGGGCACGCCGATCGGGCGTGACCAGCACACTCCCCACCACGAGGTCGATCACACCGCACAGCCGACGGCGGACCCGCTCGCCATCCGGCTGGAGCAGCTGATCCTGGGTGCGGAGCGCCGGTACACCCCCTTCCAGGCGGCCCGCAGCGCCGGCGTGTCGATGGAGCTCGCCTCCCGCTTCTGGCGGGCCATGGGCTTCGCGGACATCGGCCAGGCCAGGGCCCTGACGGAGGCGGACGTACTGGCGCTGCGCCGCCTCGCCGGCCTCGTCGAGGCCGGGCTGCTGAGCGAGCCGATGGCCGTGCAGGTGGCGCGGTCCACCGGGCAGACCACCGCCCGGCTGGCGGAATGGCAGATCGATTCTTTCCTGGAGGGGCTCACGGAGCCGCCGGAGCCGGGGATGACCCGTACGGAGGTCACGTACCCGCTGGTCGAGCTGCTGCTGCCGGAGCTCGAGGAGTTCCTCGTCTACGTGTGGCGGCGCCAGCTGGCGGCGGCCACCGGGCGGGTCGTGCAGGTGGCGGACGACGAGGAGATGGTCGACCGGCGGCTTGCGGTGGGCTTCGCGGACCTGGTGGGCTTCACCCGGCTGACGCGGCGGCTGGAGGAGGAGGAGCTCGGCGAGCTCGTCGAGTCCTTCGAGACGACCTCGGCGGACCTGGTGGCCGCGCACGGCGGCCGGCTGATCAAGACGCTCGGTGACGAGGTGCTGTACTGCGCCGACGACGCGGCGACGGCGGCGGAGATCGCGCTGCGGCTGATCGAGACGATGGAAGCCGATGCCCAGATGCCGGAGCTGCGTGTCGGCATAGCGTTCGGGACGGTGACGACCCGGATGGGCGACGTGTTCGGGACCACCGTGAACCTGGCCTCGCGGCTGACGTCGATAGCGCCGAAGGACGCGGTGCTGGTCGACGGGGCGATGGCGGAGGAGCTGGGGCGGACGGGCGCGGCGCCGGTCTCGGAGAAGGAGGCCGAGGCCGAGGAGGGCGGCGGGGCGTACCGCTTCGCACTCCAGCCGATGTGGCAGCGGCCGGTGCGCGGGCTCGGGGTCGTGGAGCCCTGGTCGCTGACGCGGCGGAAGCCTAAGATCCCCGGGTAACGTTCGTTAACCGGGAGGGCCCTGTGGTGTCGGAGTCGCAGTCGGAGTTCGTATCGGTACGTCGGCATGGCGACGACGGGGTCGCGGAGCTGGTCCTGGACCGGCCGAAGGCGATGAACGCGGTGTCGACGGACATGGCGCGGGCCATCGGCGACGCCTGCGCGGCGCTCGCGGCGGACGCGTCGGTACGGGTGGTCGTGCTCTCGTCGGCGGCGGAGCGGGCGTTCTGCGTCGGGGCCGACCTCAAGGAGCGCAACTCCCTGTCGGACGCCGAGCTGGTGCAGCAGCGGCCGACCACGCGGGGCGCGTACGGGGGCGTATTGGAGCTGCCGATGCCGACGATCGCGGCGGTGCACGGCTTCGCGCTGGGCGGCGGCTTCGAGCTGGCGCTGGCGTGTGACGTGATCGTGGCCGACGAGACGGCGGTGGTCGGCCTGCCGGAGGTCTCCGTGGGCGTGATCCCGGGCGGCGGCGGCACGCAGCTGCTGCCGCGGCGCGTGGGTGCGGCGCGCGCGGCGGAGCTGATCTTCACGGCGCGGCGGGTGGAGGCGGCGGAGGCGCTGTCGCTGGGCCTGGTGGACTCGGTGGTCCCGGCGGGCACGGACCGGGACGAAGCCCTTGCCCTCGCGGCCCGGATGGCGGCGAACTCCCCGGTGGGCCTGCGGGCGGCGAAGCGGGCCCTGCGGCTGGGGCACGGGATGGACCTGACGGCCGGCCTGGAGATCGAGGACGCGGCCTGGCGGACGGTGGCCTTCTCGGGAGACCGCGCGGAGGGCGTGGCGGCGTTCAACGAAAAGCGCAAGCCGCAGTGGCCAGGGAAGTAGGGGCAGGGGCCGGGGCCGGGACCGGGGCAGGGACCGGCGGGCGGGTGCCGCTCACAGGCACTTGAGGGTGACCGGCAGCACCTCCGACGAGATGGCCCCCTGCCCGCCCTGCTTCGGAACCGAGAGCTGGACGGTCACCGTGGGGGCGGGGTCCTTGGGCCTCGTGCGCGCCGGGGCGGTCACACTGAATTCCTCGACGCGCGTGGAGAAGCCGGGGAAGCGCGTGGTCTTCTCGGTCCGCTTGCCTGTGCCGCTCGTCCATACGTACGTGACCGTCCCGCTGCCGCTGCCCTTGAGGGTGCCGTCGACGCGCACATGGGGGCGGCACGGCAGAAGGGTGCGGCGGCCGGGGTGTCGTCGAGGGACTGCCCCCGGGCGGCCTGTCGGGGCGTTCGTGCGTGCGTGGCCCCGTGCCCGGATGTCCGGTTCGATTTTATGCGCGGGGGTGTGTTCCGGCAGGTCGGGCGGCTCCCCCGGAGGTCCTGCCCCGTGCTCTGATGCTGCATCAAGCAGCACGAAATCGGATAAAACTCCCTAACCTGGGGTGATGGGAGTCGACGGGCGGCTGCGAGCCGTCGTGGGCCTGGCGCAGGCCATGGCCGCCACATGCGCGCCGCGCGACAGTGTGCGGGCGGCCGCCCGGGGGGCCCGCCTCGCGATGGACGGCTCGTTCGCCGCGATCTCCGCGTGGGAGCGCGAGCGGGGCCGGCTGCGGGTCCTCGTGAACGAGGGGGAGCTGCGGGCCGGGGAGGAGACGTTCCCCGAGGACGAGTCGTACCCCGTCCACGACTTCCCCGAGATCACCGAGTTCCTGCATGAGCGCTGGGTCGGCGGCAGCGGCCCGCACGCCTGGGTGGAGAGCGCCGGCGGCGGCCGCCCGGGGCGGCGCGGCGAGGCCCTGCGCCGGCGCGGCCGCGGCACCTGCGTCGTCGCGCCCGTCGTGCTCAGCGGGCGCGCCTGGGGTGAGCTGTACGTCGCCCGCGACGACGGCCTGCCCGACTTCGACGAGGACGACGCCGAGTTCGCGGCCGTCCTGGCCGCCGTGGTCGCGGCCGGGCTCGCGCAGAACGAGCGGCTCGAGGAGGCCCGGCGGCTCGCCTTCACCGATCCGCTGACCGGCCTGGCCAACCGCCGCGCCGTCGACATGCGGCTCGACGCGGCCCTGGAGGAGCACCGGCGCAGCGCCGCCGTGGTGAGTCTCGTCGTATGCGACCTGAACGGGCTCAAGAAAGTCAACGACACCCAGGGGCATGCCATGGGCGACCGGCTGCTGGAGCGGTTCGGGTCCGTGCTCAGCCTCTGCGGGGCCATGCTGCCCGGCGCGCTCGTCGCCCGGCTCGGCGGCGACGAGTTCTGCCTGGTGAGCGTCGGGCCCCCCGCCGACGAGGTGGTGCGGGTGACCGAGGAGCTGTGCCTGCGCGCCGCCGAGCTGGAGCTCGGGGAGGGTGTCGCGTGCGGGGTCGCGTCCACCGGGGACCCGATCGGGCTCGTGAAATCCTCCCGGCGGCTGTTCCGGCTGGCCGACGCCGCCCAGTACAAGGCCAAGGCCGCCCGCTCGTCGAAGCCCGTCGTCGCAGGCCGGGACACCGCCGTGGTCCGGCTGGCCGATGCCGCCCAGGACGAGGCGGCCGGTGAGCGCCGCCGCTTCCGCGGCCGGGCGTAGGCCGCGCGCAGGCCCGCGTAGGCCTTGTGGCGGAGGCGTAAGGGGCCCTCGTGAAACTTGCTAGTGACATGAAGCGATTCAGTCCGTAGGCTGCTGAATATGGATATGCACACTGTCGTGGTGGGGACGTCCGGGACCACCGCCGAGGACGTCATCGCCGTCGCCCGCGGCAACGCGCGGATCGAGCTGTCCGGCGAGGCGCTCGACGCCCTCGCCCGCGCCCGCGAGATCGTCGACGCCCTCGCCGCCAAGCCCGAACCCGTCTACGGGGTGTCCACCGGCTTCGGCGCCCTCGCCTCCCGGCACATCAGCCCCGAGCTGCGCGCCCAGCTCCAGCGCAACATCGTCCGCTCGCACGCCGCCGGCATGGGCCCGCGCGTCGAGCGGGAGGTCGTGCGCGCCCTGATGTTCCTGCGCCTGAAGACCGTCGCCTCCGGGCACACCGGCGTCCGGCCGTCCGTCGCGCAGACGATGGCCGACGTGCTCAACGCCGGCATCACGCCCGTCGTCCACGAGTACGGCTCGCTCGGCTGCTCCGGCGACCTCGCGCCGCTCTCGCACTGCGCGCTCACCCTGATGGGCGAAGGCGACGCCGAGGGTCCGGACGGGGTCGTGCGCCCCGCCGGGGAGCTGCTCGCCGCGGCCGGGATCCAGCCCGTCGTGCTGAAGGAGAAGGAGGGCCTCGCCCTCCTCAACGGCACCGACGGCATGCTCGGCATGCTGGTCATGGCCCTCGCCGACCTCGACAAGCTGTACAAGTCCGCCGACATCACCGCCGCGCTGACCCTCGAGGCGCTCCTCGGCACCGAGAAGGTGCTGGCGCCCGAGCTGCACGCCATCCGCCCGCACCCGGGCCAGGGTGCCTCCGCCGCGAACATGGCCGCCGTCCTGAACGGCTCCGGGCTCACCGGGCACTTCCAGGAGGAGTCCGCCCCCCGCGTGCAGGACGCCTACTCGGTGCGCTGCGCCCCGCAGGTCGCCGGCGCGGGCCGCGACACCATGGCGCACGCCGCCCGGGTCGCCTCGCGCGAGCTGGCCTCCTCGGTCGACAACCCGGTGGTGCTGCCCGACGGGCGTGTGGAGTCCAACGGCAACTTCCACGGCGCGCCGGTCGCGTACGTGCTGGACTTCCTGGCCATCGCGGCGGCCGACCTCGGCTCCATCGCCGAGCGCCGCACCGACCGGCTGCTCGACAAGAACCGCTCGCACGGCCTGCCGCCGTTCCTGGCGGACGACGCCGGTGTCGACTCCGGTCTGATGATCGCCCAGTACACGCAGGCCGCCCTGGTCAGCGAGATGAAGCGGCTGGCCGTGCCGGCCTCCGCCGACTCGATCCCGTCCTCCGCCATGCAGGAGGACCACGTCTCGATGGGCTGGTCGGCCGCGCGCAAGCTCCGTACCGCCGTCGACAACCTGACCCGCATCATCGCGATCGAGATGTACGCGGCCACCCGGGCCATCGAGCTGCGCCACGGGCTCACCCCGGCCCCGGCCAGCCGGGCGGCCATCGCGGCGGCTCGGGCGGCCGGTGTGGAGGGTCCCGGGCCGGATCGTTTCCTCGCCCCCGACCTGGCGGCTGCCGACGCGTTCGTCCGTACGGGCGGCCTCGTGGCCGCGGTGGAGCCGGTGACGGGTCCGCTCGCCTAGTCGTACCGCTGCCGCGAAGGGCCGGCCCCGGGAATCGTCTCCCGGGGCCGGCCCTTCGGTGTGTGCCCGTACGGGTCCTACGCGCGCGAGCGGTGTACGGAGAAGGTGACGAACCCGGCCCCGAGGCCCAGGCAGAGCGTGCCGCCCAGCAGGTACGGGGTGGTGTCGATCCCGCCGGTGTCGGCGAGCCCGAGGGACACCTGGCCGGCGGTCTGCGGGGAGGCGCCCGCGGGATCGGCCACGAGCGTCGTCACCGATCCGGGCCCGGGCGCGTTCGCGGACTCCGGCGCGGCGGAACCGGAATCGGACGCCGTGGAACCGGGCGCCGCGGACCCCGGTGCGGTGGCGTTGGCCGAGGGTACGAACCACAGGGCGGCGAGGAGGGTGGTCGCTCCGAGAGCGGTGAGCAGCGGTCGACGTGCGGACACGGTGCGATCCCCCTTGCGAAAGCAGCGAATTGGCCGTGTGCGGTGATGCTACGGACAAGGGCGGGTCGTGGGAAAGTCGGGGCTTCCTCGGGCTTAGTCTCCGTCGTATGAACCCTTCTGACACATCACGATACGTACGGCTTCGGGTGGATTTGGTACTGGAGGTGCCCGACCCCGAGGCGCTGACCGGAGCCGCGCTCGAGCACATCGAGGCCGACGAGTTCATGCCGGACGAGGAGCGCGGCCACGCGGAGTCGGCCGTACGGGAGGACGAGTCGGAGGCGCTCGCGTACCTCGTCGACCCCACTGACCTGGTCGCGGACATCCCCGGCGTGGAGCTGGCGCAGGCCTCCTGGAGCAGCGAGCCCGTCGAATACGACCCCGAGTCCATGGAGTGGGACCTGGGCGAGGAAGATGGGGAATTCGACGAAGAGACGACCGACAACGCCTGACCGTGTGGTTGCACACATTCAAACGGAATGTGGAACCGATCCGGGCCTTCAACGCGTTGACTGGTGCGAGGCAGGGGGCGTGTCTCCCTGCCTTGATCGGGGCACCACCCGGCGGCTGCCGGGGGAAGCTCGGGGGTTCAGGCAACGATGGAGTGGCGTGTGAGGACGGACAAGAAGCGGCGGAGAAGGTCCCTCGTGGCCATATCCGCCGTACTCGGTGGCGTGCTGGTGCTCTCGGCGTGCGGCGGTGGCGACGACAAGCCCAAGGGCGGCGGGGACGGGAGCAGCAAGTCCCAGTCGGACGTGGACGCGGCCGCGGCCAAGGACGCGTCCAAGGCCAAGATAACGATCACGCCCAAGGACGGCACGACCAACGTCGGCCTGAACGATGCGACCAACGTCGCCGTCGGTGACGGCACCCTCACGGCGGTCGAGCTGAAGACCTCCGAGGGCGGGGCCGTGCCCGGCAAGATAGCCGCCGACGGCAAGAGCTGGAAGCCGGACGCCGCGCTGAAGCGCTCCACGAAGTACGCCCTGTCGGCGACCGCCAAGGACGCCTCCGGCAAGGAGGCGCACGAGAACGCCTCCTTCACCACCGTCTCCCCGGAGAACAGCTTCGTCGGCTCGTTCATACCGGACGACGGCCAGACCGTCGGGGTGGGCATGCCGGTCTCGATCACCTTCAACAAGGCGATCAAGGACCAGAAGGCGGTCCAGGCGGCGATCACCGTCACCTCCAGCAGCGGCCAGGAGGTCGTCGGGCACTGGTTCAGCGCGCAGCGCCTGGACTTCCGCCCCGAGCAGTACTGGCAGGCCGGCTCCACCGTCACGCTGAAGCTGGCGCTGGACGGGGTGCAGGGCGCCCCCGGCGTCCAGGGCGTGCAGAACCGGACCGCCACCTTCAAGATCGGCCGCAGCCAGGTCGCCACGGTCGACGCGAAGACGAAGAAGATGACCGTCACCCGGGACGGCGCGGTCCTCAAGACCATCCCGATCTCGGCGGGCTCTCCGGAGAACCCGACGTACAACGGCCAGATGGTGATCTCCGAGAAGTTCAAGGAGACCCGGATGGACGGCTCGACCGTCGGCTTCAAGAACAGCGAGGGCAAGGGCGAGTACGACATCAAGGACGTCCCGCACGCGATGCGGCTGTCCCAGTCCGGCACGTTCATCCACGGCAACTACTGGGGATCGGACTCGATCTTCGGCAGCGTGAACAC
Organism: Streptomyces sp. NPDC051364; assembly: GCF_040682115.1. Classification (NCBI taxonomy): domain Bacteria; kingdom Bacillati; phylum Actinomycetota; class Actinomycetes; order Kitasatosporales; family Streptomycetaceae; genus Streptomyces; species Streptomyces sp. NPDC051364. The sequence goes on along the minus strand of NZ_JBFBAH010000006.1, from coordinate 20,242 downwards.
GAGCCACGGCTGCGTCGGTCTGAACGACGCCCAGGGTGCCAACGACCCGAACCAGCCCGCGGCCTGGTTCTACGACAACTCGCTGATCGGTGACGTCGTCACGGTGGTCAACTCCCCGGACAAGACCATCAAGCCGGACAACGGCCTCAACGGCTGGAACATGAGCTGGGCGGACTGGAAGGCCGGCGCGGCCTCCTGACCTCCTGACCTGCGGACCTCTGGTCCGGACCGAACCCGCGGATGGCGGGGAGCCCCTGACGGAGGCTCCCCGCCATCGGCTGTTTTTCCAGGGGCCAGGGGCCCGTTTCAGGGGCTAAGGTCCGGATCATGCCCCAGCCCCTTGCTCTCACCCAGCTGTCCGTGCCGCCGACCGACGCCGAGGTGGACGCCTGGGCGGCGGTCCTGACCGCTGCCCACGCCGCCGACCTGCCCGGCGTACCCGTACCGACCCGGGTGGAGATCGCGGGGCGGCTGCGCGTGGCGCCGACCACCGGCCGCTTCGCGCACTTCGCGGCGGACGAGGGCGTGGCGAGCCTGCTCCTGTTCACGGACGCCGGCAATGCGCACACCGCCTCGCTGGACGTGCTGACGGTACGCCCGCACGCGCGGCGGCGGGGGACCGGCACGGCCCTGTGGCACCGGGTCCGCGAGGAACTGCTGGCCCAGGGCCGCACCTCGGTCTCCACGATGGCCGACCTGGGCGGGGCGGGACAGGCGTTCGCCGAGTCGCTGGGCTTCGAGAACGTGCTGCCGCTCGGCTGGTACGTGCAGGACGTGCAGGACGTGCAGGACGTGCAGGGCGGGCACGACGGGCAGGGCGGGCAGGACGGGCACGACGTGGCGGCGGGGCCGGCGACTGCGGAGCCCGAACTCCCGGCGGGCTACGAGCTGGTGTGCTGGGAGGGCCTGGTCCCGGACGCGTGGGTGGCCGCGGCCGCCGTCGCCCACGGGTCGATGGAGGACGCGCCGACCGGGGACATGGACGAGCAGCCCCCGGCCTGGACCCCGGAGCGCCTGCACACGGTGCAACGGCTGGTCCTGGACCGCGGCGGCCGGATGCTCATGGCCGCGGCGATGACCCCCGCCGGCGAGGTGGCCGCGTACACGTCCCTGGTGCTCCCGGACCCGGCCGCCCTGCGCGCCCTCCAGTACGACACCGTGGTCGTCCCCGCCCACCGCGGCCGCGGTCTCGGGCGCACGGTCAAACTCCGCATGCTGAGGGAGGCCACGGCCCGTTTCCCCGCCCTCCGCGAGATCGCCACCTCGGTGGCGGACGAGAACACCCCGATGCGCGCGGTGAACGCCGCCCTGGGCTACCGCCGCGAACGCGCGGCGGGCATCTTCCAGATCAAGCTGTAGCCCCGTCCGCGTCCGCCGGGGCCGGGGCCGGGGCCGGGGCGGAGGAGGCCGAAGGGATCGCAGGGGCGGAAGAGGTGGACGGCGCGGACGGGGCGGACGGCGCGGACGGGGCGGACGGCGCGGACGGGGCCGACCACGAGGCCAGCAGCCGCAGGGCGTCCGCCGAGGGGGAGCCCGCAGCGGCATGGAAGGTCACCAGGAACTGCGCCGAGTCGTCCGGCAGCGCCAGGGTCTCGAAGGCCAGGTCCAGCTCACCCACCAGCGGGTGCCGCAGCCGCTTCACCCCGTGCGTCTTGTTGTCGGCCACCGTGTGCGCCGCCCACAGCCGCCGGAACTCCTCGTTCTTCACCGACAGCTCCCCGACCAGCGCGGACAGCTGCTCGTCCTCCAGGTGCTGGCCCGCGTACATGCGCAGGTTGCTCACCACCTCGCAGGCCCGGCATTCCCACTCCACGTACAGCTCGGCCGTCGCCGGGTCCAGGAACACCTGCCGTACGAGGTTCCGCTCCTGCGGCGGCAGCGCCCCGAAATCGCCGAACACCGCGGCCGCCAGCCGGTTCCAGCCGATCACGTCCTGACGCCGCCCCACCAGGTACGCGGGCACCCCCTCCATCGCGTCCAACAGCGTCCGCAGCTCCGGGCGGACGCGCTGCGCCCGGTGCTGCTTGCCGCGGTACCTGCGGGGCCGGGGGCTGGCCAGGTGGTTCAAGTGGGCCGTCTCCGTGCCGTCCAGGCGCAGGGCGCGGGCGATCGCGTCCAGCACCTCCGCCGACACGTTCTGCCCGTGCCCCTGCTCGAGCCGCGTGTAGTACGCCGCCGAGACGCCCGCCAGCTGCGCCAACTCCTCGCGGCGCAGCCCGGGCACGCGGCGGTGGCGCCCGTAGTCCGGCAGGCCCACGTCCGCGGGGCGCAGCCGCGCACGGCGGGAACGGAGGAACTCGCCCAGTTCGGCACGCTGATCAAGCTGGTCCATGACGCCAGTATCGCCGGGCGGCCCGCGCGGCGTGGTCCTGTTCCTGACCCCGCCAGGGGTAGGACCGCCAGTCCTAGGCAGGGCAGGGGTCTGGGTGTCGGCGGCCCGGTCCGCAATCGTTGCTTGCACCGCAGACCGTCCGCAGCAGCGTTCGAGGAGTCTTCACCCATGTCCGTCACCCAGGTCGCCGCCTACGCCGCTCCCGCCGCGAAGGCCCCGCTGGAGCGCACCACCGTCCCGCGCCGCCCCGTCGGCGAGCACGACGTCCTCATCGAGATCAAGTACGCCGGCATCTGCCACTCCGACATCCACCAGGTCCGCGACGGCTGGGGCGAGGGCATCTACCCCATGGTCCCGGGCCACGAGATCGCCGGTGTCGTCACCGAAGCCGGCCCGGGCGTCACGAAGTTCGCGGTCGGCGACCACGTCGGCGTCGGCTGCTTCGTCGACTCCTGCCGCGAGTGCGAGTACTGCCTGCGCGGGCAGGAGCAGTACTGCGCGCAGGGCATGACCGGCACATACAACGCCCGCGACAAGAAGGGCGACCCGACGTACGGCGGCTACTCCACGCACGTCGTCGTCGACGAGAACTACACCGTCCGCATCCCCGACGGCCTCGCCCTCGACGTCGCCGCCCCGCTGCTGTGCGCCGGGATCACCCTCTACTCCCCGCTCAAGCACTGGCAGGCGGGCCCGGGCAAGAAGGTCGCGATCGTCGGTCTCGGCGGCCTCGGCCACATGGGCGTGAAGATCGCCGCCGCGCTCGGCGCGGAGGTCACCGTCCTCTCCCAGTCCCTGCGCAAGCAGGACGACGGCCTGCGGCTCGGCGCCTCGCACTACTACGCCACGAGCGACGAGACCACCTTCGAGAAGCTGGCCGGCAGCTTCGACCTGGTCATCTCGACGGTCGCGGCACCGCTCGGCCTCGACGCGTACCTCGACCTGCTGAAGGTCGACGGGGCACTGGTCAACGTCGGCGCCCCGGAGGAGGCGGTCGAGCTGAACCTGTTCTCCGTCATCACCGGCCGCAAGACCCTCGCCGGCTCGATGATCGGCGGCATAGCCGAGACGCAGGAGATGCTGGACTTCTGCGCCGAGCACGGCCTCGGCTCGGAGATCGAACTGATCCGCGCCGAGCAGATCAACGAGGCGTACGAGCGCGTCCTGGCCAGCGACGTCCGCTACCGCTTCGTCATCGACGCGTCGACGATCTGACCGGCCTGCTCCAGCGCGGCGGCGAGCCGGTCCCGGGCGGCCGTCTGCACGGCGATCCGCGCCTCCAGGACCGCGAGCCGCTCCCGGGCCACCGCCAGTCCCCTCGGGGACGGCGGCCCGGCGGCCACGTCACCGTCCAGGCAGTTCAGGACGGTCACGCACCCGACATGGGACGGACCACCGACTCGGCGCCCGTCACACGCCCTCCACGCCCGGAGGCAGACCGGCCCGGGCCTCCCGGGAGGAGCGTCAGCCTTGGGCCCTGGCCACGCCGATCGGGCAGCTGACGCCCGTACCGCCGATGCCGCAGTAGCCGTCGGGGTTCTTGTCGAGGTACTGCTGGTGGTAGGGCTCTGCCGGCCAGAGGGGGCGGTCTGTCGCCGGGAGGACCGCCGTCGTGATCTCGCCGTAGCCCGAGGACGCCAGGACCTGCTGGTACGCGGCGCGGGAGGACTCGGCTTCGGCCTGCTGGGCCTCGGAGTGGGTGTAGATCGCCGAGCGGTACTGGGTGCCGACGTCGTTGCCCTGGCGGAAGCCCTGGGTCGGGTTGTGGGACTCCCAGAACAGCTTCAGGAGGGTGGCGTACGAGACCTGCGCCGGGTCGAAGACCACGCGGACGACCTCGGTGTGGCCGGTCTGCCCCGAGCACACCTCCTCGTACGTCGGGTTCTCGGTGAAGCCGCCCTGGTAGCCGGCCAGCGTGGTCCACACCCCCGGGGTCTGCCAGAACTTGCGCTCCGCGCCCCAGAAGCAGCCCAGGCCGAAGTCGGCCACCTGGAGGTGGGCGGGGTAGGGCCCCGCGAGGGGGTTGCCGAGCACGGTGTGCCGGTCCGGGAGTGAGAACTGCGGGGTCGCGCGGCCCCGGAGGGCCTCCTCGCGGGTGGGGAGCTCGGGCGTGCGGCGGTACGAGAACATGATTCCCTCCTAGTGGTTCTCCCTTAACGGGCGGGGGCGGGCCGGGATTCCCCCCGACCCGCCCCCGGCCGCCGCGTCAGACTTTCGTCATTTCTGCGTGACCGCCCGGCGCACGCTGAAGTCCCTCGCCTGCACGTACCGCGCCTTGGCGTCCGCAGAGTACGTCCACGGCGTCGCCCCGATGTACCCGTCGACGGCACGGAACTGCTCCACGGCCTCCGGGTACCGGTCCTGCCAGTACAGGTTCCACGCCAGCATGTGCCGTACCCGGGCCACCCGCCGGTCCGCCGGGTCCGCCGCCGCCACGTCCGCGAGCGCCGCGTCCGTGGCCGCCACGATCTCCGGCCGCTTGTAGTAGACGCTCGGGTCGAGCTCCGACTCCGACATCTCGTACTCCAGGTACGCGTACAGCGGCAGCAGCGACAGCAGCTCACCCGGCTCGCCCGCGGCCGCCGACCGCTGCGCGAACGCCTCCGCCTCCTCGTGCGAGCCGCGCCACTTGCGGCACCAGTACTGCAGGGCGCCGGTGTGCGCCGCCAGCACCTTCGGGCCGCGCTTGACGATCTCCGCCCACAGCTGCCCGTACCGCTCGTGGGAGTACCCCAGCGCCATGGCGACCGGCTGCTCCAGCATGTACGGCACCGGGTCCGCCGGGTCGGCGAGCCGCTGGGCCTCGTGCATCGCCTCCTGCGAGGCGGCGATCAGCCGGTGGAAGTTCCGGAACTGCTCCTGCGTGGTGTGCTTCGCGGTCAGCGAGCCGCGCACGTTCCACGCCACCAGCACCGACGCGTCCGCGTGCACCGCCGCCGCCGTCGGGTCCTGCGGCCGCGCCGCGCGCCAGGCCAGCAGCCAGGCGTCGTCCTCGGCGGCCCGCTCGGCCAGTTCCCGTACGCGCCGGATGCGCTCGTCCCAGTTCTGCCCGGCCGCGTCCGCCCAGGCCGCGCCGGCCTGCCAGTCGCCCGCCCGTACGGCGTCGAGGGCGGCCGTGTCGGCCGGCGCGAGCGGGGACCCGTTGTCGGTGTCGAGCCGCTCGGCCGGGGCGAAGCCCAGCGCGACCGCCGCCAGGCCGTCGGCCCGGCTCGCCCAGCGGCGCTTCCCGCCGCCGCCCTTGCGGGCCCGCAGCATCTTGTAGGCGCCGCTGATCAGCAGGATTCCGAGGATGATCAGGCCGAGCATCGGACAAGCACCAGCTTTCGCAGGGGTTCGGTGTCGGGCAGGTCCGCGACGAGCGCGTCCAGGGCGAGCTCCAGCTGCTCCTCGAACCCGTCGGCCGCGTACTGCAGGGTGGCCGAGTCGGACCAGGACAGCTGCCAGCGGGCGCCGCCGCGGGCCGTCAGCTCGGCGGTGACCAGCTGCTTCAGCGCGCGCCGCAGCACGGGGCGGGTGAACTCGCGGGCGGCGCGGCCGGTGGCGGCCGCAGCCTCCTCGGACTTCGGGAAGCGGTCGGCGATCCGCCAGCGCAGCGCCGGGTCGGCGTCGACGGCGTCCAGCAGGGCCGCAAGCTCCGGGGCCGTGCCCTCGGCGGCGACGGCCTCGCGGATCTCCTGCGCGCCCTGGCCGACGTACCGGGTCATGCTCTCGTGGACGAGGTCCGCCCAGTCCACGCGGGTGAGGGCGAGCGCCTCCGGGGTCAGGACCGCGTGCTCCAGCGCCGCCAGCGCGGCCTCAGGGGAGGCGAGCAGCTCCAGCGCCGGGCGGGCCGCCTGCGCGCCGCGGCCGTCGTCGGGCAGGGCCTCGATGCGGGCCACGCGCTCGGCGAGCGCGGGGTGCGAGTCGTACGGGGAGGTGGGCTCGGTGGACAGCTCGCGGCGCAGGCCGTCCAGTTCGTCCGAGCGGGCGTCGAGCAGCTGCCGCAGGCCGCCGAAGACCTGGCCGGCGGGCGGCAGCAGGCCGGCGCCGACGCCGAGGGTGGCGTACGAGTCCATGTAGAACTCGTGCGCGGGGCCGAGGGCGTTGAGCTCGCGCAGCGCGGAGGCGGCGGAGTCGCGGCCGGCGACGCGGACCGAGGCCAGGTCGGCGGCGAGCTCCTGGCGGCGGCTGCCGGAGAGGGTGGCGCGCATGTAGAAGCGCGCGTACGCCGTGTAGATCTTCGCCATGGCCCGGTACATCGCGCCCTGGCCGGCGGTGTCGACCTCCTTGGCCTTCTTGCCCTTGGCGAGCCGCTTCTCGGCCGCCTTCTCCTGCCGGGCCCGCTCCTTGGCGACCTTGGTGTCGGCGCGGTCGTGGAAGTGCCCGATGGTGCGGATCAGCTGGGCGCGGCCGCGGGCGATCAGCGGGGTGAGGCGGGTGTCGAGGTTGGCGTAGTGGCCCATCTCGTGGGCGAGTACGGCGCGCAGCTGCATCTCGTCCAGGCCGGTCATCAGGGGCAGGCCCAGGTAGAGGCGGCGGGTGCCGGACTTCAGGCCCAGCAGCCGGGCGTCCTCGCTGACGGCCGCGTTGACCTCGTCGATCAGCAGGATCTCGTCCGGGGCGCGGGTGCCGACCTGGGCCGCGATGTCGCGGACGGTCTGCCACAGGACGGGTTCCTGCTGCTCGGTGACGGGCACGCCGGGCTGCGGGTCGCCCTTGGGGGTGCGGAGCATGAACATGCCGCGCACGATCGGGACCGCGAGGACCACCGAGACGATGAGGATCTTGAAGGCGATGCCGCCGTGCAGCCAGGTGACGGTGGCCCAGTCGGCGGCCGCGAGCACACCGAGCAGGATGAAGCCGAGCAGGTAAAAGCCTGCGAGCAGGACGAGAGCGCGCAGCGCGCGCAGTGAAGCGCCCATATGGACGGATCCCCCCACGGGATGAAGTGGTGCATGTGCAGATGCTGCGGGTGTGCCGGGGCGCTCGGTGGTCGGCCGGGCCCGGGCGGTCACGCCGGGTCATCATGCAGCCCGCAGATCTTTACAGCAACCTTATTCGCCGGGATTCCGCAGGTGGGAGCCGGGGGGCGGGGCGGAGGTGGGGTGCGGGGGCCAGGGCGGCCGCCGCGTCAGTGCGGCAGCGTCGCCGGGGAGCCGCCGTTGGCCTCGTAGCCCGCCACCGCCAGGGCGCGGTACACCGCGTACTGCGCCGCCGGGTCCGGGGAGACCGACCACGGCAGGGCGCCGACGTAGCCGTCGATGTGGCGGACCTGCTCCATCGCCTCCGCCCAGCGCTCCATCGGCACCAGGAACGACAGCAGCATGTGCCGTACGTGCGCCAGCATCGGGTCGTCCTGGCGGGCGGTGTGCACCGCGTACAGCGCACCCTCCACCGCCCGGGTCACGACCGCGCCCTGCCAGAAGTTCGTCAGGACGACCTCCGGGACGTGCTCGTACACCGCGAACAGCGGCAGCGCCGCCAGCAGCGAGCCCTGCGGTGCGCGGGCCGCCGCCGCGTGCGCGAAGGCATCCGCCTGCTCCCGCGAGCCGTGCCACTTCTCGCACCAGTAGTGCAGGGCCGCCAGGTGCGCGCCCATGTGCGCCGGCGCGACGTCGATGACCTTCGCCCAGAGGGAGTCGAACTCCGCCCCCGAGTACCCGAGCGCCCGAGCGACCGCCAGCTCCGTGATGTACGGGACGGGGTCGCCCGGGGCCGGCAGCGCCGCCTTGCGGCACGCCTCCCGGGCCTCCTCCAGGATGATCCGGTGGTCCGTGGAGCCCACGCCGCCCGAGTGCCGCCACGCCTGCTGCACCAGCAGCTCGGCGTGCACCTGCGCGCCGCCCGCGTCCTTCTCCGCCTCCAGCCGCCAGGCCTTCAGCCACTGCGCGCCCACCCCGGGCCGCTCCACCAGTTCCAGCGCAGCCGCCCCGCCGAAGGCCTGGACCCGCTGCCAGCGCAGCTCGCCCTCCTTCGGGGTCCCGGCCAGCAGTTGGGACGCGGCCTGCCAGCGGCCGCTGCGCTGTACGGCTTCGAGGGCGTCCATCAGGTCCTCGTCGGGGCCCGGGACGCGGATGTCCAGGTGCTCCTGGCGGGCGAAACCGTAGTTCTCGGGGTCGGCCGCGTCAGGGCTGCCCGGCGCGACCAGGCGTACGCCGCCGCCCCGCCGGCGCCGTATGTACGGGCTGAAGGCGGCCACGAGCAGGCCGAGCGCGATCAGGAACCACAGAATCTCCATGCCCCCAAGCGAACCAGACGCACCCGCGCAAAGGCCAATGCCGCACGAGCGCTCCGCTTTCGGGCGTGCACTGCCGCACCACCGGGTGTGCAGTGGGCTCGCCGTCGGCCGGGGCATAGCATCGGCCCATGAGCGACGACAGCCACGAGCACCAGAGCTTCGAGACCCGCGCGATCCACGCGGGCAACACGGCGGACCCGCTGACCGGCGCGGTCGTGCCCCCGATCTACCAGGTGTCCACGTACAAGCAGGACGGCGTCGGCGGACTGCGCGGCGGCTACGAGTACAGCCGCAGCGCGAACCCGACCCGGACCGCGCTGGAGGAGAACCTCGCGGCGCTGGAGGGCGGCCGGCGCGGCCTCGCCTTCGCGTCCGGGCTCGCCGCCGAGGACTGCCTGCTGCGTACGCTGCTCTCCCCGGGCGACCACGTGGTCATCCCGAACGACGCGTACGGCGGCACCTTCCGCCTCTTCGCGAAGGTCGTCTCCCGCTGGGGCGTGGAGTGGTCGGTGGCCGACACCTCCGACGCGGCGTCCGTACGGGCCGCCCTGACCCCGAAGACGAAGGTCATCTGGGTCGAGACCCCCTCCAATCCGCTGCTCGGCATCACCGACATCGCGGTCGTCGCCGACATCGCGCGCTCGGCCGGCGCCAAGCTGGTCGTGGACAACACCTTCGCCTCGCCCTACCTCCAGCAGCCCCTCGCGCTGGGCGCGGACGTGGTCGTGCACTCGCTGACCAAGTACATGGGCGGCCACTCCGACGTGGTCGGCGGCGCGCTGGTCACCGCCGACGCTGCGCTCGGCGAGGAACTGGCCTACCACCAGAACGCGATGGGCGCCGTGGCCGGCCCCTTCGACTCCTGGATCGTGCTGCGCGGCATCAAGACGCTGGCCGTCCGCATGGACCGGCACGCGGAGAACGCCGCGAAGATCGCCGAGATGCTGACCCGGCACCCCAAGGTGCACAAGGTCCTCTACCCGGGCCTGGCCGAGCACCCGGGCCACGAGATCGCCGCCAAGCAGATGCGCAACTTCGGCGGCATGATTTCCTTCTGCGTCGTCGGCGGGGAGCAGGCGGCGGTCGATGTCTGCGCCCGCACCAAGATCTTCACCCTGGCCGAGTCCCTCGGCGGCGTCGAGTCCCTCATCGAGCACCCGGGCCGTATGACCCACGCCTCGGTGGCCGGCTCGGCCCTGGAGGTCCCGGCGGACCTCGTCCGCGTCTCCGTCGGCATCGAGAACGCCGACGACCTGCTGGCGGACCTGACCCAGGCCCTCGGCTAACCGCCCCTTCACGGCCTTCACGGCAACAACCGCCGAGCGGCGGTCACCAGCCCTCCAGGGGCGGGGAGACACCGCTCGGCGGGATCTCCCACGGGCGGGCCAGCGAGGCCCACACCGCGAAGGCCACGGCCGCCGCGAACAGCAGGGCCCAGCCGGCCCGGCGCAGGGCCCGGCGGCGGCGCAGCAGCCGGTCCCCGCGGGCCGCGGCACTGGCCGCCAGCCCGGCCGGGACCACCGGGTGGGGGCCCTCCAGCAGCCGCCTGACCTGGTCCTCCTTGCGGTCGGGGACGCTCATGCGACGTCCCGCGAGCGCATCGCGGCCACGGCCCGGTTGCACAGCACCCGTACCCGCTCGACCGGCAGCCCCAGCTGCGCGGCGGTGACCTCCTCCGCGACGCCCTCGTACACGCGCAGCACCAGTACGAGCCGTTCCAGCGGGCCGAGCCGGGCGAGCAGCCCCCTGCCGCCGTGGTGGCGCCAGCCGGTGCGGGCGAAGGCGTCGCACAGCTCCCGGCGGGTGTGGTCGTACGGGTCGTCGCCGCGCACCCGGCGCCAGTTCGCGTACGTACGGGCCAGCGCGTCCGCGAGCAGCCGGCGGGCGGCGGCGGGTTCGGTCTCCGGCTCGGCCGTCAGCAGGACGGCGACATGCAGGAGCCGCCCCGCCGCACCCGCGACGAAGGCTTCGAACTCCGCGTAGGTGCCCGGGCCGTGGTCGTCCACAGGCCACATAGTGCGGGCAGCGGGACCGCCCCGGTCAAGAGGTCGGACGGCCCCGGCTCACGCCCGTCCTCAGGAAGCGGGGCCCGCCTCCGAGACGGCGCCCATCAGCTCCGACAGCGAGCCGTTGAAACGGGTCAGCAGCCCGGTGAAGGACTCGCGCTCGTCCTCGCTCCAGTCCTCGGTCACCCGGGCCATCAGCTCGCGCCGCGAGGAGCGGACCTCCTCGAGCCGGGCGAGGCCGCGCGGGGAGAGCGCGAGGACCACGGCCCGCCCGTCCTCCGGGTGCGAAGTGCGCTTGACCAGGCCGCTGTCGACGAGCGGCGCGACCTGGCGGGTGACGGTGGAGGAGTCGATGCCCATGCCGCCGGCGAGCGCCTTGACACCCATCGGGCCTTCCAGGTCGAGCCGGTTCAGCAGCAGGTACGCGGCGCGGTCCATCGAGTTGCGGGCCTGGCCGACCCCGCCCAGGCGGGTCTGCTCGGCGCGGCGGGCGAAGACGGCCACCTGGTGCTGGAGCGCGTCGAGGAGACCGGCTTCGGCGGACGCCTCGGCCGCCGTGGGCAGGTCGGAATTGGCCGGGGTGGAAGGCATGGCCGTGAGCTCTCTTCACGTGGGGCCGACAAGGATGGGGGACAGAGTACGCGGCCGTGGGGCGGCTCGTACGCCTCGTACGAGAACTGGTGCGGGCGGTTGGGACCCGGGCCCCGGACCCGTCCCGGATGGCCGGATTTCGCCCCCTGTGGGCTTTCCTCGCCGGGCCGTTGGCCGGGCTCGTGGCCGCGCTGCAGGCCCGGCTGTCGGCCGGGCGCCGTGATCTGCGCGGGCTGCGAGACTGGCGGCATGAACTACCGCGTGCCCGTGCCCGTCCCGCAGGTCATCCTCGACGACATCCGGGGGGCCCAGAAGATGCTCTCGGGCGTCGCCCGGGTCACGCCGATGGAAGGCAGCCGGCACCTGACCGCCCTCACCGGCTCCCCGGTCCACTTCAAGTGCGAGAACCTCCAGCGGACCGGCTCCTTCAAGCTGCGCGGTGCGTACGTGCGCATCTCGGGCCTGCGCCCCGAGCAGCGGGCCGCCGGCGTCGTCGCGGCCAGCGCCGGCAACCACGCGCAGGGCGTGGCCCTGGCCTCCTCCCTCCTCGGCGTCCGCTCGACGGTGTTCATGCCGGTGGGGGCGCCGCTGCCGAAGGTGGCGGCCACGCAGGAGTACGGCGCCGAGGTGCGGATGTCCGGGCAGGTCGTCGACGAGACCCTGGCGGCGGCCCAGGAGTACGCGGACCGCACCGGGGCGGTGTTCATCCACCCGTTCGACCACCGCGACATCATCGCGGGCCAGGGCACGGTCGGCCTGGAGATCCTCGAGCAGTGCCCGGAGGTGCGGACGATCCTCGTCGGCATCGGCGGCGGCGGCCTCGCGGCGGGCATCGCGGTCGCGGTGAAGGCGCTGCGGCCGGACGTCAAGGTGATCGGGGTCCAGGCGGAGGGCGCCGCCGCCTACCCGCCCTCGCTGCGGGTCGGGCACCCGGTCTCGATCGACAACCCGGTCACGATGGCGGACGGCATCAAGGTCGGCCGCCCCGGCGACATCCCCTTCAACATCATCGCGGACCTCCTCGACGGCGTCCGCACGGTCTCCGAGGACGCCCTCTCCAGCGCCCTGCTGCTCTGCCTGGAGCGTGCCAAGCTCGTCGTCGAGCCCGCCGGGTGCAGCCCGGTGGCCGCCCTGCTGAGCAGGCCCGAGCTGTACGGCGGCGGCCCGGTGGTCGCGGTCCTGTCCGGCGGAAACATCGACCCGCTGCTGCTCCAGCGGATCCTGCGGCACGGCATGGCGGCGGCGGGCCGCTACCTCTCGCTGCGGCTGCGCGTGGCCGACCGGCCGGGGGCGCTGGCCGGTCTCCTGGGGGTGTTGTCAGTGGTGGATGCGAACGTGTTGGACGTGAGCCACGTACGGACCGACCCGCGGCTGGGGCTCACCGAGGTGGAGGTGGAACTGCACCTGGAGACGAAGGGCCCGGAGCACTGCACTGAGGTCGCGCGTTCGCTGCACGCGGCCGGGTACACGGTCATGGGCTGAGCCGAGCCGACCTGAGCCGAGCCGACCGGTTCCCGGGGAACGGCCCGCAGCCCCATAGCGGCACGCGATATAACGCGATAGCGTAAGTCCCCCGAACGGCCGGGCCCCGGAGGCGGCCACCTCGGGCGGGCTGATCTGGCTCTTCCCGCTGACGTTCATCTCGAACGCCTTCGTCCCCTCCGACAACATGCCGACCTTCCTGCGGACCATCGCCGAGTGGAACCCCTTCAGCGCGACCGTCCAGGCGGCCCGCGGGCTGTTCGGCAACTTCCCGCCGGGGTACGAGGCACCGGCGGCCTGGCCGATGCAGCACCCGGTGCTCGCGTCCGTCCTGTGGTCCGTACTGATCATCGCGGTCTTCCGGACCCTCTCGGTCCGCAAGTACCGCTCGGCGGCCGCGTAGGTCTCACGACACGGGAAAGCCCCCGCCGGATCGCTCCGGCGGGGGCTTTCTGATGTCGTGGGGTGATCAGCCGGTGAAGGGCTTGACGTCGAGGATCTTGACGGCGGCCTTCTTGCCGTTCGGCAGCTCGTACTCGGCTTCCTCGCCGATCTTCTTGCCCATCACACCGGTGCCCAGCGGGGACTGCGGGGAGTAGGTCTCGAAGTCCCCGGACGCGTACTCGCGCGAGGCGAGCAGGAAGGACATCGTGTCGTCCTCGTCGCCGTCGAAGGCGATGGTGACGACCGTGCCGGGCGCGACCTCGCCGTCGGAGGCGGGCGCGGTGCCGACCTTTGCGTTCTCGAGGAGCTGCGTCAGCTGGCGGACGCGGAGCTCCTGCTTGCCCTGCTCCTCCTTGGCCGCGTGGTAACCGCCGTTCTCGCGCAGGTCGCCCTCCTCGCGGGCGGCTGCGATCTTGGTGGCGATCTCCGTGCGTGCGGGACCAGAGAGGTAGTCCAGCTCGGCCTTCAGCTGGTCGTACGCCGCCTGGGTCAGCCAGGTGACGCTCTCGCTCGTCTGGGTCACGGGTGCTCCTCGTCGGTACAGGGGACTTCAAAGCCGCCAGCGGCGGGCGAAACCACGAGCCTAACAATTCGGGAAGAAAAGGGGGAGGACACCATGTGTATGAAGTGTGTCATCGGGCCCGTGAGCAGGAAAGAGCTCAGTCTGCCGCGGGCGTGGTGCCCGCCGCTGCCTGGCAGCCCACCAGTTCGATCATCGTCGCGCGGCCGGTGGTCTTCAGAGAGAGCATCTCGTCCACGCGCGTGTCCTTCTGCCCGAAGGTGAAGTCGGCGCGGCCGACCTCGGCGTGCTCCTTGTTCTGGGAGCTCAGCGTGCACACCCCGGTGACCGAGGCATCCTTGCGCACCTCCAGGTGCACCTTCACCTCGGTGTCCGAGACCACCTGGAACTTGATCACCTCGGCGCTGACGCTCTGGCCGGCGACGTAGTCCCAGCCGATCCAGCCCACCAGGGCCAGCAGGCCGACGCCCAGCACCGACCCGACGATCTTGAGCTTCCGGTCCGCACGCTCGTCCGCCGACCGCCCGTAGCGACCCTCGGGCAGCTCCTCGCGCACCGCACTCATCGATCGTTCCTTTCGGGAGGGCCGGACTCCAGCATCCCAGGGGCAGCCCCGGAATTTTTCCACCCCCCGATTCGGTCACTATAAGAGGCGATGCCCCTGACGACTTAAAGAGGATCCTGTCTTGACCGAGCAGCTTCGACTGATGGCCGTCCATGCCCACCCCGACGACGAGTCGAGCAAGGGCGCGGCCACCATGGCCAAGTACGTGTCCGAGGGGGTTCCCGTGCTGGTGGTGACCTGTACGGGGGGCGAGCGCGGCTCGATCCTCAACCCCAAGCTCCAGGGTGACAAATACATCGAGGAGAACATCCACGAGGTCCGCGCCAAGGAGATGGACGAGGCGCGCCAGATCCTCGGCATCGAGCAGGAGTGGCTGGGCTACGTCGACTCCGGCCTCCCGGAGGGCGACCCGCTGCCCCCGCTGCCCGAGGGCTGCTTCGCCCTGGAGGACGTGGACGAGGCGGCCGGCCGCCTCGTGAAGAAGATCCGCGAGTTCCGGCCGCAGGTCATCACCACGTACGACGAGAACGGCGGCTACCCGCACCCCGACCACATCATGACCCACAAGATCTCGATGGTGGCTTTCGAGGGCGCGGCCGACACCGAGAAGTACCCGGAGGCCGAGTTCGGCCCGGCGTACCAGCCGCAGAAGCTCTACTACAACCAGGGCTTCAACAAGCCGCGCACCATCGCCCTGCACGAGGCGCTGCTCTCGCGCGGCATGGAGTCCCCCTACGGGGAGTGGCTGGAGCGCTGGAAGGAGTTCGAGCGCACCGAGCGGACGCTGACCACGCACGTGCCGTGCGCCGAGTTCTTCGAGATCCGCGACAAGGCGCTCATCGCGCACGCCACGCAGATCGACCCGGACGGCGGCTGGTTCCGCGTGCCGATGGAGATCCAGAAGGAGGTCTGGCCCACGGAGGAGTACGAGCTCGCGAAGTCGCTCGTCGACACTTCCCTCCCCGAGTCCGACCTCTTCGCGGGCATCCGGGAGAATGCCTTGCTATGAGCGCTACGCAGGCAGCACTGACCGAGCTCCTTCCGCTGGCGGGTGACACCTTCGACAAGAACAAGGTGACCCCCGGAGTCCTGGGCTTCATCGTGTTCGCGGCCCTCGCCCTCGCGGTGTGGGGCCTGATGAAGTCGATGAGCCGCCACATGGGCAAGGTCGACTTCAAGGAGGCCCCGGAGGCCGGAGCGGCGCCCGCCGCCGCCCCCGCCGCGGACCAGGCTCCGTAGGGAGCCGTCCTCCGGGCTGTGCGCCGCCGCCCTCCCGCTGCGCGGGCGGGGCGGCGACTGCGCGTGTCTGCGGTCGGGCCGTACGGCCGCCAGGCAGTCCTGCGACGGGCGGGGCTGTACCGCGGTCGGCGGTCTTCGGCCCACCGGGCCGTACGGCTGATGCGGTACGCGGTCATACGGCCGGCTAGGCCGCGGCTAGGCCGGTGGCATCGGGACGCCCATGATCTCCCGCGAGTGCAGGTTCGGGACCAGCGCGAGACGCCACGCCTGCCAGCCCTCCGCCGGGTCCACACCTCGCCCCAGCACCACCGCATAGGTGTCCAGGCTGTCCTCCAGACGCCCGTCCCGCATCGGATGCGGCGCCGCGGCCAGCCGCGCCAGCTCCGCCCGGGCCTCGTCCACGCCCGCGCCCGGGAGCGCGTACGGCAGCAGCGTGCAGCGCAGGAACCGGGCCCAGTCCTCCCCGCGCCGGTCCCCGTACGAGATGAACAGCCGGGCCGCCTCCTCGCACAGGCCCAGCGCCTGCGACGCCCGGCCGTTGCCCGCGTCCACCACCGCCAGCTCCAGGCAGGTCCACGCCTCCCCGTGCGCCAGCCCGATCCGCCGGAAGTCCGCCCGCGCATCCACCAGCAGCTGCCGCGCGAACCCGGAGTTCTTCAGGTTCCCCGTTTGCGCCGCCCGCTGGTCGCGCGTCACCCGGCCCGAGTGGTGCCGGGCGTGGGCCAGCCCGTACACGTCGCGCATCCGCGAGAACATCGTCCGGGCCCGCTCCAGCTCCCGTACCGACTGGTCGCGCTCGCCGCCCTCCTCCAGCGCCTGCCCGAGGTAGTACAGCGTCCACGCCTCCCCGCGCGCGTCCTCCTGCTCCCGGTGCCGGGCCAGCGCCTCGCGCAGCCGCTCCACCGCCGGTCCCGGATCCCCGTCCACCACCCGGGCCCGGCCCAGCTGGGTCAGTGCCCAGGCCTGACCACGCTCGTCGCGCGTACGCCCGTACAGCTCGAGGGCGAGCTTCAGCTCCGCCTCCGCCCGCGGAACGTCGCCGAGCCGCAGGTACACCTGCCCCAGCTGGAAGTGCGCCCAGGCCTCGCCGTGCACGCTCTCGCTCTCCCGGTGCAGGGCCAGCGACTGCTCCAGCAGCTGCATCGCCTCCGCCAGGTGCGCCCGGTCCCGCTCCACCGCCGCCAGCGCGTGCAACCCCCACGCCCGGTCGCCGGCCAGCTTGTCCGGCTCCTGGAGCACCAGCGCCTCGCGGATACGGGCCGCAGCCTCCGGCAGCTGCCCCTGGTGGTGCAGGGTGATGCCGAGCGAGATCAGCGCCATGCCCGCGCCCGCGTCCTGCTGCGCCTCGATGTACTGGTCGACCACCGAGGTCAGCGTGGTGCGGGCCTTGTCCAGCTCGCCGAGCTGGCGCGCCGCGATACCCGTACGCCACTGCACCGAGCGGACCATCCGCCCCTGGCCGGGCTCGCCCTGGCGGGCGGCCTCCACCGCCTGCGTCAGCTCGTTGATCTCGCCGAGCCGGTACAGGTCCCCGCGCAGCAGGCAGAAGTCGCACAGCGCGCCCAGCAGGTCCAGCACCGCCTGCTGGTCCACGTCCTGCGAGTGCCGCAGCGCGGCCGTGATGAAGCTGGACTCGTCGTCCAGCCAGCGCAGCGCCGCGTCCAGCGAGGCGAAGCCGTGCCCGCCGAAGTGGTTCGCCCGGGTCGACATCTTCCCGTCGACCATCCGGATCACCGAGTCCGCGAGCTGCGCGTAGTTCCGGATCAGCCGGCCGTGCGCCGCCGAGGCCTCGGCCCGGTCCTCGTCCGCCGCGAGCCGAGCCGCCGCGTACGAGCGCACCGCGTCGTGCATCCGGAACCGCTCCCCGCGTACGGGGTCCAGCAGGCCCGCCTGCGCCAGCTCGCGCAGCAGCCGCCCGGCCGCCGCCTGGTCCGCGTCGATCAGCGCCGCCGCGGCCGACGGGCCGAGCGAGGCACGCCCGGCCAGCGTGAGCCGCCGCAGCAGCCGACGCCGCTCCTCGGGCAGCCGTACGTAGGCCAGCCCGAGGGCGCCCTCGAGCGCATCGGCGCCCGCGGGGCCGTCCGTACCGGCGGCCGGACCTTCCTCCGGCGCCGGCCCCAGCGGGGCCAGGACGCGCAGGGCCAGCGGGAGTCCGCCGCCGAGCGCGAACAGCCCCCGCACGGCCTCCTCCTCGTACGCGGCCCCGCAGGCCGCCTCCGCACCGGCGCGCACCAGCTCCGCGCCCTCCGGCTCCGACAGCCGCTCCACCGGCAGCTGATGCACCCACGCCGCCAGGTCCGGCAGCTCCAGCGGCTCGCGCGCCGTCACCAGCACCAGGCTCTCCGACCGCTCCGGCACCAGCATCCGCACCTGCGCCGCATCCACGGCGTCGTCCAGCAGCACCGTCACCGGCAGCCCCTGGAGGTGCTGGTGGTACAGCTCACCCAGGCGCCGTACCTGCTGCTCCGCAGAGAACCCCTCGCGGAACAGCAGCTGCTCGCGCGGTGCGCCCAGCCGGTTCAGCAGGTGCAGCAGCGCCTCCCGGGTCGACAGCGGCGCCTCCCCGCTGAGCGAGCCGCCCCGCAGGTCCACCACGCAGGCGCCGCGGAACTGGTCCCGCAGCGCGTCCGCCGCCCGCAGCGCCAAGGCCGTGCGGCCCACGCCCGGCTCCCCGTGCAGCACCACGACCACCGGGCGGGTCTCCGTACTGGCCCGGGCCGCCTGCACCCACTGCGCGATCCGCGTCAGCTCCGCCCGCCGGCCCGAGAACAGGGTCCCGGACTGCGGGAGTTGGCCGAAAGACTGCTCCAGCACGCTGCGCCGCCGGGCCTCCGCGCTGCGGTCGGTCCCGCGCAGCGACGCAGCCGCCGGCCGGGAGGGCTGCCGGGGCACCCGCGCCGCGGCGGCCACCGCGCGCTGCTGCTCCAGGAACGGACGGATCCCGCGCACCTCCAGCGCCGTCAGCCACTGGAGCCTCAGCTGCTCCGGCCCGCCGGGGCGGCCGCGCACCCCGGCCCGGCGGTTCGCGGCGGGCAGGTGCAGGGCGGTCACCTTGGCCACCGTGGCCGCCGCCCCCGCGATGCCGGTGACGGCCCCGGCGGTCAGCGCGGTGCCCGCCGCCACGCCGAGCGACAGGTCGGCCCCGACGGCCGCGGCCGCCGCAACCGCCGTCACGAGCAGAGCCGTCGAGGTGTTCCCGCGCCGGAAGGCCTCGCCGAGGGACTCGTCCCCGGCCGCCGCCTCGTCCAGGGCCCGTACGTACGCCTCGTACTCCTCGACGGCGCTCGCCGCGAGCGCGTCCAGCGCCTCCAGGCCGCGCGCCAGCAGCGCCGCCTTGTCGACCGGTTGCCCCGTCCCGGCAGCCCGCTGGACTTCCTCGTCCACGGCCCGCTCCAACAGCCGCTCGGCCTCACCGCGATGGCTGTCCCGCATCGGCAATCCCCCTCAAGAGAGCTCCGGCAACGTGCCCCAAGTGTCCGCCGGGACTGCCGCGAGCGCGAGGGAACTTGAGCTAGATCAGAGGGAGTTGGTCCAAGTTCGGTCGCTCGCGCGCATATATGTACGTTCTAGGCTGGGCGGATGAGCCGACGGTGGAAGACCCTCGTACTGTGCGTGTCCGTACTCCTCGCCTCCGCCGGCTGCGACGCACGACCCGAGGCCGCGCCGCGCGGATTCGTACCGCGCTACGAGGAGCCGGCGGCGGCCGATGCCGCCCACGCCCGCTTCCTGCGCGAGCGGCGACTGCCGGAGCGGGCGGCCGACGCCCTCAACGCCTACCTCGACCTCCCGTACGCGGTCACCGTCCTCGCCCGCTCGTGCGCCGGGGAGGGCTCCGGCTACGACCCCGACACCCGGCGGATCGAGCTCTGCTACGACGACCTGGCGGAGGAACGGGAGCTCGTCACGACGGACGAGGAAGTGGCCGACGTGATGACCGAGACGCTGTACCACGAGGCCGGCCACGCCCTCGTCGACGCGCTCGACCTGCCGGTCGGCGGGGACCGCGCCGAGGAGGACGCCGCCGACCGCTTCGCCGCGCTGATGCTGATCCGCCAGGGCCCGGACGGCGAACGGGCGCTCCGCACCGCCGCCGAGGCCTACGCCCGTACGCCCGCGGACCCCGGCCCCGGCCGCGACGAGCACGCACCGCCCGCCGCCCGGGCCGCCGCCCACCTCTGCCTGCTCCACGGCGCGGCCCCCGAGCGCCACCCCGACCTGGCCGACCGCACCCGCGGCTGCACCCCCACCTGGCGCCAGGCCCGCGACGCCTGGACCCACGACCTGCGACCGCTGCTCAGGTGAGGGTGCAGCCGTGTACTCGGGCAGCGCATGCTCAGCTGACCCGCGCGACCGCCCTGCCCGCCCACGACCCGAAAGACATCGGAGAACCCGCACCGGACGGCCGCCCGGCACACCGTGCTGCCCGCACCCGAAAGACCACTCGAACCCGCCCGACACCCGTGATCAGAACTCACGCGATGGATCGAGGTTCGGGGCGAGTTGCTTCGCGCGTGCCCCCTCGATCTTCGCGGTCTCGGCCGCAAGGCCGATCCTCGGCATGATCTGCTCGGCCCGCACGGGCCCGGGAGCGTCCCCCCACGAACCGCCGCTCTCCGCCC
Source organism: Streptomyces sp. NPDC051364 (assembly GCF_040682115.1). Taxonomy (NCBI): domain Bacteria; kingdom Bacillati; phylum Actinomycetota; class Actinomycetes; order Kitasatosporales; family Streptomycetaceae; genus Streptomyces; species Streptomyces sp. NPDC051364. Next base: position 227 of record NZ_JBFBAH010000006.1, on the reverse strand, counting down.
CCGCGAACGGCGACATCTCTTCCGCCGCCGGCGTCTGACGCACTGTCTCTCCCGGATCACCGCCGACCATCCTCGCGAGGAACTCGCCGGCCGTCTCCGCGTGATCACCAGCCGAGACAGCCGTGCACGCTGAGCGGTCTCGGGGAAGTGGGGCACGCCCCCGCGCCGCCCGGCACGGCGCCTCGCCGCGTTGTCGCAGCACCCTGGTACGTCCAGTACAAGCGTGC